>JBEKIN010000144.1:0-10645 GCA_050011735.1 Acidobacteriaceae bacterium | reverse complement strand
TCACCCTCCACCAACCCACCGACGGCGCCGCGATCGAGAAGCAGCTCCGCATCACCCTCGCGCCCTCCGGCTCCAGGGTCCAGCTCGAGCACACCGTCACCAGCCGCAACCTTTGGCCCATCGACATCGCCGTCTGGGCCATCACCGTCATGCAATCAGGAACCGCCATCGTCCCCCGCGTTCCCTTTGAGACCCACGACCACTACGCTCCCGTCACCCAGCCCCTCGCCCTCTGCGCCTTCACCGATCTCGAAGACCCCCGCTTCACCCTCGGCCTCAAATACATTCTTCTCCGCGCCGACCCCGCCCGCGCCAATCCCCAGAAGATCGGCCTGCGCAACAAAGAGGGATGGTGCGCCCATCTCCTCGGCGATGAGCTCCTCGTCAAGCGCTTCGCCCACGAAAACCGCGCCGATTATCCCGACTACGGCGTCAACACCGAGCTCTACGTCGAGGGCGCCTTCCAGGAGGTCGAGCTCCTCGGCCCACGGCGCGTCGTCTGGCCCGGCGAGTCGCTCACCCTCAGCGAAGAGTGGCACCTCTTCCCCGGCATCAAAGTCGACCCCGGCGCCCCCAACCTCGACCAGCTCGACAAGGCCATCACCCCGGCTATCCAGTCTGTTCTCAGCCAGTAGAAAACCGTTGCTCTAAGAGCAGTCGCGAGGTAAGCTCCGGCAATCGACCCGCGTCAGTCGTTCTCACGAATGGCGCACCGTGCCGTGTCCTGGAGAATCGCGCCTATGCGATTGCAAGCCATCGCTTTTCTGAGCCTTCTTCTGTCCGCCTCGATCCCCCTGCACGCCCAATCGCCCGCGACCCCTTCGGCCCCGCCCGCCTTGGATAAATTGCCCGGCCCCTCACAACAAAAGCTCGCTGGTCTCCAGGCCAAGCTGGCTGCCGCGCAAGCCGCAAAGAATCCCCGCCGCCAGGCGGACGCACTCAATCAAATCGGCGACTTTTACATGGGTATTTCCCGATATCAAAGGGCCCTCGATTCTTACACCGAGGCGCTCGACCTCGCCCGCACCGTAAACGACGAGAAACAACAAGCTACCGTCCTCAACGGTCAGGCCACCGCATGGCGGCGACTCGCCCAGAATGATAAGGCCCTCGCGGCTTCCCAGCAGGCGCTCGGTCTGGCCACTCACTCCGGCGATCTGCTCGACCAGGCCATCGCCCTCACCGGCATCGCTTCCGCGGACTTCATCGCCGGCCAAAACCAAAAAGCGCTCGACCTCCTCAGCCAGGCCCTCCCCATCGCGCAAAAAAGCGGCGACCAGAAAACCGAAGCCATCGTCCTGCGCAGCATCGGAGTCGTCGATATGGGCCTGAGCCAATCCCAGCCCGCAGCCGACTTTCTCAACCGAGCACTGGCCATCTTTCGCCACATCGATGACGGTCTCGACCAGGCCGTCACCCTGAACAATCTCGGCAACCTTTACAGGAGCAGCAGCGACTGGAAGCAGGCTCTGGACGACTTCAACCAGGCCCAGCCTCTCTTCCACGACGCGGGCGATCTGGATGGCGAGGCCAATATCCTCGCCAATACCGCTACGGTTTACAGGCATCTCGGCCAGCCACAAAAAGCCATCGATCTCTGCAACCAGGCCTTACCCATTTATCGCCAATTTGGCGATCTCGATGGCCAGGCAGCCACTCTCAACAACCTGGGCAATGTCTACCTGGGTCTGGGTGACTCGCAGAAGGCGCTCGACTCGTATAACCAGGCCCTTCCGATCGATCGCCAGCTTGCCAACCGCTTTTCTGAAGCCCAGGTGCTCACCAACATCGGTCTGGTCTACGAAGCTACCGGCGATCCCCAAAAGTCCCTCGATGTTCTCGAGCAGGCGGTGGCCTTTTTTCACCAAGTGGGCAATCCGGCCGCCGAAGCCGAAGTCCTCAACAGCATCGGCATCGCGTACGAGGATCTAAGTCAGCCGCAGAAGGCGCTCGACTCCTATAACCAGGTGCTCGTCGTCGCGCGACAATTGCACAATCGGAATCTCGAAGCTCTCTCCCTGAATAATCTCGGCGTCGTCTACAAGAGGCTCGGCGAACCGCAGAAAGCGCTTGACTATGACAACCAGGCCCTCGCCGTCAATCGCGAGATCGGCGACGTCGGGAACCAGGCCTCCAACCTTGCCAATATCGGCCTGAACTACGAAGATCTCGGCGACCCCCAAAAGGCCCTCGATTACGATAACCAGGCGCTGCTCCTCAGCCGTCAGGTCGGCGATCGTAACCGGGAAGCCTCAATCCTGGTCAACATTGGAAATATCTACGGCAAGCTGGGCCAGCCGCAAAAGGCGCTCGACTACTTCAACCAGGCGTTGCCCATCCAGCAGCAGGTCGGCAATCGCGATGATGCGGCCCGCACCCTCAACAACATCGGCCTTGCTTACTCCGACCTCGGAGACAGACAGAAAACCATCGACTACTACAGCCAGGCCCTCGTCCTCTATCGCCAGGTCGGCGATCCCGATGGTCAGGCCGACGTCCTCAACGACCGCGGCTTTGCCTTGACCGGCCTGGGCGACCCGCGCAAAGCCCTCGATGACCTCAGCCAGGCCCTCGTCCTCTATCGCCAGGCCGGCGACCGCTCAGGCGAAGCCAATACCCTCGCCGATACCGGCGTCGCCTACTCCAAACTGGGCGATAAACAAAAATCCCTCGATAACTACGCCCAGGCCCTGCCCCTTGCCGGGGAAATCGCCGACCCCTTTCTTGAGGCCCTCATCTGCTACTACATTATGGATGCCCACTCCGCGGCCGAACCCGCACTCGCCATCTTCTTTGGCAAACAGGCCATCAACCACCTGCAGCAGGTGCGCGGCAACATACAGGGCATGGATTCCAGCCTCGAAAAGAGTTTCCTCACTTATAAAGACAGCTACTACCACGACCTCGCCAAACTCCTCATTGACCAGGGCCGCCTGCCCGAGGCGCAGCAGATCCTCGACCTCCTCAAGCAGCAGGAGTACACCGAATACGTCCGCGGCGTCTCCAGCGATGCGGCCAGCGTCGTCTCTCTCACCCCCGCCGAAGAGCAGGCCCAGGCGGATTATGAGAAAGCCACTGCCCAGCTCGTCTCCGTCAGCCAGCAGTGGGAGCAGCTCAAAAAAACCTCCCCGCGCACACCCGATCAGGATCAGCAATACCAGCAACTTTCCGTTGCGCTCGCCAAAGCCAATCAGGCTCTCAACGACTACTACACCCGCCTCTATAAACTCTTCGGCCAGGGCAGTGAAGCCAACAAACAGGTCGCTGACGTCAAGGGTGACGCCGCCACCCTCCGCGGCCAGGTCGCCCGCACTCCGCGTACGGTCGCCCTCTACACCGTTCTGACTAGTGACCGCTACAGCGTTCTCGTGATCACCGGCGCCGCTATGGTCGCTCGCGAATACGCAATCTCCGAAAAAGACCTCAACCAGAGAGTCGCCGCTTTCCAGCAGGTGTTGCGCGATCCCCGCTCTGACCCGCGGCCGCTCGCCCAGGACCTCTACAAAATCCTCATCGGCCCCATCCAGGCGGACCTCGATCAGGCTCACGCCCAAACCCTGGTCTGGTCGCTCGACGGCGTGCTCCGCTATATCCCCATGGCCGCTCTCTACGATGGCAAGCACTATCTCGTCGAGAAGTACAGCTTCGTTTCCATCACTCCCGCCAGCATCGGCCGTCTCGCTGACCAACCCCGGATGGTGTCCGTCAAAGCCGTCGCCATGGGCATCTCCCGCCAGTATGAACAGGACCTCCAGCCGCTGCCCGCCGTCGTCGGCGAACTCGACGACATCGTCCGCGACCCGCAGGTCCAGGGCGCTCACGGCGTGTTGCCCGGGTCCATTCTCCTCAACGGCCAATTCACGGAAAAAGCCATGGAGCGCCTGCTCGATGGCGCGCACCCCATCGTCCACATCGCCAGCCACTTCGTCTTTCGCCCCGGCGACGACAGCAACTCCTGGCTCCTTCTCGCCGGCAAGGACGCGGACACCAGCGGCTACCACCTCACCGTCGCTGATTTTCGCGACAATCCCAACCTGCGCCTCGATGACACCGCCCTGCTGACTCTCTCCGCCTGCGAAACAGGTGTCGGCGGCAATGCCGGCAATGGCCGCGAAGTCGACGGCCTGGCCATGACCGCCCAGCTCAAAGGCGCCCAAGCCGTGCTCTCCTCCCTGTGGGAAGTCAATGACGCCAGCACTGGCCGGCTAATGGCCGATTTTTACAAACGCTGGGCCGATGGTGGTGGCAACACGATGAAGGTAGAAGCGCTCCGCAAGGCGCAACTCGACCTGCTCCACGGTAAGTCCGGTGAAAAGGGGAACGCCGCCGGCAGAGGCGTTCAGGCCGTCGATGCCGGCCCCAAAACCCCTGCAGGTTTCGCTCATCCTTATTATTGGGCGCCGTTCATCCTGGTCGGAAACTGGAAATAGCCCCTGGCCCGGCGTCCAGGCTGTGGGCTGCTCTCTCTGCAGGCTGGCCCGGGTCTCGCTTTTGAGACCCGGGATCCCGCAAAGCGTTGGCTTTTGCGTCCCGACGGCCCGGGATCACCGGCATGAGGTTCGTATCAGGGCCCGACTTCAGTCGGGCCGTAAAAAAAATCGGCGCGAAGCGCCTTCCTTGGTTCGGTCGCGTCCGTGTGCCAGTTTCTGGCACGCGGCCGCGACCGAACCCCCCGCCTTCCGCCCCAAAATTTCCAAAAAGCTCCCAAACCCCCAAATGTGGAAAATTTGTCAAGAGGCGACCCCAAAATCCACAGTAATAACATCACATAACACGCCACTTACATCTTATGCCCTCGAAGATATTTGGCCGGTTTATTCTCTCCATGTGATATTCTGAACTTATAGAGTAGAAAAAGAAAAGAGCCTCCATCGCGGGGCTCTTCTGTTCTTGGGAGAGGGGGAAGCCAATGACCACCAACCAACTCGCGACACGCTCGGTCATTATGCCTGACTGCTTTTTCCCAACGGCTACAAAATCGCTCATGCTCACCAATGCATCGTTCATGCGCGCGACGGGGTCACTGATACGCGCGGATGATACATTCACGCGCATGCACAACAGACTCATCCTCAATCATCACGCTTCTCCACACGCGCGAATGCATCAGTGGCGAGTGTCATTGAGTCATTCACACGCGCGAGCAACTGACCCATTGCGAATCACATGCGCAATAGCTTTTCCTAACTCGCTGACAATAAGTCACAGGGTCCTAAGGGGGGAGGGGGTAGGGGTCTGGGAAACAAGCCACAAGTACCCTTCGCATGTTCAGCATTCCCCAGCTTACTTCCTGCCCCAGCCGCCACCGCCAGGCGTTTCGATCCGCAAAACGTCTCCGGCTTCAAGATGCACACTGCATTTTCCCGGCAACTCAATTTGTTCGCCGGTCGCCCCCTTAACCACCGTCGCTCGACCGGCTGCGCCGTCCTCGCCGCCCTGCAAACCCCAGGGCCGAAACTTCCTGCGCTCCGCCAGCAGCGTCACCTGCGCCGGCGCCAGCAGTTCGATCTCGCGGATGAGCCCGTCGCCGCCGCGAAATCTGCCTGCGCCACCAGAGCCTGTTCGGTAGGCGTAACGCCGAACCCGAAACGGATACGAATACTCGAGCGCCTCGATCGGCGTGTTGAGCGAATTGGTCATGTGCGTCTGAACGCCGGAAATTCCGTCCAGCCTGGGACGCGCGCCCATGCCGCCAGCAGCCGTCTCGTAATAGGTGAACGCCTGACCTGTTCGTGGGTCGATGCCGCCAATGGTCAGGTTGCTCATCGTTCCCGCGCTTGCCGCCGGAATACGATCCGGAATCGCCTGCGCCAGCGCTCGCAGCAGCACATCGACGATCCGCTGCGAGGTTTCGACATTGCCGCCGGCAACCGGAGCAGGTGGCCGAGCGTCGACGATGCTTCCTGGCGGAGTGACAAGCGTCAGCGGCCGCAGAATGCCGGCCGTCGCCGGAGCGTCGCGCTCGAGCAGACAGCGCAGCACGTAGAAACAGGCGGAAAGTGTAATCGCCCGCACCGCGTTCACGCTGCCGGTAACCTGCGGCGACGACCCGCTGAAGTCCACAAGAATCGACTCGACGCCGGGATCGATTTGAATGCGAACGCGGATCCTGATTGGCTGGTCATCGATGCCGTCGTCGTCGAGCCAGTCTTCAGCGCTGAATTCGCCGGCAGGCATGCGCCGCAGCTGGGCGCGTACCAGCCGCTCGGAGTAGTCCAGCAATTCGTCGGTAAGCGCGCGCAGCCGAGCCTCGCCGTATTTCGCGACCATTTCGAGGATCCGTTGCTCACCCACACGGCACGCGCCGATCTGCGCTGCCAGATCGCCTTCGCGCTCCTGCGGCGTGCGCACATTCAGCAGGATCAGGTCCAGCATCTCGCGATCGATCTCACCCGCCCGCACGATGCGCACAGGAGGAATGCGGATTCCTTCCTGGTAAATCTCGCGCGCCGGTCCCATCGAACCGGGAAAAGCGCCGCCAACATCGGCGTGGTGGGCTCGCGTCGAAACATAGAAGGACGGCTGATCGGCGCCCGCAGGAAAGACCGGCAGCACCATGGTGATGTCAGGCAAGTGCGTTCCGCCCGCATAGGGATCATTCAGCACCGCGATGTCACCGGGCGCGAAGCGAATGGCAGCAACCGCCGCTGCGACCGACATCGGCATCGATCCCAGATGAACCGGCATGTGGTCGCCCATCGCGATCACGCGTGCCTGCCCATCGAAGATCGCGCAGGAGTAGTCGCGACGCTCCTTAATGTTCGGCGACAGCGCCGTGCGACGCAGCGCGGCTCCCATCTCTTCAGCAATCGAATGGACTCCGCTGCGAAAGATGGCGAGTTCGACTGGATCGACAGCGTGGTCGCTCATGCGCGTTCTCCAACCACGATCACGAGATTTGCGAAGGCATCGACGCTGGCTCGTGAGCCGGGCGGCAGAATTGTGGCCGAAGTGTACTCCGTGATCATCGCGGGACCGTCTATCGCATCGCCAGAACGGAGTTGCTCCCGATGGTAGAGCCGCGAGGGCAGAAATCGATCGTCAAAATAGATCTCGCGCTCGGCATAGCAGGCCGCGCTGCCATCGCCGGACACAAGTTCACGTCGAACCGGAGCATAGGGTTCGGCGCTGGCAGTCATACGCAAACGGAGATTCACAATCTGCACCGGCTTTTCAGGATTGCAGAAACCATAGCGCTGCTGGTGGGATCGATGAAATTCCTCGATCGAGTTCACGGGCAGCTGCGGGTTCCAAGCAACATTCAATTCGTATCCCTGGCCGCTGTAGCGGAGATCGAGCGAGTATTCCGGAACGCCCGTCAGTCCTTCGGACGCAAATTCAGCGCGGGCCTTCTGCTCCAGCTCAATGAAGGGTTGCTCGAGATCGTGGATGGCATCGCCGGGCAGCATGACCGTACGCGCATGATCGCGGACCACATCCGCGAGCAGAATGCCGAGAGCTGAGAGTGCTCCTGGCATGGCCGGGATGAGCACCGTGGGAATGCGCAGCGCGCGCGCCAGAGAACAAGCATGCAGCGGACCACCTCCACCAAAAGCCACCAACGTGAAATCGCGCGGATCGTAGCCCTGCTCGACAGAAATGACGCGTATCGCCTTGTCCATTTCCGTTTCGACGACGCGCACAACGCCGGCCGCGAATTCTTCGACGGACGAGAAAACGCCCTTCTGCTCGCGCATCAGTTTTTCAGTCCGCTCGCGATGAAGGGGTACGTTGCCTCCGAGGAAACTCGCCGGATCGAGACGTCCAAGCAGCAGGTTGGCATCAGTGACCGTCGCTGTGGTTCCCCGGCCAAAGCAGATCGGTCCTGGATCCGCGCCAGCGGATTCAGGACCGACGCGCAGCATGCCGCCCTGATCGAAGCGGGCAATCGAACCGCCGCCAGCGCCTGCAGTATGGATCTCCAGCATGGGCACGCTCACTGGTACGCCCGCTACAACCGATTCCCGGTTTCGCCGCACGCCGCCGCGTGCGGCGTCAGAGAGGAACACATCGGTCGAGGTCCCACCCATATCCAGTCCGATGATGCGGTCGAAGCCTGCCCATACCGCCACTCGAGAAGCGCCTATGACGCCTCCGGCTGGCCCCGAGAGCACAGTGCGGACTGGTTCCTCGGCGGCCACGTGCGCAGAGACGATGCCGCCAGACGATTGCATGACGTCGACGCGGCCACCCTGATGTTCCGCCGCTACCCGTTCCACGAGGTGCAACAGGTACTCCTGCATGCGAGGTGCCAGATAAGCGTTGACCACCGTCGTCGAAGCGCGCTCGTACTCACGAAACTCGGGCAGTATCCGATGGGAGACTGAAACCGGAATGCCGAGACCTGCGAGCGCCGCCTCGATGCGCCGCTCTGTCTCGGGATGGGCGAAGGAGAACAGCAGCGAGATCGCCACGGACTGGGCTCCGCTGGCGCGAACGCCGTCCGCGAGCTCCGCCAGCTCGGCATCGGTCGGTTTGCGCAAAATCTCGCCTTCGGAGCTGACGCGCTCGGCGATGCCGAATCGCAGCTC
Organism: Acidobacteriaceae bacterium; assembly: GCA_050011735.1. GTDB lineage: Bacteria > Acidobacteriota > Terriglobia > Terriglobales > Acidobacteriaceae > Palsa-343. The sequence goes on along the minus strand of JBEKIN010000144.1, from coordinate 2,114 downwards.
GCGCGGCACGAGGCAGGCAGGTTCCGACGCAAACCAGTCGTACAACGAGCTGCGCGTTTGGCGGCCGATGGTGATCGTGTCCTCAAAGCCCGCCGTGGCGACAAACGCGACGGACGCACCGCGGCGCTCCAGCATGGCATTCGTGCCCAGTGTGGTGCCATGGCGGACATCGATGGCTCCGTTCGGTCGAATCCGGGCAAGAGCTTCGAGGACGGCCAGAGCCGGATCGGCAGGAGTGGAGAAGAGCTTGAGGACGCGCAGCTCCCCTCTGTCGAGATAAACGCAATCGGTAAAGGTGCCGCCTGTATCAATCGCCGCGCGCAAAACGCTGTGCTCTCGTATCGTAGTATGACGGCGTCCGAGGTCCGATCCACCGCATTCCAGAACTGTAAAGCAAGTGGGAAACAAAAGCCTGAACGGAATTTACGGGTGTCTGCTACGGGTTTGTCTGTTGAATTTCATGGAATCCGCGTCCTTCTCTGCATCACCGCATCTTTAGCATGTACTCTCGACGTTGGAAGAATTATGAAGATTGGAATCACCTGCTATCCCACCTACGGCGGCAGTGGCGTTGTCGCCACCGAGTTGGGCATCGAGCTCGCAGCCGCTGGACACCAGGTCCACTTCATCGCCTATTCGCAGCCGTTCCGTCTTCGCGGCCGCGAGCAGGACATTGCGTTTCACGAAGTACCGGTTTCGAATTACCCGCTTTTCGAGTACCCTCCGTACGACTTGGCGCTGGCGACGCGCATGGCCGAGGTCGCCGCGTACTACGAACTGGATCTACTGCACGTCCACTACGCGATTCCGCATTCCATATCGGCGTATCTTGCCCGGGAGATGCTGGCTCGGCAAAAGCGCCGGCTGCCCTTCATCACAACGCTGCACGGGACAGATATTACGCTCGTGGGGCTCGACCACTCCTATCTGCCCATCACGCGGTTTGGCATCGACGAGAGCGATGGCGTGACCGCGATTTCCACCTACCTGAAGGACAAGACCATCCAGGAATTCCATCCGGAGAGACCCATCCAGGTAATTCCCAATTTCGTCAACTGCGATGTCTACATGCCGCTGAGCGAGACGGAGCGCGCGGCGGGACGCGCTCGCTACGCGGAGGCTGGCGAGAAGATACTGGTGCACTTGTCTAATTTTCGGCCGGTCAAGCGCACTGGCGATGTCGTTCGCATTTTTTCCAGGGTAGCCCGCGAGTTGCCGGCACGTCTGCTGATGATTGGAGACGGACCCGACCGTTCTGCTGCCGAATGGATCGCCCATCGAAAGGGAATCCAGGACCGCGTGCATTTCCTGGGCAAGCAGAGCAGCGTTTCAGAGATTCTCCCGCTGGCGGATCTGCTTTTGATGCCAAGCGAGCTTGAATCCTTCGGGTTAGCCGCACTGGAGGCGATGGCCTGCCGTGTGCCCTCGATCGCAACACGCGTCGGCGGAGTTCCTGAGCTGATCGAGGACGGGGTCAGCGGAAGACTGTTCCCGGTCGGCGATGTTGAAGGCATGGCCGCAGCCGCCGTGGAACTGCTCAGCGACTCCGACCGCTATCTGGCTATGGCGGAAGCTGCCCGCCGCACCGCCCAGACCCGCTATTGCGCTTCAAGGATTGTTCCGCTCTATGAGCGATTCTATGAAGACGTTGTGAGCGGGTCAGCGGCTGCGAGCGGTTAGTGGATCATGTTGAGAGTGTCCTGGGAGATGGTGTCGAAGGTCGTGATCGCCTTGGAACTCGCATCGAATGCCTGCTGTTCAACGATCAGATTGGAGAATTGCGTCGAAATATCGACGTTCGATTCTTCCAGCGCCTGGTCCTGAATCGTACCGAGCCCGGCTGACCCGGCAACGCTGACGCTGGCCGTACCGGAAGACAGAGTCGTCTGGTAGTTGTTGCCGGCGGACATGACCAGACCTTGTGGGTTGGTAATGTTTGCCAATGCCAGTTGACCAACCGGCGAAGTCATTCCGTTGGTGAACTGAGCGGAAATCACGCCGTTGGAATCGATCGTAAATCCGTTCGATTCTCCACCGGCATAACCGTTCTGCGTTGTTCCCGAAACGGCGGAGGCTGACGAAACCTGGCTAATCGTGGGCTGGCTATTCGATCC
>JBEKIN010000143.1:0-10707 GCA_050011735.1 Acidobacteriaceae bacterium | reverse complement strand
CTGCGACTGAAGCTGGACCAGGATGGCTTTCTGATTCACGTCCAGCTGCTCCCCGCTGATCTGGTGCTGGGTGGTGAGCTGGTCGGCATTGTTTTTGGACTGGTTGTACTGAATGCCGCTGATGACGCCGAGCTTGTAGAGCTGCTTGTCGGTATCGGACTGGAGCTGCGCCTGACTGTACTGGGCGTTGACCTGGGCGGCGGCGGACTTCTTGTCCATGATGCTGGAATTCAGCGTGGCCTGGAGGCTCTTGTAGTCGGCTTCAGCGCCGGCCAGGGCGAGGCGTGCGCTGACGAGCTGCTGCTGGAGGGTGGGATCGGTGAGGTCCATCAGAACGGTGTCGGGCTTGACGATGGTGCCGGGGAGAACGCGAATGCGGACCACGGTGGCGTCAGTCTGGGCGGGGATGAGCTCAATGCTCTCTTCGCGGGGGACGAGGGTGCCGAGACCACGGACGTTGCGCGTGAAGTCGCCGCGCTTGACGGTCTCGGGCCAGACCGTGCTGGCGTCAACACTAGGGACAGCGGGCTTGAGACGCATAACAGCCCAGGCCGCCGCAGTGACCCCTACTGCGACAATGGCCAGCACGACGATCTGCCGGCGGAGCTTCTTTTTCTTAATGTCGGGCCGAGAGATGTCCATTGCTTAAGGGTAATTGCATGTGCCGCACCATTCGAGGCGTAGTACTAAATGGCTTACTTAGTGCAGCTTGGACCCTTACCTGTTGAAAGCCCAGAGGGGCGGAGTGGCCGTTTGCGGAAAGAAGTGTCCATTAGCGGACACTGGCGGCGGTGGGGCGGGGAAGCAGTCCTGCGGAGTGGAGTTTCTGGTCGACGAGGGCTGCGATTTGCTGATGCACGGCGTCGATGGGGCGGTCGCCTTCGATCACGACGACGCGGGCGGAATCGCGGGCGGCGATCTCGCGGTATTTGTCGTAGACGCGGCGATGAAAGAGCTCGTCCTCGCGCTCGAAGCGTGCTTCGTCGCCTTCGGGGCTGGCGGTTCGGTCGTTGCGGCGGCGGGCGCGGTAGAGGGACTGGTCGAAATTGGCGAGCAGCAGGAGGGTGAGGTCGGGATTGAGGCCGCCGCACAGGGTCTGGTGCATGCGCAGGACGATTTCGCTGCCGAGCTGGCGGCCGCCGCCCTGATAGGCCTCGCTCGAGTCAGTGAAGCGATCGCAGAGAACGATGTTGCCGCCGTGGAGCGCGGGCGCGATGACTTCGGCGATGCATTGGGCGCGAGCGGAGAACATGAGTCCCAGCTCGGTCATGGCGTCGAGGCTCTCGGTCTTCGAGTCGAGGAGCAGAGCACGGATGCGGTCGCCGATGCGGGTGCCTCCAGGCTGGCGGGTGACGGTGACGTCGAGACCCTGGGCTTCGAGGTGCGTGGCGAGTTTGCGGAGCTGCGTCGATTTTCCGGAGCCATCCAGGCCCTCGAAGGTGAGGAAGAATCCGCGCGCCATGAAGACAGGTTACAGGGGACAGGGTGCAGGGTACAGGCTTTCGAAGTTTGGAGTTCCGGGTTTAGAGTTGAAGGAAGGGCAGCGATGATGAACCTGAACGCGCGAAAACTGGCGGCGGTGGGCGGGGTAATTTTCCTGTTCGCGCTGGTGGTGCATCCGACGGCTGCGGTCGGGCTGGTGTTGAGCCTGGTGCTGGTGCCGGTGGTATTGTTCGGGCTGGTGCTGACGCCGCGGTCGCTGTGGCCCGCATTTGATCCGGAACGGGCGGTCGGCGCGCCGATTCTCTCTCGCGCGGCGCTGTTCCAGCGGCCTCCTCCTTTCTCCATCCTGTAGTTTCCCTTCGATTTTCTGCAAACGTACCGATCCGCTTCGGCTGAGGTGCGTCTGTGCGCGATTCCTCGCAACGAAAACTGTGGAGGAGGGAAATGGTGCTGACGTGGATTGCGAATGCCTGGGTGTTGTGGTTGGTCGTGTCGGCCGTGCTGTACCTGGTGCGCGAGAGGAGGAAGAAGAAGGCGCGGCGGCGCACACGGGATTTGGTCGTGTCGCCGCTGGCCGGTCTGGCGATGGGCGCGATGCTGCTGGGGTTGCAGGAGATCGTGCAGCCGCAGGCGCGGCACATGATCGTGGAAGAGATGAAAGAGACGAGCGTGGATGACGAGAACGGCGAGCCGCTGGGAGGGCGGGTGTTTCACGAGCAGATGCGGCGCGTTCGCCGAGGCGAGGAGGTGGAGGAGGTGACGGTGCGGGTGGAGGGTGATGCGCAGCCGCGGGATTCGGGCTAGAACAGCGCAGGCGCCTCCTGGCAAGCGCTCCAGAGCAGCCACGTGCCTGCGATCAATAACGCGGGAGAGCTGAGGATGCCAGCCATCCAGCGACGGCAGAGGAGCGAGCCTCCGATATGGAGGCAGGCGTTGCCGATGCCGACCAGGACGCCGAGAGGCAGCGCGACGATGCGAATCCAGTGAGCGCCGTGCAGGGCGAAAGGCGAGAGCAGCAGCAGGAGACAGACTCCCGCGATGAGGCCGCTGAGCCACGCGCGAAACGTGAAGACCGGAGGAAACGGGATGTGGAGGCGGCGACGGATGGCGAGAGCGCTTGGATTGTAGGTGGCGAGGAAATCGTGGCGGGCTTCGTCGGCGACGTGCAGCGCGACCGCGATGGCGAAGGCGATCCACGCCAGACCAAAGTTCCAGTGAATCATGGCGCGTACCTCTGGACGGGTCAGTGTACGCCGAAACGATGGCGAGGCAAATCGGTTGATTTCGGGGTGTCGGCGATCCTGGGTAGACTAAGGGTTTGCACTTTTCATCAGGAGGAGTATGCATTCTCGTCCAGGCTCCGTATTGGGGCTGATGTTCGCTGCAGCACTTTCTTTGCCCGCCCAGACTGCTTCCAACCCAATTCACATCACCGTCGACCTGACGGAAGCTCCGCGCAAGCTGATCCACGCGCACATGACGATTCCGGTGAGCCCTGGTCCGCTGACGTTGCTGTATCCGAAGTGGATTCCTGGCGAGCACATGCCGGATGGGCCGATCGACGACCTGGCTGGGCTGTTCATCACCGCCAACGGGCAGCAGCTCAGCTGGGTACGCGACGACGTGAACATGTATGCGATCCACCTGACGGTGCCGGAGGGCGTAACGGAGCTGGAGGTGAAGGACGATTTTCTGGCGACGGCGGGAGCCATGGGATTTTCCGCTGGGGCATCGACGAGCGCGAACCTGGCCATGCTGAGCTGGAACGAATTGATCCTGTACCCCGCGGGGCACAAGGATGACGCGGATATTTATGTGGAGCCGTCGGTGGTTCTGCCGCAGGGATGGCAATATGGGACGGCGCTCACGAAAGCGGGCGGGGACAACGGTCACCTTGACTTTGCGACGGTGTCATTGGAGCAACTGATCGACTCGCCGCTGCTGACGGGGCGGTATTTTGTGGAGATTCCGCTCGCCAGCGAGGTGACGCCGAAGCATTTCCTGGATATCGCGGCGGACGGACCGGAGGATCTGAAGCTCACGCCCGAGACGATCAACGGCTACAGCAATCTGGTGCGGGAGACGGGCGCGCTTTATCAGTCGCGGCACTATGAGAGCTATCACTTTCTGGTGACGGCCAGCGACCAGGTGGCGCATTTTGGGCTGGAGCATCACCAGTCGAGCGACGACCGCGTGCCGGAGAGAACGTTTGTCGACGACAATCTGCTGCTGCTTTCGGCGGACCTGCTGCCGCATGAGTTCACGCACTCGTGGAACGGGAAGTACCGGCGGCCGGCGGGACTGGCGACCGGAAACTACGAAGACCCGATGAAGGGGAATCTGCTGTGGGTCTACGAGGGCCTAACGAATTATCTGGGCAACGTGCTGGCGGCGCGGAGCAAGATCGAGACGGCTGCGCAGTATCGCGATTACCTGGCTGCGACGGCGGCATGGCTCGATACCCGGCCGGGGCGCACGTGGCGCGATCTGCAGGACACCGCGACGGCGGCGCAGATTCTGTATCTTTACGGCGATTCGTCTCCGTGGGACAACTGGCGCCGGAATACGGACTACTACACCGAGGGCGACCTGGTCTGGCTGGATGTGGATACGACGATCCGCAAACTGACGAACGACAAGAAGAGCCTGAACGATTTCCTGGCGAGCTTCGAGGGACTGGGCGGGAATACGCCGCCGAAGGTGGTTCCGTACACGTTTGAGGACGTGGTGAAGGGGCTGAATGATGTGATGGCATACGACTGGGCGGGGTTTCTGAAGGAGAGGCTCACGTCGAAGTCGCCGCATGCGCCGCTGGGCGGGATTGAGAACAGCGGATACAAGCTGGTGTTCACCGATCAGCCGAACGACATCACGCAGGCGAGGATCACGGCGATGGGGATGACCGAGGAGTGGTGGTCGATCGGGATCAACGTGAGCAGCGACGGGCACATCGAGGATGTACTGATGGGTTCGGCGGCGGACCAGGCGAAGCTGGGGCCGGGGATGCAGATTGTCGCCGTCGACGGGCGGCAGTTCAGCGGGCAGCTGCTGAGCGACGCGATCCGCGACTCGAAAGGGAACTCGAACCCGATTTCGCTGATCGTGGTGAATACGGGGGTCTACAAAGTGCTGGGCCTCGATTACCACGATGGGCTGCGCTATCCGCATCTGGAGCGGGTGGAAGGGACGCCGGATCGGCTGGACGACATTCTGAAAGGGATGACGGAGGCACCGAAGGTGCATCCGGGGGAGTAGAGCGTTAGCAAAAAACTTTTAGCTAGAAGCTGTTAGCAAGAAGCTGTTAGCGGGAAACTGTTAGCGAAACGCGGTCAGCGAGGAACAGCAAGAGGCGAGCGAGACTTCAGGCGGTAGCTGCGGCGGGTTCTTCTTGCTGGAGCGAGCGCAGAACGGACTCGGCAGCTTCCTGGCCGGTGCGGATGCAGTCGGGGACGCCGATGCCCTGATAGGCGTTGCCAGCGAGAGTGAGGCCGGGCAGCGTGGCGACGGTGTCGCGGACAATCTGCATGCGCTCGAGGTGGCCGACCCCGTATTGGGCCATAGCGTGACGCGAGCGGCAGATGCGGACGAAGTTCGGCGTTGCTCTGAGGCCGAGAATCTCTGACAGCTCTTTGAGGACGATTTCGGTGAGGTGGGCGTCGGTTTCGTCGAGGAGATGCTCATTGCCGGAGCCGCCGAGGAAGCAGCGGAGGACGCCTTTATCGGGCGGTGTGCGGCCGGCGAACTTGGCGTGGACAAAGGTGCAGGCGAGCATACTGCGGCCTTCCTTAGCGGGAACGAGAAAACCGAAGCCAGGGGGAAGATGGTCGAGGTCGGCGCGGTTGAAGCCCATGGTGACGGTGATGGAAGAGCTGTACGGAACGCCGGCGAGAGCTTCGGCGAGCGGTGCGCTGACGGGGCGCAGGAGACTGGCGGAGGCCCACGCGGAGAGCGCGAGGATGACTCCGTCGAAGTGTTCCTGACCGAAGGCGGTTTCGATGAGCCAGCCGGTGTCCTGGGGGATATGCAAACGCTCACGGCGGAGATCGTGGACCGGGCGAGCGAGGGAGTGCACGGGCGAGCTGAGGTGAATCGATCCGGGCTCGAGCTGGGCGGCGACGCCGTCGGTCATCAGCCGCATGCCGCCGCGCAGGGTGGTGAAGAGGGAGCGGGGAGCGCCAGGCGTTCTTGGAGTTGCTGACGGGGGAGCCGGGGTTTTGCGGGCGGCAAGCATGGCGCGGGAGAGGCTGCGGTGCTGCTGCTCCATGGTGACCAGGCGGGGCAGGACGGCGCGCACGCTGAGCTGCGAGGCATCGCCGCCGTAAACGCCGGAAAGCAGCGGGGAGACGAGACGGTCGACGGTTTCCTGGCCGAAGTGGCGGCGGGTCATCTCGGCAACGGATTCGTCTTCGGTAGCGGGCTCGGGCGGGAAGAGATATTCGCGCGCCATGCGGAGTTTGGTCGACCAGGAGAAGAGGCGAGTGAAGGCGGTGGGGAGCAGCTTGGTCGGGACCATGAACATCAGGCCGTCAGGCAGCGGGATGAGGCGGTTCTTCACAACAATGTAGGTCTTGCGCTCGCGGTCGTTGGAGGCGAGAAGCTGATCGGCGATCCCGAGTTCGCGGCAGAGTGCGGCGGCGGCGGGTTTTTCGGTGAGGAAGGAATCGGGTCCGCCTTCGACGACGCAACCATCAATGGTCTCGGAGGAGATGACGCCGCCGAGGCGCCCGGCCGCTTCATAAAGGCGGTATTCGAGGGGCTGCCCGGCGCGGCGAGCTTTCTCAAGGGACCACGCGGCGCTGAGGCCGGCGATGCCGCCGCCGATGATGGCGATTTTTTGAGTTTGCGCCATGCGCGCTGTTTGATCCCTCACTCCGATTGCTGACTACGAAAAAACGCAGGGGCTAAAGCCCTCTCTAAAAAGCGATGCATTACGGCACGACTAAAGTCGTGCCCTGATACGAAACTAAGTCTCTTTTGCAGCCCCGAAGTTCGTCGGCATCCCCGAACCTCTTTTCGGATGCAAGGCCATATTCGAACCGGAAGCGCCTTGCGATTGCGCGTTGATCTTCCCGGCGGTCAGGAATGGGCGACCTCTAACTGAATCAGATCATGGGTGGCGCAGATTGGGGAAGAATCTTTCTGATTGGGGTCGGGGTAGTAGCCGCGCGGCTGATAGATGCAGCAGGGCTCCTCGGCGAGGACGTCGCCGGTGACGGCGTAAGCGCGGGCGCGGGATCCACCACAGATGTTACGGAATTCGCAGGCGCCGCATTTGCCGTGGAGCAGATCGGAGTCGCGGAGCTTGAGGAAGATGGGCGACTCCTGGTAGATGTGGGCGAGGGTGTCGTTGTGCAGGTCGCCGCCTTCGATGGGGAGGAATCCGCTGGGGAAGACTTTGCCGATGTGGGAGATGAAGACGAATCCGCGTCCGTCGTTGACGCGCTTGGTGGCCCAGCCGACGGCCTTCGCTTCGGAACCCTGGCCGGGATGACCGGAGGTGACGGTCCAGCCGGGATGGGTGGTGGGGCGAGCGCCCGCGTCGTCGTGAACGCCGGTGGTGGGGCGGTTTTCTTTCATGCGCTGCTGGATCAGGTAGCGGCGGTAGTGCATGGCTTCAGTGGTTTTGATGGCGAAAGGGACGCGCTTGGTGAGGTCCCACATTTTCGCGAAGACGTCTTCGAATTCCTGGCCGGTGAGCAGGTCATCGGTTTTGCCGCGGCCGACGGGCACGAGGAAGAAGAAGCTCCACATGACGATTTGCTTTTGCGTGAGCAGGGCGGCGAGGCTGTCGAGATCGGCGATGTTGAGGCGGCTGACGACGGTGTGGACCTGGATGGGGAGCTGCGCTTCGTTGGCCCACTGAATGGCCTGGACTGTGCGCTCCCAGGTGCCGGGGATGCCGCGGATGGAATCGTGAATTGCAGGGACGGAGCCGTCGAGGGAGACGGCGAGGCGCGAGAGGCCGGAGGCTTTCATGCGGAAGATCGCGTCGCGGGTAAGGAGCGGTGTCGCACTGGGCGTCAACGCCGCATGAACGCCTTTGCCCGCGGCATGGCCGATGAGCTCAAAGATGTCGGGGCGCTTGAGGGGATCGCCGCCGGTGAAGACGAAGAGTGGCACCTGGAGGTCGGCGATCTGGTCGATGAGGTTCTTCGCTTCGGCGGTGGTGAGCTGGCTGGGGTGCGCCAGGGGCTGCGCGGAGGCGCGGCAGTGCTTGCAGGTGAGGTCACAGGCTTGCGTAGTTTCCCAGATGGCGAGGAAAGGCGCGCGGTCGTAGTCGAGTGTGGTCATGGCCTGGCGGATGTCCATGACGATAGGTTGGCAGGGAGCTGGCGGGGTGGGATGTGATGGGAGTCACAATGGGCAGCTGAGAAGCGGTTAGCGAAACACCGGTCAGCGATGAACCGGTCAGCTGGAAAGCGGTCGGCGAAAAGAGCGGACGACAAGAGCCGCTAGCCGCAGGGGGCTTATGGGGTCGGCACGGTGAGAGCGGCGAGCTGGGCTTTCAGGTCGGCGACTTCCTGGCGAAGGGTTGCGACTTCGGCTTCGAGTTGGAGGAGTCGTTCGTGGTCGGGGGAGTACGACGCCGGGCTGGCGGAGTCCGCTGTGGCTGCGACGGGCTGGGCGGTGTCTGGTTCGCCTGAGAGCAGGTGGGCGTAGCGAATCTCGCGGGATCCTGGTTGGCGGGGAAGAGCCGCGACCAGCGGGGGTTCACGCTGCGCCAGCTTGTCGAGGACGGAGAGGACATCGTCGAGTTCCTCGAAGCGATGCATGCGCTCGGTGCGGCCGCGCAGCTCGCCCGGGGTTTGGGGTCCGCGGAGAAGAAGCACACAGAGGACGGCGGTCTCGCCGCGGGTAAAGTTGAAGACTTCCTGGAGGCGGTGCTCGTATTTGGCGACACGGCTGTCGTGCACGGCGGCGACGAGCTGGTGGTCTTCGAGACGGTGGAGGGCCTGGCGGACTTCGTTCTCGTCGAGCTGCGTGACCGGCTCGCGGTTGTTCTTCTGGTTCGAGGCGTTGACGAGCGCGTTGAGGGAAAGCGGGTAGTACTCCGGGGTGGTGGCTTCCTTTTCGATCAGCGCGCCGAGCACGCGGGCTTCGCTGGCGCTGAGGACGATGACCATGGACGGAACCTCGGGGGAATGATAGAGAACGCTCCGAGTGTACGGCATGGGCTGCGGGTCAAATTGGCTGGGTTGGAAGCGCCAGGATGGCCGCGTGCCTGCGAGCGGGTTGATTCGGTTGGCGATGGGAGAACCAACCCGGCCACCGGGGGTGGGGCTGGCGGGTTCACGGTATAATAGAGAACGTGAGTACTACCACAACTGCGACCCCAGTCGCTCCCCAGCGTACGGCGTCCAAGTCAGAGGAAAAGCGCGTTCTACTGTTGAAACCGCGCGGTTTCTGCGCCGGCGTGGTGCGGGCGATCGATATTGTCCGGATTGCGCTGGAGACCTTTGGCGCGCCCATCTATGTCCGCAAGGAAATCGTCCATAACCGCTTTGTGGTGAATGAGCTGGCGGAGAAGGGCGCGATTTTCGTAGACGACATTCACCAGGTTCCTGAGGGGGCCCGGGTGATTTATTCTGCGCACGGCGTTTCGCCGGCGGTCCGGGAGCAATCCAAAGAACGGAAGCTGAAGGTGATTGATGCGACCTGCCCGCTGGTGACCAAGGTCCATGTGGAGGCGGTTAAGTTCGCGCGGCAGGGATATTCGCTGGTGCTGATCGGGCACCGGGATCACGACGAGATTGAAGGTACCCTGGGCGAGGCGCCCGACGTCACACAAGTCGTCTCGAGCGTGCAGGAAGTGCAGACGCTCGAGGTGCCGGACCCGGAGCACGTGGCGTATCTGACGCAGACCACGCTGTCGCTGGATGAGTCGCACGACATTATTCAGGCACTGAAGATCAAGTTCCCGAAGATTGTGGGGCCGCATTCGCAGGACATTTGTTACGCGACGGAGAACCGGCAGGTCGCGGTGAAAAACGTGGCGCACAGCGCGGACCTGGTGCTGGTGGTGGGATCGAACAACAGCTCGAACTCAAACCGGCTGGTGGAAGTTTCGCGCAACCTGGGCACCCAGGGGCATCTCATCGACAGTGCCGAAGCGATCGATCCGGCGTGGCTCAAGGGCGTGAATACTGTCGCGGTCACGGCGGGGGCGTCGGCGCCGGAGATTCTGGTCGAAGGCGTGATCGACTATCTGAAGAGCAGCGGTTTTGGAACGGTTGAGGAGGTTGAGGTCATGCCGGAAAACGTCCGGTTTGGGCTTCCTCCGGAGATTGTGCAGGCCATCCAATCGGCTCCTCCCGCAACAACGGCGGGAGTCTAACGAACTGGCGCGGGCATCGCATCGTAGTATGAACTGTTTTTCTCGAATACTATGACCACACCTCTTCAAAAAGCGCGGCCGAGGCTTACTTCTGAAGGTCCTTTTGCGGCTGACGAACCTCCGAGTCGCACCACGGCACAAGTGAAGTTTGGGCGGATCGACGCCGCTCCGGAAGACGTTGCGCGGGCGATCGAGCGCTCGCGGGATTCGATCCTTGCGGACCAGCATCCGGAAGGCTACTGGAGCGGGGAACTCGAAGGCGACTCGATGCTGGAGGCCGACTACATCTTCCTGCACGTCCTGCTGGGAACGGGCGATGCGCGGAAGATGCAGCGGGCGCTCACCGAGATTCTGCGTTACCGGAACGAGGATGGAAGCTGGTCGCTGTATCCGGGCGGACCCGGCAACATCAGCCTGTCAGTGAAGTGCTATTTCGCGTGCAAACTGATGGGGTGGTCCGCAGACGATCCGGTCCTGACCGAGACGCGGGAGTGGATTCTGGCGCACGGCGGCGTGACCGAGTGCAACACGTTCACGAAAATCTATCTCTGCTCGCTGGGGCAATACGAGTACAACTCGGTGCCGGCGATACCGCCGGAGATCGTGCTGTTTCCGAGCTGGTTCTGGTTCAACATCTATGAGATTTCGGCGTGGTCCAGGGCGATCCTGGTGCCGCTGTCGATCGCCTACGCGAAGAAGCCCTATAAGAAGATTCCGCCCGAGCATGGGATCAGCGAGCTGTTTGTCGGTGGGCGGGAGCATGCCGATCTGCGCCTGAAGTGGGATGGCGAGAACATCATCAGCTGGCGGAATTTCTTCATCTTCGTCGACCGGCTGACTCACTGGTTCGAGCGCATTCATATTCGGCCGCTGCGCTCGATGGCGCTGAAGAAGGCGCAGAAGTGGATGCTGGAGCGGCTGGAGATGTC
>JBEKIN010000142.1:0-10836 GCA_050011735.1 Acidobacteriaceae bacterium | reverse complement strand
GCGCTCTTTGACCTCTCCGGTCAGGTCGCTCTGGTCACCGGAACCAGCCGCGGCCTCGGCCAATATCTCGCTCGCGCACTCGCCAAAGCTGGAGCCGACCTGATCCTCACCAGCCGCCGCCGTGACACGCTGGCCGAATTCGAAGCGGAAGTGCGCGCCCTCGGCCGCCGCACGCTGGCGCTCGAGCTCGATGTGCGCGATCACGCCAGCATCCAGCACATGGCCGCTGAAGCCGAAGCCGCCTTCGGGCAAATTCACATCCTCGTCAACAATGCCGGATGCAACGTCCGCAAGCCGGCGCTCGACGTCTCGTGGGACGACTGGAATCTGGTCCTCGACACGAATCTGCGCGGCAGCTTCTTCGTCGCTCAGGCTGTGGCGCGCGGCATGAGGACCCGCAGCTATGGGCGCATCATCAACATCGGCTCCGTCACCAGCGTCTTCGGCTACGCGGGGCTCGCTCCCTACGGAGCCAGCCGCGGCGGCATCCGCCAGCTCACTATGAGTCTCGCCGATGACTGGGGCCAATACGGCATCACCGTGAACTGTCTCGCCCCCGGCTGGTTCAAAACGCAGCAGAACCAGGTCCTGTACGAAAACCAGGAGTGGGTGGATTATTTAGTCGACCGCATTCCGATGAAGCGCCCCGGACAACCGCACGATCTCGATGGCGCTGTCGTCTTCCTCGCCTCCGAAAGCAGCGGCTACATCACCGGACAGACACTGCTTGTGGACGGCGGCATCTCGACAGGTTCGATGCGGGCCACCGTCGCGCCGAATGAGCGCACTTGAAATTCACTCTGCTGGCCCTCTAGGCGAGGTACTCCGGTTCCGCAATCGGCCGAATCTCTCCCAGCAAAAAGATGTAGCTGGCGATTCCCACGACGAGATACGCCGCAGCGACAAAGAACGCGGCCCTGAATGAATGCCGAATCCCCACCAGGTACCCCGTCACCGCGGGCGCGCAGATTCCGGAAATCTGGTTCGACGTGTTCATGATCGCGCCCACTGACCCCACGCTGTCACCTGGGGCAATCAGCGATGGCGCGGACCACCCCACGGGCGCCGCGGCTGATAATCCGCCAATAGAAACGCTGATCCACAAGATCGCATGACTCACGGTGTGCGCACCCGCCGCTCCCAGAATCCCCAGCCCCAGCGCGGTTCCCGCAATCAGCACGGCGCGGCGCACCACATTCGCGCTCCATCCATGGCGGATCAGCGCATCCACCATCCAGCCCCCAACAAAAAGATCAGCGACGGTTGCAAATAGCCAGGGGATGCCGGTGTAGAGGAACGAATGCGCCAGATCGATATGCAGCGTTCTCGATAGATACACCGGCAGCCACGTCAGCAACAGATAGAACACATAATTGTAGGAACCAAATCCAATGGCGAGGCCGATCACCTTCCGCCGACGCAGCAGATAGCCGAGCGGCACACGGCGCGCACTGCGCTGAGCGTCTTGGGCCGGCGCTGCAGCAAGCTGTTTGTGGGGAGGATCGTGATAGATTCCCCAGAACAGCAGGAAATAGAGCAGGCTAAGCAGACCCGTCGCCGCAAAACTCAGCCGCCATCCAACTCGCAGCAGCAGCAATCCAATCAGAGGAACGCCAATCGCCGGCCCTAGTTTCGCTGCTCCATCGAAGAAGCTGGTCGCCAGGCTGCGCTCCCGCGATGGAAACCAGTAGCCGACAGCCTTGGCGCTCGCCGGAAACGAAGGAGCCTCCCCGACGCCCAGCAGGAACCGCGCCGCGAAGAAGCCGCCGAGTCCGGGAGTGATGGCGGCGCCAAACGAAGCGAGACTCCACAGGAATGTGCTCACGCACCCCACGCGCCGCACGCCGAATCGATCCAGCAGAATGCCGGAAGGCAGCTGGCACAGCGCGTAGGTCCAGTTGTACGCGCCGAGCAGCAATCCAAAAGTAAAGTCGGAAATCCCGAAGGCCGCAAACAGTGCGTCATGCGAAACGGAGAGATTCACGCGGTCGAAGTAATTGACCAGCACACCCAGTCCCAGCAGGACTGCGATGGTCCATCGCCGCCGGTTCGGGTTCTCTGCGCTCTCCGCGATTTCGCTGTGGGCGCTGTCGGCGGGCATCCCCGAATCATATATCGATGTTCAAGGTCGCTGCGGTCGCGCCATCCGTCGCCGCTTTGGCGCAGGCAACCGTGCCCTGCGGGGCCCAGCCAGCGTCTATCCGCGCCGGCGCAGCTCGCTCCCGATTCTTCCCACCTTTTGGAGCGTGGCGAAGGCGCGCTGCTTCCACAGGAAATTCTGCACCATCTGCTTCAGCCGCGATCCATGGAAATCCACGAGACCCAGCTGGGCTAGAAACGCGAACAACTGGTGGTCTTCCGCGCCCGGCCTTCCGATCCCGCAGCCGCGGAAGATCGGATCGTTGCGATACATCAGGCGCGTCGCTTCGAAGAGAAAGGCTTTTGGATTCGTGTTCGGTCTTCCGTAGTAATCGAAGTACGGACCATCCTGGACGCGAATGTCGGGGTGGATGAAGCCCTCGATGACGATCTCGGAGTACGCGGGAACTTCAAGATGCCCGCAGTCGATCAGTTCGACGGGCTGCTGCTGCAATGCGCCGGCCAGTTCGAACTCGTCCATCCCCGCGGGGCAAGCTGCTCCCGCCGCAATAACAGTAGCCTCCGGTGCGCCGATCGCCACCACCATCGGCAGCTCCATTCCTTTTGCTTCGGCATTCGCGACATGCCGCGCCAGATCGCTGCCCTTCGAAGCGCTGATGGTTGCCTTCTTCGGGCCCAGCAACTGCATGCGGTACACGCCGACGTTGCGCCGCCCGGTCTCCGGGTCCTTGCTGATGTTCAGGTGCCAGGTACCGATATACCGGCCGGCGTCGTGTTCGCTCCACTGCGGAACAGGAAATTCGAGAAGGTCGAGCACGATGGACGGAACCACGTTTTCCAGTACGGGTCCGGTCCGCACCATCTTCGGCGCGACTGGCTCGCGCAACCGCTTCCGGGCCTGCGCGAGCACCCGCGCATGCGGCGTTCCTGGTTCAAACCCGAGTGCCAGGCCGATACAAGCCGGGTCCGCCAGCCCGTTCGTGAAAAGGTGCTGCCCGGGATAGCCCTTCAAGTTTTCGAACAGCAGCGGCTTGCGCCTGGCTCGGGTCCAGCGGCCGACGCCAAATTTCCAGTCAATCCTCTCTTTGATTCGGAGCAGGCGCCCGGCGTCTTCGAGCACCTCGATGAAGGCGCGCAGATCGAGCGCCCCGCGCGGCTCCGGCGGAGCCAACGGATCGAATTCAGCGAATGTCCTTTTCGGAGAACCATTCGGCGGGGAGCCGCCCGGCGGAGTCCCGTTCGGCTCGGATTTCCCGGACTCAGGCTCGCTCGGCTCGTGCTTACTTTCCCAAAGAAGCTCTTTCACCGGACCTTGGCCAGCGCTTCCTCCAGAACCTCTGCCTCAACGTGTCCGTAGCCCGATCCCGTTTTCCGCTCCAGCACCTCCGCGGCTCGCTTCGCGAAATAGGTGATGATCAGGTCAGCACCGGCACGTTTCATTGAGGTCAGCGCTTCCAGCATGATGGCATCGCGATTCAGCCGCCCCATGCGCGCTGCGGCGTCGATCATCGCGTATTCGCCGCTCACGTTGTAAACCGCCAGCGGCATGTGAAACTCTCTTTTCGCCCGCGCCACGATGTCGAGATAGAAGAGCGCCGGCTTCACCATGACGATGTCCGCACCTTCCTCGATGTCCAGAGCGATTTCGCGCATCGCCTCGTCGGCGTTGGAATAATCCATCTGGTGCGTTCTCTTGTCACCGAACGCCAGCGTGGAATTCGTTCCTTCCTTGAAGAAAGGGTCGTAGAGCTTGGAGGCGTACTTCGCCGCGTAGGCCATGATCGGCACATTCCTGAATCCCTGGCCGTCCAGCGCCGCCCGCATCGCTGCGATCTGGCCGTCCAACATGCTCGCCGGCGCTACGATGTCGCTGCCCGCCTCCGCATGCGACACGGTGATCTTCGTCAGTAATTCCAGCGACGAATCGTTGTCGAGATAGCCGTTTTTGATGAATCCGCAGTGGCCGTTCGTTGTGTACTCGCAGGCACAGACATCGGTGATCACCACCACATCGGGGCACGAGCGCTTCAATGCGCGTACAGCCTGCTGCACGATGCCGTTCTGCGCATACGCGCCGGTGGCCTGCGCATCTTTCGTCGCAGGCAAGCCAAAAAGCAGAACCGCCGGAATCCCCAGGTCCTTTGCGGCGCAGGCTTCCTCCACCAGCTCGTCGATCGACAAGTGGTAGTTCCCCGGCAGCGCCGAGATCTCTTCGCGGATCCCACGGCCCGGCACCGCGAAAAGCGGCAGGATGAATTTGCTGGCCGACAGCTCGTTCTCGCGGACCAGGCCGCGAATCCCTTCGTTCTGGCGAAGCCTTCTCAGTCGTTGCGCCGGGAATGCCATGACATCTCCTATGTGGTTGCGGCCGCCGCCGCTTCAGGGTTCCGTTTGCGCAGGAAGAAGGGCAGAATCTTCCCGCTCCTTGTGGTCACCGGATCGGCGCGCTGGACGCGCACCATCCCCGATTGGCGCCACATCTCCACTCCCGACTGCGCCCAGGATTCCGGGCTGTCTTCACCGCGCCGCAGCAGAAACATGAATTTCTCTACCAGCTCACCCTCATTGACGTTGCCTACGCGAGGGCTCACCCGCAGTTGCAGATGGGTGAATCCTTCCGCGTCTTCCTCTTCCACCAGCTGGTAATCCGTACTTCTGCCGCCGAACCGCTCCGGCAGCTCCTTCTCGATAATCCGGACAAAATCCGTGTCGATGAATGTCACGCCTTCGCCCGTCAGCTTTTCGTAGCTGCTGATCCCGCCCAGCGTCGTATCGAATCCCAACTCCCCGAACGCACAGTTGCATCCGCCGGTTTGCAGATTCCCGTAGTCGCCCATGCCGACATTCAGCAGCAACTTCGGCGACTCATACAGCAGGGTCGTGAACAGATACGCGTCCAGCGTCAGATCGAAATTCGGCACGAGCTGCCGATGCGTGATGACCGCCGTCGTGTCCTTGTAGAGGTGGCAGTGGTCGCTGTCGGCGTGAGGCTGGCCGCACCCCGCGGCAATCACGCCCGCTTCCGAAATCCCGTAAACCGGCACCGCGGCCGCGCCGACGGCCTCGATTTCGCGCTTCTTCTGGTGGGTGAGCGGCTCGCCCGTGACCAGGAACTTCGCGCCCTTCAAATTCAGGTTCTTTTCCGCCGCGGCGTTGCACACCCGCACAGCCGAAGCCGCAAAGGTGTAGACCACGCAATGCGGATGCTCTTCGAGCGCCGCCGATGCCCATTGCGCCACCCGCGCCGCGTCCTGCAATCCGGCATATTCCGGCTCCGCCAGGGGATTCCCCTCCAGGCGATGGATGAAAAAGATGGTTCGGGTCCCAATGCGTTTTTCCCAGTTCACCCGCACCTGGTCTTCCGCGACCTGCGAAAACCACTTCTGCACCGGGTTGCCGATGTGCGCGAAACGGAGGCTCGAGTTGATCCCCGGCGCTCCCGGGAACACCGGGAACCAGTTCGCGATCGGCGCGGTCAGGCAGCCATGCAGATCCAGCAGGAACGCGTCGTAGAGTGAGCGCTGATGCAGGTAATCGAAGTCGATGCGGATCCTGGTTCCCGCACTCCGCGTCGCTCCACTCCGCACTTCATAGGCGAACGAGAGGTACGGGTTGTCGAACATCGCTTCGTTGCAGACGAAGGTTTGCCCGTTGCGTTGTACGGGGGTCTTACCCTTGAACTCATCGACGGTGAAGTAGACGCCTTCCGCCTGCAGCGCCCGCAGGGCGCCTTCCAGCCCGTCTTTCTTTACCCAGGATTGCAGATCGCCGAACCCGATCTGCTTCGCGTCCAGCAGCGGCCGATAAGGGCTCGGCGCATGTTGGAAGATTCCACGCTCAGCGAGACAGAGGAAGTTTTCCTCGCGCTCCGCGATTCGCTTCTTCAGAAGCGTGCGCGCGAGCCCGATCGCCTCGTCGGGTTCGATTCTTGCCTTCGCAAATTTCCGCAGGCCATCGATGAAACGGTAGTATTTCCGCACCCTGGCAGCTCCTTCCAAGAACCGGCAAAGACCGCTCCCGGGCGATTGCCTGGTCGTTGCAAGGGGCCGGAGCGGCGAAGTCCAACAAAAAAAAGGGAAGGTCAGCTGAGCTTCGGCAGCGAGCGGACTTGCGCCGCTTCTCAACTGCGCCATCTTGTGCCGTTATAGCGAAAAACGCTGTGAACGCCGTCACCAGAGCGGCGCGGCGACCTACAACTTTTCGGGAAGCGTGTGCCGCGTTAGGGCACAGTTTCTGTGTTACTGAGAGTGATTACCCGAAAGTGCCAGCGCTGCGCAGTGCACGGCTCCGTGTTCCCGGACGCAGTCCGCATCCGCCTAGGAGCGGAGCGTTACCAGCGCCGGAGCCGCATGATGATCGTGCGTCCCGGTTGCCAGCAGTTCCTCGGAGCCATCTTCGGCCACCGGCGTCAGCGCGACATCGGTATAGTTGCGCGCCTCGGGATTTCGCTTCAGCTGTTGTCGCAGCCGCCCGTAGTGCCACACCAGCTGCGCCAGCAGCCAGTGTTTCTTCAGGAAATCGGCCGCATACCGCGGATAAAAACTCATCCGGCTCTCCATCGCAAACCCCGGCCGCCGATCTCTGCGGTACTTCCGCCGCAGATAACCGCCCTCCAGCGGGTCCACATCTTCGAGCACGATGCAGTAGTAAAACCACATCAGCAGGAACGGCATGTTGCCCGGGTTCGCATTGGTCGCTACCGACCGGCGCAGGACCGTCTCCATGTGCTCCGGCGAGTAGAAGCTCCTCCACGCATCGTGGTAGAGCTTCTGCCACTCTTCCTGCGTCATGCGCTCGTGCTCGCGCGTCACGTGCTCCAGGTCGTACTTGTTCAGATCCGGATCCAGATACGCCCCCGCATCGAACAGCTTCTTGTGATCCTCCGACCCCGGCAGCGGCGTCAGGCAGTGCGGTTGTAGCAAATCGACGGGCAACTCGCGCTGGATTGTCTCGATGTCGCGTAGCACCGACTCCGGCGTATCCGAAGGGAAGCCGACGATGTAACCGGCGAATATGGTGACGCCCGCCTTTTTCCAGGCCAGCAGCATCTTCCGGTATTCGCCTACCTTGTTTTGCTTCTTGCGCGCGCCCAGCAACGCTTCAGGATTGATGCTCTCCATCCCGATGAACACCCGCGCAACGCCGGCCCGGCCCGCCTTCTCCACGAAATGCGGCAGCCGGTGGCACATCGTGTCCACCTGGATCACAAATTTGATATTGCACTTTTCCTGCTCGCGCATCTGGATCAGGCGATCGAAAACCTTCTCCCAGTCGCCATTGCGCGAAAAATTGTCATCGGTGATGAAGAACCGGTTGATCCCCTGCTCGAGGTTGCGCCGGATGATGGCCTCGATGTCGTCGACAGTTCGCCGCCGCGACTTGCGTCCCTGCACATTGATGATGGTGCAGAACGAGCACTGAAACGGGCATCCGCGTCCCGCATCGAAGGTCGTGATCTTCCCGCCGGTGCGCTTCACGCGCGTCGCCGGCAGAATCGGCGCCGGCGCGCCATCGAGCGACGGCAGATCGTTCATGTAGTTGTAGAGCGGCTTCAGTTCTCCGATCCATGCGTCGACGAGCACCTGCTCGAATCGTCCTTCCGCTTCGCCGGCAAACAGTGAAATCCCCAGGTCCATCGCCTCCTGCAGCTCCGGCGTGATCCCCGGCAGCATCGCCAGGCAACCCGACACATGGAATCCCCCGATGCACACCGGAACGCCCGCCGCCCGCAGCGGCCGCGCGATATCCATCGCGCGCGGAAACTGATTCGACTGCACCCCAACCAGCGCGACCATGCCCGGCCGCCCTTTGTGCTGGCGAATAATGCTGCGCGTCCGCACCCGTGTGTTCGTCTCATCCGTCGCCCGAATCACGATGTCGACGTCGTCGCCCAGCACCCGCCGCTCTTTGCAGTCGAGCGCCAGCCCGTAGAGCACGGCCAGCGTGTTCGACGGGATCGCCGAGCGGAACCACTGGATGACGTACCCTTCGTCGTCGTAGTGCGACGGCTTGATCAGGGTCAGAAGAAAACGCTTCTGCGGCATGCACGCGACTCCTGCGCGTTGGGATTGCCTCTCCGATCCAATCGCCGGACCGATGGCAACCCCGGGGACAGCGAAAAATGCCTGTTTCGCTCAGATTATCTGTGAAAAGAGCCTGCCGCGCCACGCAAATCTGGCTTTGCGACCCGCTGCGGCAGTCACGCGATCACTCCGCCGCGAGCTTCCGCAGCCGCCCGCCCACGTTCCAAAACGCGCGGCTGTCGTGATACGCAGCCTTCCAGATGGAACCTTTGTCCAGGACAATCGGCGCCCCGTCCGCGGTCGTCAGGTTCCAGAGGCCGTGATTCTGCGCGTCGATGGTGTGGTTTTTGATGAACGCCCATTGCTGCAGGAATCTCTCGAAGTAGATCGGATTCTGCTTGCCGTATCGCTCGTGCATCATCAGCAGCGCGTTCAGCCCCTCCCCCTGCACCCACCACTCCTTGTCCGTGTCTTCCGGCTTGTCGAACGTCGTGCCGTACTGGAAGAACCCGCCATTCTTCGCGTCCCACCCATACGCGAGCGCGTGGTCCACCAGCATCTTCGCCATGTGCTCAGTCTTCTCGCTCGCCTTGCCGTGCAGCAGCTCATCGGTCTCGAGCATCAGATACGCCGTCTCCACATCGTGCCCGTACGAGTCGTGTCCGGGGATCGCCTGCCATGTATTCGTAAAAAACAAATTCATCACGCCTGGTTCCACGACAATCTTGTCGCGCACGATCGCCAGCATCTCTTCGAGCCTCGCCCGCAGCGTCGGATCGGGCCACACCTTATACAGCTCAGTCCACGCCTCCAGCAGATGGATGTGCGTGTTCATCGACTTGTAGTTTTCCGGCCCAATGGGAATCGGCGGCATCACCACCTGCCCGCTCGGCGCCTCGGGAACCAGCGGCTTACCCTCCCGCGTCAACATCTCGAAATATCCTCCGTTGACCGCGTCGTGCCCGTGCTCCTCCGTCCACAGAAAACCCTTCTTCGCCAGCTCCAGCGCCCGCGGATCGCCGGTCGCCTGATACGCCGCCGCCAGTCCATAAATGCAGAAGCCGATGCCGTACAAATCCTTGTCGTCGGTGAACTGCGGCGTCACGCGACCGTCATCGTCGAGCCCCCAGTAGAATCCGCCGTATTGTTTGTCCCACATGACGTTCTGGAGAAAATCAACCCCCTGCTTCACGAACGGCAGGTACTCGTCCTTGAGCGCGGGTTCGCGCATCACTACCTGCGACGTGACCCACGTCATGCGTCCCTGAAAGACAGAAAACTTCCCGTCGCTCGGCGCCCACTGCCAGTCGTGCGTGAAATGCGAATGAAATCCGCCGTGCTCGTGGTCGATTGAACGGGGAAACCACATGCCAAGGACGTCCCGATGCAGCGCCTCGTCGACCTCAGCCGCCAACCGCAGATACGTCGCGCGCGTCGGCTGCGCATCGGAACCTGACAGGGGCGAAGTCTGCTGCGCGGAGCAGAGCACCGAAACCAACAACAGCGATGCAGTAATAAACGGTGGACGCAAAGTGGGATTCCTCAGGGAATCGCGGCAATCCTAACACATGCCTAACGCGTCACCGCGTGGCGCTCAGGATCGCTCCGGCAATTGCCTCGAGCGGCATCACCTTATCCACGCCGTTCAGTTTGATCGCCTCTTTCGGCATCCCGAAAACCACGCACGTGGCCTCGTCCTGCGCGATGGTTTTTGCCCCCGCCTCCTTCATCTCCAGCATGCCCCGCGCCCCGTCGTCGCCCATCCCGGTCAGGATCACACCCACCGCGTTCGGCCCCGCGTAGCGTGCAGCGGAGCGGAAGAGCACATCCACCGACGGCCGATGACGGCACACCAGCGGTCCTTCCCTCACCTCTACGTAATACCGCGCGCCGCTGCGCTGCAGCAGCAGATGATGATTCCCCGGGGCGATCAGCGCTCGTCCGCGCAGCACCGTATCTCCGCTCTCCGCTTCCTTCACGGTAATCGCGCAGGACCCGTCCAGCCGGGCCGCGAACGCCCGGGTAAACAGCTCCGGCATGTGCTGCACAATCACAATCCCCGGCGTGTCCGCCGGCAGCGCTTCCAGCAGCGTCTTCAGCGCTTCCGTTCCCCCGGTCGATGCGCCAATCATTACGACTTTCTCGGTGGTCTTGGCCATGGCGCACGCCGCCGGCGCCAGAACCGCGTCAGCGGTCAGCTTCGGTTCCACCACGCGTCTCGGGCCCGGCCGCCGCAGCCGCGCTCCCGCCGCCGCTTTCACCGCGTCACAGAGCGTCGTGCGCGAATCCTCCAGGAACTGGCGCACGCCCAGCCGCGGCTTCGTTACTATTTCCACGGCGCCGTTCTCCAGCGCCTCCAGCCCGCTCCGCGTCCCTTCCTCCGCCAGGCTCGAACAGATCACCACCGGGATCGGATGCTGCGTCATGATTTTGCGCAGAAACGTCAGCCCGTCCATGCGCGGCATCTCGATGTCCAGCGTGATCACGTCCGGTACCTGTTCGGCGATCTTCTCCGCCGCGGCATAAGGATCGCCAGCGGTCCCGATTACCTCGATCTCCGGATCCTGAGCCAGCACATACGCCAGCGTCTGGCGAACTATCGCGGAGTCGTCAACAATCAGCACGCGAATCTTCGAATGATCCATCCCTCCTGCCTCTCGGTTTCACCCTTTTCGGCGCGGCGCAACTCCGAATCACTGCAGCAGCCGGAGCC
>JBEKIN010000141.1:0-10857 GCA_050011735.1 Acidobacteriaceae bacterium | reverse complement strand
GTTTTGCACTGATTTTGCACAGGTTTTGGGGCGGGCGGAGGGGTGTGTTTGCGTGGTAAAATGAGGGTGTAGGAGCGATCTGTAAAGGGCTCAATTTTCAGGGGATTTTGAGGCTGAATTTGGCCCGGAGAACAGCACGATGCGAGTTGAAAAACGGATCGATTTCGGGGGGTAAACGGATGAAGATTTTTTGCCCGTTTCGACTCCGGTACTCAGGGGCTAAAGCCCAGAACTTTTTCAGGCATTAACGGCACGACTGAAAGTCGTGCCCTGACACGGGACGTTGTTCGGGATGGACAGAGCAGGTTGATCGGCGGGGGAGGCAAGATGCAGGTCCTTCGACGATTTGAATGCGGTACTCAGGGGCTGAAGCCCCGAACTTTTTGAAGTGATCGGCACGACTAAAGTCGTGCCCTGATACAAAAGCGGGCCCTGCAAACGGAAGAACGAACGGTTTTCCGGCATAGATTTTTTCGGCCGCTTCGCGACCGATTCCCCTTCGGGGGGTCCGTCGACTGCGCGCCGAGCAGCGGATCGCCCGCTGGAAGGTTTTGTGGCGGCGCTTCGCTCAGGATGACGGCGGTTCGTTTCGGCGAGGTTTTTTCGTCTGCAACTTTTAATCCGTAACTCAGCCAGGAAGTCTGGAGTTTCATGGCAGCCAAAGAAGTGACACCGATGCAGGATGCGATCCCGACCGAAGTGAAAGCGGCGAAGAACCCGGCAGGCGGCAAGGGCGGCGGCGCGGGCTCGGACGGCGGCAACGGATCGTACACAGGCGAAAACATCAAGGTGCTGGAGGGGCTCGAGGCGGTGCGGCTGCGGCCGGCGATGTATATCGGGTCGACGGGCGAGATGGGGCTGCATCACCTGGTGTACGAGGTGGTGGACAACTCGGTGGACGAGGCGCTGGCGGGATACGCGACGCGGATCGAGGTGACGATTCACGACGATAACTCGATTACGGTGGTCGACGACGGGCGCGGGATTCCAGTGGACGAGATGACGCTGGACACCGGGGAGAAGATGGCCGCGGTGCAGGTGGTGCTGACCAAGCTGCATGCGGGGGGTAAGTTCGACACATCGACGTACAAGGTGAGCGGCGGGCTGCACGGGGTGGGCGTGAGCGTGGTGAACGCGCTGAGCGAGGAGCTGGAGGTAGAGATCTGGCGGCCGGAGAAGCCGGGGGATCAAAGCTACACCTACGAGCAGAGTTATGCGAAGGGCGCGCCGACGACGAAGCTGAAGCAGACAGGGACGTCGAAGCGGCGGGGGACGAAGGTCCACTTTTTGCCGGACAGAGGGATTTTTGCGACGACGGAATACAACTACGACACGCTGGCGCAGCGGCTGCGGGAGCTGGCCTTCCTGAACAAGGGGCTGACGATCACGCTGACCGACGAGCGGGTGACGGATCCGAAGACGGGCGAGGCGAAGAAGGCGGAGTTTAAGTATGCGGGCGGGATCGCGGAGTTCATCAAGCATCTGAACCGCGGGAAGCAGGTGCTGCACGACAAGCCGATTCTGATGGAGGGTCTGCGCGATGGAGTGGATATGGAGATCGCGCTGCAGTACAACGATGGGTACTCGGAGACGGTGTTCTGCTTCGCGAACAACATTAATACGGTGGACGGCGGGACGCACCTGTCGGGGTTCCGGACGGCGCTGACGCGGACGGTGAATGCGGTGGGGCAGGCGCTGGGGCTGTTCAAGGACGTGAAGGAGAACCTGACCGGCGACGATGTGCGCGAAGGGCTGGTGGCGGTGATCAGCGTGAAGCTGCCGCAGCCGCAGTTCGAAGGGCAAACGAAGGGGAAGCTGAATTCGGACATCGCGGGGACGGTGCAGGCGCTGGTGAACGAGCGGCTGGGCGGGTATCTGGAGCAGAATCCGCCGGTGGCGCGGAAGATTATCAACAAGGCGATTGAGGCGGCGCGTGCGCGGGAGGCGGCTCGGAAGGCTCGCGATCTGACGCGGCGTAAGGGCGCGCTCGATGGCGGCGGTTTGCCGGGGAAACTGGCGGACTGCTCGGAGCGTGATCCGGGGCGGTGCGAGCTGTATCTGGTGGAGGGCGAGTCGGCCGGCGGGACGGCGAAGCAGGGGCGGGACCGGAAGTTCCAGGCGATTCTGCCGCTGAAGGGCAAGATTCTGAACGTGGAGAAGGCGCGCTACGACAAGATGCTGGGGCACGAGGAAATCCGCGCCATGATTACGGCGCTGGGGACGGGCATCGGGAAGGACGACTTCGACGCGACGAAGCTGCGCTACGGGAAGGTGATTTTGATGACGGACGCGGACGTGGACGGATCGCATATCCGGACGCTGCTGCTGACGTTTTTCTTCCGGCACATGCAGGAGCTGATCAAGCGGAGCAACGTGTATATCGCGCAGCCGCCGCTGTACAAGATCAAGAAGGGGAAGTTTGAGCAGTACATCAAGGACGATCGCGACTTTGTGCGGGTGATGGTGAAGCGGGCCGCCGAGGGGATGATCATTCGCTACGGCGAGGGCGCCGCGAAGCTGGAGGGCGCGGCGCTGACGAAGTTCATGACGCAGCTGAATGAGTATCTGGGGTTCTTCGATAAGGTAAACACGCGGCTGCGCAATGAGGAAGTAACGAACCTGGTGGCGCACGCGGAGCTGACGAAGCGGGTGGATTTCGAGAGCGTGACGAAGCTGCAGGGGCTGCACAAGGACCTGGAGAAAATTCAGAAGAAGTATCAGTTCAAGGGGCTGCAGAAGCCGGTGCAGGATGAGGAGCATCGAACGTGGTCGTTGTGCTTTGCGGACGCGCAGGGAGCGGAGCGGCGGATTGACTGGCTGCTGGCGTCGACGCCGGAGTATCGGCAGATGATGTCGAAGCACGGGCAGATCAGGGAGTTGCTGGAGCCGCCGTTTGTGGTGGAGTATGCGGCGAAGGCCGCGGCAGCGGGGGTTGTTGGGACTCCGGACGCCGAGGAGACGGAGGGCGAGACGACGGGTGAGGCGGAGGCGGGTAAGCCGGCTCCGAAACGCACCGGGAAGGCGAATCTCGAGCCGGTGGAGAAGCAGACGCCGCGAGAGCTGTTCGAGTACGTGATCGAGCAGGGGCGGCGCGAATACCAGGTGCAGCGCTACAAGGGCCTGGGCGAGATGACGGCGACGCAACTGTGGGAGACGACGATGGATCCGGAGCGGCGGACGTTGCTCCAGGTGAAGCTCGAGGACATTGCGGAGACGGAGACGATCTTCACGACGCTGATGGGCGAGGATGTGGAAGCGCGTCGGAAGTTCATCGAAGATAATGCGCTGGATGTGAAGAACCTGGATATCTGACGGAGCGAAAGGCGAGCGAACGCCGAGCTAGAAGCGAGTTGGGCTGAAGGGGCTAGCTTTGCTTTTCGGGAATCATCAGCCGCGCGACCGCAGAACTGGCTAAAGACAGGCCCGCGCAAATCCAGATGACGATGCGGAATCCGAATACAAATGCCGCCGCAATCGATTGCGTGACGGCGGTTCGTGTAGCGGGATCCAATTCCGCCGGGGCCTGGAGGCCGGCGAGCTTGATCTCGTTCGGCTGAAGGTCTGCTAAGACCTGGTTGGGCAGAGACAGGTGTACCAGGCTGCTATTCAGGTGCGAGCCAAAGGCCTTCACCATCACTACCCCAAAGACGGCGATGGCGAGAACCCCGGCGACGCGGGCGACCGCATTGTTGATGCCCGAGGCGGCTCCGACACGATCCTCTTCCACCGCATTCATGACGACGGTGGTGAGCGGCGCCACGGTAACAGCCATGCCAAGGCCCAGGACAACCACGGCGGGGAAGAACAAGATCCAGTAACTGCTGCCTGGTAAGGGCACAGCGAAGAGGACAAATCCCAACGCGGCCACGAGAGGCCCGGCGATGAGCGGAAGGCGCGGCCCGTAACGCGCAACGAGTCCTCCGGACCAGCGAGAGAGCAAGAAGATAAGGAGAATCAGCGGAAGCATGGCGGCGCCGGCTGCCGTCGCGGAATATTTCTGCACCTGGATCAGGTCCAGGGGAAAGAGGAAGAAGAAGATTCCGATGGCGGCGTAGAGGAAAAGAGTGAGCAGGTTGGCGCCAGTGAAGCTGGAGGAGCGGAACAGGGTCAGGGGAACCATCGGCGACTTCACGGCGGCTTCGACGAACAGGAACGCGATGAGACAGCCGCAGCCCGCAATCAGGCTGACGAACACCCGAGGATGCTCCCATCCCGTAGTTTCCGATGCGATGAATCCGTTGACCAGGGCGCCCAGGCCAACAGTGACGAGCAGCGCTCCAAGCCAATCGAGGCGACCTTGCACGGCACCGCGACTTTCGCGCACATGCGAAAGCGAAATGACGATGACTACAGCGGCGAGGGGGAGATTGATGAAGAAGACCCAGCGCCAGGAGCCATGCTGAACGAGCCAGCCGCCGAGGACCGGCCCCAGCGCCGTCATGATCGCGGTAAAGCCGGACCAGGTGCCAATGGCCTTGCCGCGGCTCTCTTCATCGAAGGAGGCGCTGATAATTGCGAGACTGCCTGGGACGAGGAGCGCTGCCCCAACTCCCTGAATGCTCCGTGCGAGAAGCAGTTGATGGATGCTCGAGGCCATTCCGCAACCGGCGGAGGCCAGAGCGAAGATCAGCACACCGAGGAGGAAGATCAGGCGGCGCCCAAAAATGTCGCCGAGTGAGCCTCCGACGAGGATCAACGCGGCCAGCAGGAGCCCATAGGATTCGATGACCCACTGCACATCGACAACCGTTGCGTGAAGGCTGGCCTGGAGGGCGGGCAGGGCGACGTTGACGACGGTGCCGTCGATGAACGCCATGCTGGAACCGAGAATGGTCGCGGCGAGAATCCAGGTTCGGGCCCTCGCGACAACCGGGGTCGCGGCATCGCCGGATCGAATTGAAGCTTCATCGCTCGGGGGTCTCATGGCGGCTGCGGACGGCAGCAACCATGAGTATCTCGCGATTTTGGGTTGGCCGAATTGGCAGCGCAGCTAGTGGCTGGTGGCACCGCTGTCGTTACTGACGATGAGGCTGGAGACGTTGACCGGCTCGAAGTCTGACAGCGTGAGACTGGTAATGCAGGAAAGGTCGTTGTCGTTCCAGCGTGCATCGGGAGTGCCGATGAGGCCGCCGCTGTCTCCGTTGTCAGCGAGGATGATTCCGTAGTTGCGGAAGGCGGTGATGATGATCGCTGCCTGGGGACTGGTGGCAGCGCAGGAGGGAGTTGCCACGGAAGCCTTGAGGCGATAGATTTCGCCGGCCGGTCCGGACATGGTGCAGCTTGCCGGAGGAGACGACTGCGAGATTTGCGATTCTGTGGGAATGGCGCTTCCAGCCGTCGTCGCGCAGCTGCCTACGCCAGCGGTTTCCGTGGCAGGCCAGACCCAGTAGTTCACCATATGGTTGAGCGTGAAGCGGATGGGATGCTGAATGGCACCGTTGGGTGAAGTGGGCGTGCCGGTGCCGACGACCTCGTCGGCATTGGCGAGGAGCGGCGCTACCGGAAGTCCTGCGGCGTCGGAGGTTCCCATGCCCTGGGGCGTGAGGGCGTTGGACGATACGTTGGGCCAGAGCGCGTTGGAGGAATCGGTCCAGGGACCGTTTTCGTAGATCCCCTGCCACATTTCATAGAGTGCAGGATCATTGCCACCGCCTGCTTCGAGATAGATCAAGACGTGCCGGTCGCCGCTTGAGTTACTGGTACCTTCTACCGGAGCGTTCGCTGGAATTGGACCGGAGGTGAAATAGGACTGGTAGACGGTGGTTGTAACGGATACGTCCGGCTGGTTGTACGGTACTTCAAAAGCGGGAATCCCATTGGGAAAGGGAGCATTGGAGTTATTGCCGAAGAATGGCTTGACGGTTTCGGGCAGATAGCCACTGTACATTGGGGCCGCGGGGGAAGTATCGACGGGGAGGCCGGTGGTAGCTGCGTCGACTCGATGGTGAAAGATCGAGGTCGAGGGGAAGATGTTCGCGAGGAAAGCGTTGCTGCCATTGATAGCGAAGCTGATTTCCTGACTGGCCTGGGCGTGGGTCGAGTCGGTCACCACGAACTCGGGCGTATAGCTGCCCTGGCCGCCGATCTCTGAGCTGGTGATGTCGCCCGTGGTTGGATCGAGAGACATTCCCTCCGGCAGAGGAGGATTGCTGGACCCTGTGCTGACGGAAAAAGTGTAGGGCGGAGAGCCGCCGGTGGCCGCGATGGTGCAGCCCACATAGGGCGAGCCCTGGGTTCCGCCTGGACAGGACGTGGTGGTGATCGCCAGTGCGCCGCCGGCCGCTGTTAAGGTGACCGTTGCCGTGGCTGTGACCGAGCCGGCGGCATTCGTCGCTGTGAGCGTGTAGGTG
Source organism: Acidobacteriaceae bacterium (assembly GCA_050011735.1). Classification (GTDB taxonomy): domain Bacteria; phylum Acidobacteriota; class Terriglobia; order Terriglobales; family Acidobacteriaceae; genus Palsa-343. The sequence goes on along the minus strand of JBEKIN010000141.1, from coordinate 4,507 downwards.
GTGGTTGCGGTTGGGCTGACGCTCGTCGACCCACTCGCCGTGGTGGAGGTGAAGGTCCCCGGGGTGATGGCGATACTGGTGGCTCCGCTGGTCACCCAACTTAGGGTGCTGCTGGAACCAGACGTGATGCTGGTGGGGCTGGCGGTGAAGGAACTGATGGTTGGTTTGCTCGGCTGCGCGTTGACGGTGACGGTTGCCGTGGATGTGACGGAGCCGGCGGCGTTGGTTGCCGTCAGCGTGTAGGTGGTAGTTGCCGTTGGGTTGACGGACGTTGAACCACTCGCCGCTGTGGAGGTGAAGGTCCCCGGCGTGATGGCAAGGCTGGTGGCACCGCTGGTGATCCAACTTAGAGTGCTGCTGGAACCAGACGTGATGCTGGTGGGACTGGCGGTGAAGGAGTTGATGGTTGGTTTGCTCGGCTGCGCGTTGACGGTGACGGTTGCCGTGGATGTGACGGAGCCGGCGGCGTTGGTTGCGGTCAGCGTATAGGTGGTGGTTGCCGTAGGGCTGACGGTCGTCGAACCGGTGGCCGCTGCGGAGGTGAAAGTCCCTGGGTCGATGGAGATGCTTGTAGCTCCGGTTATGGACCAAGTTAGTGTGCTGCTCGCGCCGGAGTTGACGCTGGCTGGACTCGACGTGAATGAAGTTATTACCGGTGGTGAGCCGGGTCCGGAGGACGCGTTCGACAGGGTCGAGCCACACCCCGCGAGACCGGCGCAGGCCAGCGAGACGAGAAGCACGGCACAGAGGTTCAGCCGCCGAATCGTCCAGGCACTGCGTCGGCTGCGATGCGTAGAGCGAGGCCTAAGTGATGCGATCACTGATTCTCATTATGAGCCCATGAAACCAAGATATGGGTTGGAGCCGAAGTTAGCAAAGTTGGGGAAGACCTGCTGTATCTGGCCATTGGATAGACCGAACCAGCGGGCGAGGGTTCCTGCGTATTGGTCGACGGCAGTGGTGGGAATGAGGCGGCCGGCGCCGACGTCGTTGGCCTGGTCCGCACCGATGACGGGGTACTGGCCGTACATATCGTGTCCCTGAACGGCGCCACCGACGACGAAATGGTGGCTGCCCCAGCCGTGGTCGGTGCCGTCGCTATTGCAGGTGAGAGTGCGGCCGAAGTCGGAGGCGGTAAAGGTGGTGACCTGGTTGCCGAGACCAGAGGACTGCATGAGTCCATCGAAGTACTCGAGTGCCTGGCCGAGCTGGGTGAGGAGCTTGGCGTGGGTTGCGGCCTGACCGTCGTGGGTATCGAAGCTGCCGAGCTGGACGTAGAAGATTTGCCGGTTGACGCCGAGGCTGGCGCGTCCGCCAATGATGCGGGCGACGGTCTGGAGCGAGGCGGCTAGCGGGTTATCAACGAGCATGTTCGTGGTGGGGTCGAGATACTGCGGCGGATTGGGAACTCCGGTGGGACCAGCCGCGAGCATGGACGAGGCGAGGAGTGCCTGCGCCTGGATGGAACGATTGACGACGACTTCGTATTCTTTTGCGAATAGGTTGGTTTCGTCGGCGGAGAGGATGGAGGAGAGCGCGGTGGATCCGGCCTGCGAGCCGAAGAGCGGCTGGGCGAGGCCGGAGATGGGAATGGGACCGGCCGGGGTGACGTTGAGCTGGAACGAGGTTTGGCCCGAGAGGAAGAGGGCGATGCCAGCGGTGGAGATGCAGGTGAACATGGAATTCGCGTTCATGTTCATGCTCTCGATGAGATCGGCGACGGCGCCGCCCCATCCGACGTGCTCGGCACTGCCGCCGTTGGAGGCGATGGCCTGCCATGCGGCGGTCTGATCGAAGTGGGAAAACAGTGAAGCAGGCAGGGGAACGGAGTTGGCATTGACCTGCGCTTTGGTGGCAGGAGCGATGAGGGTTCCGGTGTTGGCCACGATGGCGGCGCGACCAGCGTTGAAGAGGTTTTGCACGCCGGTGAGATACGGGTTGAGGGCGAAGGTGCGCCCGCTCTGCGGCGTATTCAGCGTGATGGGCAGCAGGTTGGCGAGCGGGTAGGCGAGCCCTGGAGCGCCGGAGCGTGCCTGCGTGAATGCGGCATAGGATTCGGAGTCGGTGGCGATGACGGTGCCGTGGCCGTCGTTGCCGCCCTGCAGGAAGACGCAGACCAAGGCGCGGTAGTCCGAAGTGCCGGTTCCCTGGGCCATGGCGGCGAGCGAGTTGAGCCCGAGGATGAAGGGGCTGGCGTAGAGGCCGGACATGGAGGCCAGGGACGCGGTGCGGAGGAACTGGCGGCGGGACTGCTCGAATTTGTTCATGCACTTGCACATGGTGGGGGCTCCTAGAACTGCGCAGCGAATTCTGGCGAGGCCATGGTTAGGTAAATCGCGGTTTGCACGCGGGCGGTGAGCGCGGCGTCGATGGCGTTCTGATCGCCGGAGGGGATGGAGATCGCATTCACGGCGCTGAGAATCTCCGTCTGGAGGTTGCCGTCCATCTCGCCGGCCATGAGTAACAGATTGATGCGGTCGAGGAGTTGATCAGGCGTCGAGGCCAGGGCGATTTCGGTTCCGTAACTGGAGAAGATGTCGGAGCCGTTGGTGGCGCTGCTGCCGATTGCGCCCTGGAGGTAGTTGAGGTAGCCGACGACAGTCGAGACGTTGGTCATCTGCATTTCGGGCGCGACGAGTCCGGCAGCTTCGATGCTGGTTCCGGGCGGGACATAGCCGGGAGCGAACCAGTTGAAGACGGTGGGCGAGCGCAGGGTCATCTGGCCGAGTCCCCAGATGGGGTCTTCGGTGCTGCCGATGTCGTAGGCGCCGGTGCGGGACTGGGCGGTGAAGGCGCGCGCCCATTCTGTGTAGCGGAGGAGCGCTTCGCGGACCTTGCCGTACTGGGGATTGGCGAAGTCCGTGGCGGAGTCGCGGGCTTCGGGGTCGAGAAGGATAGCGGAGATGACGGCCTGCATGTTGCCGCGGACGCCGGTGCCATCATTTTGGAAGACCGCAGCTACGCGGCTGACATAGGCAGGACTGGGATTGCTGGTGACTAAGTGCTGGATGAGCTGCTTCGAGAAGAAGGGCGGCAGGTTGGGGTGGTTGAACAGGGTGTCGAGAGCGATCTTGAGGTCGCCGGCTGGGTCGGGACCGCCGGACGCGGGAATGGTGACGCCGAGGAAGTCTTTCTCGACCGTGGAGTGATGGCTGGGATAGGTCTGCATGGGCAGAATGTCTTCGCCGAAGCCGGGGCCGACGTAGAGGCAGCAGTTGGACCATACGGTGTCAGAGTTATTGCCGGGGTCGCCCCAGCTGAAGCCGGTGAAGACGGCGGCTAAGCCCATGACGTCGTTGTTGGAGTAAGTCGGGATGGGATTGCCGGAGGCGGCGAGCTGCTGGGTGCCATCGTTGTTGAGCTGGTAGAGGCCGATGGTGAAAAGCTGCATGACTTCGCGGGCGTAGTTCTCGTCGGGATCGGTGGTGGCGTTGCCCTTGTCGTTGCCCAGCATGGAAAGGAACTGACCCATCATGGGATTGAGGGTCACGTCGTTGAGGAGGGTGCGGAAGTTGCCGAAGGCATCGTTGCCGAGTAAGTCGTAGAAACCCTCTTCGCCGCGGGGCATGTTTTGGACAGCGGAGTTATTCGAGGAGACGACCATGATTTCGTGGAGCGCGTACCGCACGCGCTGGCGGAGCTCGTCGGGAGCGGAAAGGGCTTGCTGCCAAAAGGCGTCCTGGACGTAGATTTCGTCTGAGGAATTTTGTTCGAAGAGGGCCGCGTTGCACTTGACGTCGCCTGAGGCGCAGGGGGGATTGTCGATGATGAGGGATTGCTCGACGAAGGGCTCCTGCGGCGTGGGTTGCAGGGCGAATTGCTGGTTGAGCCAGGCCTGATAGCCAATCATGGAAACGGTATGAATATCGGCATCGGTAGCGCCGAAGGTTGCCTGCTCGAGGAAGCGGGCGGCGTCGGTGGGGTTGACGACAGGGGTTGGCGGAGTGCCGTTGACCAGCGCGATGAGGTCGGCCGAAGTTGCGGGACCGGGAGCTGGATTTAGAACCTGCAGATCGAGGTTGCCGGCTTCGGTCGGACTTACTGTCGCGGTGAGTTGGCCGCCGTTGTTGAAGGTCGTCGGAACCGGGACACCGTTCTGGAGGACCTGAGCGCCGGAAATGAACTTTTGGCCCTGGACAACGACGGTGGCGGGTCCAACGTTGAACGACATGGGATTGGCCGAGGTGAGAATCGGGATCGGGTTCAGGACCGAAACGTTCTGGCTGATGGATACTGCCGGATTGTCGACGCTGGTGATGGTGAGCGCGACGATATTGCTGGGAGTGGGCACTACGGCCGGGGCCGTATAGGTGATGGAGCCGTCGGGATTGGAGACGGCGGTGCCGACCTGAGCATTGCCGCCCCCGATTCCATTCACCTGCAGAGTGACGCCGGTGTTGGCGGTTCCGGTGACAGTGAGGGCGAGGCTAATGGAGTTGGTGACGCGGACATCGGTGTTCTGCCCGGGCTGGATAGTGAGGACGACCTTGCCGGGGCCGACGGGGAC
>JBEKIN010000140.1:0-10877 GCA_050011735.1 Acidobacteriaceae bacterium | reverse complement strand
CGGCGATGACCTGGCTCAGAGCCGCGCCGATGCCAACCGCGGTTGTGATGGCTCCCAGCGTGAGATTGAATCGGCCGGTACCGCGCGTCAGATCGGCGATGACGAGCACGGAAACAACGCCGCAAGTCGGCTTTGTCGGACCCTTTCCGGTGTCGGGAGATGGTTCTGGGCGGATCACCGGCAATACGGAAGTAACAGGATCGAAGGGCTCTGTGCTTCCATTCGCGCTCGCGCAGGGGCATCTCGCTACAGATACCGGCTACCGGCTACGGGCCACCGGCTGCCGCCAAAGGCCAGTTAGTCTTTCAGCATCAGGGTAATGCTCCGCGAGTCGCCGCTGGTCGTGCGCATCTCGATCTCACCCTGGCTGCGCTTCACTACGCTGGGAAACTTCTCGCCCCATTCCACCAGAACGATGCTGGCAGGTCCGATCAGTTCATCGAGGCCGAGGGAATCGAGCTGGCGCTCGTTTTGGATCCGGTAAAGGTCCAGGTGATAGAGCATCACCGGTTCCTTGTGCCCGTTCACGGTGCGCGTGCCTTCGTATTCGTGGATCAGCGTGAAGGTGGGGCTGGTCACTTCATCGGGATCGGCGGCGTCCAGTGCTTCCGCGATGCCCTTCACCAGCGTTGTCTTGCCCGCGCCGAGGTCGCCGCGCAGGATCAGAAATTTTGGAGGCGTGAGCAATTCCGCAATGCGGTGTCCCACAGCAATCGTCTCCTTGCCGCTGTGGCTTTCGAACTGATGGATTTTCAGGTCCGCGGTTTGCGTCATCTCGACCTCGCTGCGGAGGAAGGAAGTCCCTCCAACCAAACATATCCCGCTTCGTCCCTGGAGCGAAAGTGAAAAGCGCGAAAAAGATGACCGATCGTGTCGGTGGCCAGCAGGGTGTGTTCGTCCTGCTCGCGCAGCGCGAAGTCCGCGGCGAGGCCGTGCAGGTAGACAGCAGCCTCGACGGCTTCGGCTGGGCGATCCGGAAACTGGGCCAGCAGGGCCGCGACAATGCCGGTGAGAATGTCGCCGCTGCCGCCTTTGGCCATGCCAGGATTGCCGGTAGTGTTGACGGCGATGCGGCCGTCAGGATGCGCGATGAGCGTGCGCCAGCCTTTTAACACGACTGTCACATTGTGCCGAGCCGCAAACTCTCGTGCCAGCGGTTCGCGCCTGGCCTGCACGTCCTTCGTGCTGATGCCGGCCAGACGCGCCATTTCTCCAGGATGCGGCGTGAGCACCACGGTGCGGCCACGGCCATCGATTTTGTCGGGATGTTGGGCCAGGATGTTGAGCGCGTCCGCATCGATGACCAGGGGCAGCGTGGTCTTTTCGATCAGCCCGAGGACAAAGGCTTCAGGTTCGGTGCCCATGCCTGGGCCAACGGCGATCACGGTGGCGCGCTCGGTGAGGCTGCGCAGCCGATCCGGTTCGAGGTTGGATCGGTCGATGGCGCCGTTGGCGTCTTCTTCGAGCGGCAATGTCATCAGCTCAGGCGTGATGGCGGCGACCGAAGCGAGAATCGACTGGGGCACAGCGGCGGTCACGAGGCCAGTTCCAGCGCGCAGTGCAGCCAGCGAGGCCATGGCAGCAGCACCGGATTTGCCGCGTTCACCGGCGACGACCAGAACGTGGCCGTACAGTCCCTTGTTGGAGTCCGGCGTGCGCGGCAGCTCAGTGAGAGATTTCGACGAGCCAGCCCAAGTGAGGTTGGTTGCGGACTGGATCGCTTCGTCGGGCGATCCGATAGGCGCGACGACGATAGGACCGTAGGCGCTGCCGGTGAGATTGCCGAACATGTGCGCCAGCTTCGGCGCAGTGAAGGTGACGACGGCGTTGGCGCGGAAGGCGCCATCGGCGGAGAACGCGCGCGAATCGGCGTCCCAGCCAGAGGGCAGATCGACAGCCACGACCGGCGTTTGGAGCGCGTTCACGCGGTCACGGAGCGCTGCGGCAACACCTCGCAGCGGCGGATTGAATCCGGTTCCAACGATGGCATCGAGGAACAGATCGGCAGAATCGAGCAGGTCCTTTACAGGTGGTGAATCGAGGGCCGTCTGATCGGGCGCGAACACCGGAGCCAGCGCCATCTCATCGAAGGCGGTCTTCGCGTCGCCTTTCAGATCTGCTGGATACCCGAGCAGCAGGACCCGCACCGCGCAACCAACGGCTGCCAGTCGGCGCGCCGCAACAAAGCCGTCGCCGCCGTTGTTGCCCTTGCCGCAGAGAACCGTGATGTGGCGGCATGCTGGAAACTCGCGCAGGACGAAGCGAGCGACAGCGGCGCCAGCGTGGCGCATCAGGTCGATCGAGGCAACGCTGAACTGTTTCGTTGTAACGCCGTCGACGGTGCGCATTTCGTCCGCGGTCAGAATCTTCATCGCCACCCACGATAGCAGCCAAAGAACGCGCCCGGAGACGCGATTCTTCAGCCCATGTACATGCCGCCGTTCACGTCCAGCACGTGGCCGGTAATGTAGGCGGCCTCATCGGACGCGAGAAAGCGCACCGCGTTGGCGATGTCGGCGTCGGTTCCGGCGCGTCCGAGCGGAATATGCGCCAACATCGCCTCCCGTTGCTTCTCGTCGAGCACGGCGGTCATGGCTGTCTCGATGTATCCGGGAGCGATGGCGTTGGCGGTGATGTTGCGCGAAGCCAGCTCGCGCGCCAGCGACTTGGTCAGTCCGATGAGCCCAGCCTTGCTGGCCGCATAATTGGCCTGGCCAGCCTGGCCGGTTTCGCCGACCACGCTCGAGATGTTGATGATGCGACCCCAGCGCGCTTTCAGCATGGGACTGAGCAATGCCTGGGTCATCAGGAAGGTTCCGGTGAGGTTGGTCTGGATCACCTCATCCCAGTCCGCGCGCTTCATGCGCAGCACGAGCGTGTCGCGGGTGATGCCGGCGTTGTTCACCAGGATTTCGATGCTGCCAAAATGAGCGACAGCCGCTTTGGCGCAAGCCTTGATCGACTCTTCGCTCGCGATGTCGAGCGCAAAGACCGCGGCTGCGCCGCCCAGTGTGGCGATTTCCGCCGCCACTTCGTTCAGTTTTGCTTCATTGCGCGCTGCCAGCCCGACGCGCGTGCCGGCTTTGGCAAGCGCCACAGCGCAGGCGCGGCCAATGCCCTGGGAGGCTCCTGTGACCAGCGCGGTTCTTCCCTGAAGCGACGACATGGTTCTAGCCTACCGCAGCCTTCGAGACCCCGGATTGAACGCCGTTGTGAATTCGCTTCGGGCGAGGCAGACGTTCACGGTCCTGCTGGAACCGGGGCTGCGGCGCGGCGCGTGGACCGCGATCCGAGCCCTTCCATCGCCCAGATGTAGACCGTCAGCTCGCGGCTGTATTGCAGGAGGGGTTTTGTATCCGGCAGGCGAATGCCGTGCGCTGCGGGCAGATCGTTGACTTCGAACTCGGCCTCAGCCAGTTCCAGAGGCCATGGCAAATGGTGGATGTTGACGCGCGCGAGGTCGCCGCGCCGCGTTGCGGTAAACAGGGCATATCGCTCGGTGAAAAAGGTCTCGAGACCGCCTTTGACGCAGGGTTTGCCGAGGCTGCGGTAGCGAGCGCGGAAGTGCGCGGCGTGCCGGCTCAGCAGCCGGTCGCTGCTGTAGTGGAATCCGCGACTCTCGTCCGACTCGATCTTCATGCGAGCCCAGTAGTAAGGCAGACGGAAGAACATTCGCGCCGCCGCGACGGCAAAGGGGTTGGCCGCGTCGAGCGAAAAGAAGTACACGCCTGCCTGGTTCGTGTGCCGCTCGCGCACATAGGTTCGCAGGTTGAGTTCCGGAAAGCGGTTGGCTCCGGGAATGGAAAACAGGCCGCGCATCCGAACCTGGTCCATCCAGAACGGCACCACGCCAACCCACGCGGTGCCGTCGAAGGTATCCACGGTCAACGATTCCGGCAACAGATGGGTGAGTTCGGTGGCGGGAATCGGCCAGTGCGCGAACAGCAGGTCGTTCCAGCGCTGGGTCATGACCCACGGAGATTTTGGCAGGGGCCACGGACGATGCTCGGTCGTCGAAAGGATCTTGTTCATGCCCAGAGGCCATTCCGCGACAGACGTCGGTCGGCGAGCGTCGCCAAAAACAATCCCTATGGTATCCGTTCTTTTATTGCAGGGGCGTGACGGCGGCGCGCTCGGCCCGTGACTACAGAGATGCGTCCGCGAATTCCGCAAGCTTTGGGTTTAGCATTCGAGCATGGCCTCCATGACTGAGACTCCCGCTTCCGGAACGGTTGCGCCGAACCTGCCTGAAACCCGCAATCATCAGACTGAAGTTTTCGCGGTTCACGGAGCCGATCCCGAAGTTCTGGCCTACGCGATGGCGAAATACTCGCGTTCCTCGCTGTCGATGAAGGAGTCGTTGCGCGAGATCAGCAGCCAGAGAGCCGAGCAGTTCCTGAACACGTTCTATTTTCAGTATGGCCATCGCTCCATCGCCGATCTGGCGCATGTGGCCTTCGCCGTCGAGAGGCTTTCGCTGCTGGCTGCCATCGTGCTCGTGGACGAGCAGCGCTGGGATGGTCAGGAGCGCTCAACGCGCTATCAGAATTTCCGGAAAAGCGGCTGGTACTTTCCGGATTTTGGCGCCGATGTTGCGTCGGCGAAGCGTTATCGCGAGACCATCGAGCAGCTTTTTTCGGCGTACCACAGCGTTTTCGAAGCGGTTTTCGCGTCTTTGCGGGCTCAGATTCAAAAGCCCGAAGAAATGAAGCAGGAGACCTACGAACGCACGCTGAAGGCTCGTGCCTTCGACGTCGCGCGTTATCTGCTGCCGCTCGCGACCAACACCTCGCTGGGACAAATCGTGAACGCGCGGACGCTGGAGACGCAAATTTCGCGGCTGCTCTCGAGTCCGGTCGCCGAGGTCCGCCAGCTCGGCGTGCGTCTGCAGGCCGCCGCTTCCGGACCCGCCTGGAATGTTTACGGCGAGGAACTCTCCGCGCTGCAGCGCGAGATTGCCGCCCTCGATCCGGCTCTCGGAGAACGCGCCGCCGCGCTGCTGACGCGCGAGGTGAAAGTCGCGCCGACGCTGGTGAAATATGCGGCTCCCAGCGAGTACCAGACGCGCACGCGGCAGGAGCTGCGCCACGCGGCCGAGGAGTTGCTGCACGGCGAGCCGATCGATCCTGCGCCGCTTGTCGATCTGGCCGACGACGCGGATTCCCTCGAGATCGACCTCGCGACGACCCTTCTCTATGGCCAATGCCATTATTCTTATCGGCAAATCCGGCGCCACGTGACTGCTTTGTCCGACGCTCGCCGCAATGAGATCGTCGCGCTCGGCATCCGCCATCGCGGCCGGCACGACGAGTTGCTCCGCGAATTCTCTGCCGGACAGGCCCTGCGTTTTGACATCCTGATGGACATTGGCGGGTTCCGCGACATGCATCGTCACCGGCGCTGCGTGCAGGTGCTGCAGGGGTTCACTACAGCGCACGGATATGCGATTCCCGAAGGCGTGCCGGAAGCGGGAGTGCAGCCGCTCTACGAAGAAGCGATGCGCGGCGCACATGCCGCCTTTGCCGAACTGTCAAAGGGTTCTGCGCCCGAGGCGGCCGAGTCCGCGCAATATGTGTTGCCGCTGGGTACGCGGATTCGCGCGCTGTTCAAGATGGACTTTGCCGAAGCGCTCTACATCTCCGAGCTGCGGTCGGCCGCTCAGGGACACTTCTCTTACCGGCGTGTTGCCTGGGAAATGTACCGCGCCGTGGAGCGCAAGCATCCGGCGCTCGCGCCGCATTTTCGCGTCACGGATGCCGATGAGCCCGTGGACCTGCTGAAGCGCTGACGGAGGCGGGCGCGGGGCACGAAGTCGTAGGGCTGCGACGTACGATTTGCCGACCCACCAGGTCCAGGGAGCTAAGGAGCGATTTGCCAGGTCGCATCTGGAGTGCCCGGACTTCCGGTGCTGCCAATCGTCGCGCCGTTCATCAGCCAGATGTAGAGCTGCTGTGTGGTGCTGTTGCGCCACAGAATGCCGGCACGACCGCTGCCGTCGTAGTCGCCGACACCCTCGATGTTCCAACCCGGCGAGACGTAGCTGACGCTCCCGCTGCTCGCAAGGCTGGCCCCGTTCATGAACCAGAGGTAGACCTGCCCGCTGGTGGAATTCAGCCACAGGATGTCGCTCTTGCCGTCGCCATTGAAATCGCCGACGCCCGCAATGACCCAGTCCGACGTGACAGAGCCGAGGCCGCCGCTGCTGGTCAGGGTGCTGCCGTTCATCAGCCAGATATAAAGCTGCCCGGTCGAGCTGTTGCGCCACAGGATGTCAGCCTTGCCGTCGCCATCGAAGTCGCCGATGCCGGCAATGTTCCATCCGCTGGAGACGTAGCTCACGCTGCCGCCGCCCGACATGGTCGTGCCGTTGATGAACCAGAGGTAGACCTGCCCGGTGGTCGAGTTCCACCACAGGATGTCGGCCGTGCCGCTGCCGGTGAAATCGCCGGTGCCAGCGATGGTCCAGTCCGACGAGACATAGCCGAGACTGCCGCTGCTGGTCAGCGTGCTCCCGTTCATGAGCCAGATGTAGACCTGTCCGGTGGTCGAGTTGCGCCACAAAATGTCACTTTTGCCGTCGCCATTGAAGTCGCCAGTCCCCTGGATCACCCAGTCCGAAGTGGGCGAGCCGGGACTGCCCGTGCTGGCGAAGGTAGTTCCATTCATCAGCCACTCGTAGACCTGCTGTGTGCTCGAGTTGCGCCACAGGATGTCACTCTTGCAGTCGCCGTTGAAGTCCTGCGTCGCGGCAAACACCGCCGCATTGGGATTGGGATTTGTGTTCGCCGTCTTACAGAGGGCGCCGACCTGCACAGCACCAGCGTCAGTTTCTCCCGCGCTGCAGCTGGAATCGAGCGGCATTCCGCGCTGATCGGTGGTGAGGGCAGTACCCGACACGGTCTCCGCCCAGGGCGTGCCGGACTTGCCGGCGCAGATCACGGGGCTGCCAGTCTCGGGCAGCATCGTTTCAGTGAAACCACCGTAATTGCCCAGAGGCGACAGGTTGAGAGAGTCGCCCCCAACCACGTTGCCGTTGCCATCGCCCGTGGCAGGACAGCCGGCAGTGCTGTAGCACAATTGTGTCGCCGTCGGATTGCCGGGGGCGCCCACGACGCTGTCGGTAACTGTCATCGTGCCGGCATTGTTGAGCGATCCTCCCTGGGCGATTCCGGAAATGTTGTTCCAGAAGGTGCTGTCGTGGATGTTGAGGGTAGCGCCGGAAGAGTTGAAGATAGCTCCGCTGCCGCCGTTCGGAGTGGAATCATTGACGAAGGTGGAGTCGCTGACGGTGACGGTCATGCCAGCAAGATAGGCGCTGATGTAAATGGCGCTGCCCAGAAAGGCCGTGTTGTTGTAAAAGGTGCTGGTGCTGACGGTGGCCGGGCCGCCGATGGCGTAAAGAGCGGCGGCGTACGAGCCCGGATCCACTGAATTGTTGGAGAAAGTCGTGTTGGTAACGGTGAGGGGGCCGATGGCAAGAACGGCGCCGCCGTCATACCCCGAGTGATTGCTGGTGAGGACCATGCTGTTCAGCGTCAGCGAGACATTCGTGTACGCATAGATGCCGCCGCCAAAACCTGGATCGCAGGCGCAGCCGTTGTTGGGCCCGAAGGTCCCGCCATTGGGGACGGGGACGACGTTGCCGTTGGCGACGGTGAAGTCATGGAGAGTCGCGCTTCCCTTGAGAACCTGGAAAACCTGATAAGCGTTCGCGCCGGAGACCGTGAGTGTAGCGGCGCCTGGGCCGGCAACGGCGATGGTGTTCGCGGCGTTCTGGAAGATTCCGGGCAGGGGATTCGCCAGTGTAATGGTCCCGCTGACCGCCGTCATATCGACGATCACCGGGTTCGCATCGGCGTTGGCCGCTGTGATGGCGTCACGCAGCGAGCAGCTGGCGCTGCCGCCCGCGCTGTTCGCCGGGCAATTGGCTGCAGTCCCATTGAGGTTGGAGAAACTGCCACTGAAATCGTCGCTGGTCACCTGCACGTAGAAGGTGTCCGTCGCTGCTGCGGCACTCTGGGCGGGCGCCAGCAGCAGAGGTGCGAACAAGCTTAGATTAGCGAAGAGGAAAGGCAGAACGCGGGAGGCGGAAAGACGGCGCGACGCTGCTACAGGTGACATCCACGGAACCTCACTAAAGTCGAATCGTGCCAGGACCGAATGAGGTCCATCTACGCACGCAGCAGTATGGGATTGGCGATACACGGGCGGGTAAAGGAACCGCACCAAAGAAGAAAATCAGTTACTTGCAACGACCGTGAAGGGAGCGGGGAGGCCTGCATGTTTGCGGAGGCGCCCGAAGGGCAAAATCTCCCAGTCGTGGTGTTCAAGATAAGGGCGACCCAGGCTTGGGTCAATGCCTCTTTGGAGTACTCTTTCGTGGGACTTGCGAGCGGAAGCTCCAGCGGAAATTCCTGCGACGGGTGTGTCCCAAAAACGGGACAAGAGTCAAAACATAAAGGAATGTTCGGGCCGCATTGCCAGATCCATCGCAGAACTCGGTATAGCCGTCGTGCACGGTCGCGCCGTCTTTGGCGATCTTCCAAAGGCCCCGGAGCTCGATGCGGCCATCTTTCTTCCGCACGACAGTCCGGTAGTTGGAATCCTCAGATGTCAGGGCAAGGGTGGCGCCAGACAGACGGAGGAGGCGGGTACTTCCGGGAGCGGCGAAGGCCCCCGGAAACGAAAAGGGCTGCCCGGCGGCAGCCCCTTTCCGTAGACTTGAGCCGTTTCTCAGGCGTGGGCGTAGGAGGCGATGGCGCTGGCCTCGTCGTCCTTCACGTCGAAGACGGTGTAGAGCTTGGTGATTTGCAGCAGGTCGTGGACTTTGCGCGTCAGATTGAGCAGCTTCAGTTCGCCACCCTGGTTGCGGACGGTCGTGTAGGCGCTCACCAGTTCGCCGATGCCCGAGCTGTCGATGTAATTCACGTCGCCCAGGTTCAGCAGAATCTTCTTCTGCCCTTTAGCGAGCAGGTCACGGACCGAATCACGCAACTGCACGCTGCCCTCGCCGAGGGTGATCCGTCCGCCCAGATCCATAATCGTAATCCCGTCCACCTGACGGGTGCTGATTTTCATGCTCACGAGAAATTCCTCCTTGGAAAAACTTTTGTGCGGGGAAGTTAGGCGCCGGTCGGAGCGGTTCCCAGATGCTTGATGAGCGTCAGCTCGGTTCCCGGATGCAGTTGCTTGAAGTGTACCTCATCCATGAAAGAGCGAATCAGGAAGATGCCGCGCCCAGAGCCGCGGAGCAGGTTTTCCGGAGCCAGCGGATCGGGCAGCGTGGCCGGGTCGAGGCCCTTGCCTTCGTCGGTAATCCGGATGACCAGGTCGGAGCCGGTATTTTCGAAGGAGGCGGTCATGCGCTTTTCCGGATCGTAGGCATTGCCGTGCAGGACCGCGTTCACCGCCGCTTCGCGCACCGCCATGGAAATGCGGAAGATTTCGTCCTCATCCACGCCGGCCTTGCGGGCCATCTGCTCGGCGGTCTGCTCGACTTTGTTCACGCTGTCCAGCGAGGAATCCAGAGTATAGGTCACGCGGCTTGCCTGCTGTCCTGTCAAATGCCCTTCCTCGCTTTGCGAATGGCGGCTCTTTTGGGGGGAGTTTTTCCCGTAGGCGAAGTTTGCTTGCTGGAACGGAAGATGTCAAGCAGGGAAGAGTGGCCTTTCGCCGAGTCCGAAGTCGGGGCTGGCTTTCATGCACGGGCCCGAGTCCAGTTTTCGATCGAGAGGCCCCGAACTCGCCCAAATTCGCGAGTGTTATTGGTCACGAGGATGAGACCGATGCTGCGCGCATGTGCCGCGATCAGCAAATCGTTGGCCCCGATCATCTCGCCACGGTTCTTCAGGTCGGCGCGAATTTTGGCGTAGTGAATCGCCGATTCGTCTGGAAAGTCCATGACCTCGACGTGACGGAGGAAGAGCTGAACGGCAGCCTCGTCCTGCGGGCGTCTGGGAGAAACCTCTACCCCGTAGAGAAGCTCGGCTTTGGTCACAACTGATATGCAAACGTCCGGTACCGGTACGCTCTGCAGTTTGCGAATGAGGACAGCACTGGAACGTTTGACGATGTAGGAGCAAGTATCCGTGTCCAGCATGAAGCGAGCCATCAGGACTCCCGTTCCTGGACGGGGAGTTTCTCAACATTGTTCATGAAGCTTGGCGAAGCCGATGGGCCGTCTTCAAGATATGCAGACCAGTCCGCTGGGCGAGGAGAGAGGATGATCTCATCACCGGATCTGCGGATGAAGACCTCCGTTGCCTTCACCTGGAACTCCCTGGGAAGGCGGACAGCCTGGCTTCGGTTGTTCATGAAGACTTTCGCAGTCCGACGCATCGGTTTTCTCTCTCCAGGGCTTGGCATATACATTAGTATATCCCATCCGAGGGATGGGCCATTCAGCCTTCCGGGTAAGCAGGGTTGGCCAGAACCACGGACGTCTCAATCTGGCGCTCGGGGATGGTCCAGTATGTCCGCAGCAATTTGCTCTTCAGCGCGGGCGAGACCATTTGGAAACCATGCCGCTGGTAAAAGCGGATGGCCCACTCGGCGGCCGCCCATGTCCCAACTAACATTTGGTGCGTACAGCGGTTGCGCAGGTGGTTCAGCAGTGCGCCGCCGATGCCCAGTCCCTGATGGCCGGGCGCAACGTAGGCGTGGCGGACAAGCGTGACGTCGTCCACCGGCTGGATTCCCATGACGCCGGTCAGCACTCCATCTGATTCGTAGACCCAGAACTCGACTCCGGCGGCGATTTCAGACTCCAGCTCATGGAGCGGCATGTAGGGCTCGTGCCAGCGGTCCGGAGGGATCGCATCGCGGTACGCTACCGCTGCGGAGTTGATGATCGCCAGGATTGCGCGGCGTTCGTCGTC
>JBEKIN010000139.1:0-10906 GCA_050011735.1 Acidobacteriaceae bacterium | reverse complement strand
CGGAGGATGCGCGACGACGGGATCAGCCGCGCCGTGGTGATTTGTCTTGCGCCGCAGAATTCGCGGACGAGTGTGGGACTGTATCGCCGCGCTGTTTTCGCAGCGGCGGAGGGCGCGCTGGCCCTGCGCTTCCTCGATGACTGGGCGGACCACCCGCTGCTCGCCGACGCTTTCGCCGAACGGCTGCGCGGGGTGCGTGATGCCCTGAGCGCGGAGGTTGGCGCCGCGGTTCCGATTCTCTTTACCGCGCACAGCGTGCCATGCCGGACGGTGATCTCGGCGCCGCAGACGAGTCCGGGGAACCCACCTGAGTCGCCCGACCCGTACCCGATCGAGGCCAAACTGACGGCCAGCCTGGTCGCGAGCCGCATCGCCGGCCTCACGCCCGACGGCTGGTTCTTCGCGTTTCAGAGCCAGGGCATGTCGGGAGGCCCGTGGCTGGGGCCCTCCGTTGAGGACACGCTGACCGCGTTGCGCCAGCAGGGCGTCACGAACCTCGTCATCCAGCCCATCGGGTTTCTGTGCGATCACGTCGAGATTCTCTACGACATCGATATCGGGTTCCGCGACTTCGCGGCGAAGCTGGGCATGACGGTGCGGCGGCCCGCGTCGCTGAACGATTCGCGCCTGCTCACGCTGGCTTTGGCGGACCTGGCGGGCAAAGGACTGGCATCGTAGCCACGGATTCTGAAAGAACTCCGGATTCCGCGCACCGCGGGTCCGCGCAGCGCATCAGAATAATCTGAGAAACCATGAAGATCTGGCAAAAGTTCGCCCTTATCGTCCTGCCCGCGATGCTCATCGCCGCCATCGGCATCTGGCGCATCCAGGTGATGCGCAATCGGCCGGGTGTTGTGCCGCGGCAGGCACAGGAGAGCCACCTCTCTGACGAGGAGATGGTGCAGCCGCGCAAGCTGTACATCGACGACATGAAGTCGGCGCGCGATCTGATCGGCAAGCCGGTCTGGATTCAGGCAGGCTACGAGCTGGACTACTACCCCTACGCGGCGCATCGCGTGGATTTCGCGCACAAGGCCGGGGTTCTGCCCAGCGTGCAGCGGCTTGAGATCCGCGA
The DNA here is from genome assembly GCA_050011735.1 of Acidobacteriaceae bacterium. Lineage (GTDB taxonomy): Bacteria > Acidobacteriota > Terriglobia > Terriglobales > Acidobacteriaceae > Palsa-343. The sequence goes on along the minus strand of JBEKIN010000139.1, from coordinate 9,831 downwards.
CATCGTCACGCAGAAATTCCCAGCGAATCTGCCCACGCGGGTGCCACGCGGCACCGCGCAGGCTTTCGCCGTGTTTACCATGCAAGGAGATCCAAAGGAATATGCAACAGCCATCGGCACAATACAGGGCGCCGATTCGACCTGGTACTGCGACAACGTTCTTTACTACGACGATCCGCACCAGATGTACAAATTCTGGCCCGCGGATTTGTGGCAGGCGATCGACCAGCACCAGCCAAAGGCGGGGATGACGGAGCTGGAGACCGCGATGGCGCTGGGCGTGATGCAGCAGTCGGACTCCTCGAATTACGGCAACCGCACCGTCGATTACGATGCCGGCGGCAAGCACTGGAGCGTGACCTTCGAAAACGACAAGGCCACCCAGATCGAGCAGGGGCACGCGGGTCCGGCCGGAGAGTAGCCCCGGAACAGTAGGCTACCCGAGTGCGGGGCCGCGTCGCCTAGGCCTGCTCAGAGAATCGCGCCGGCGAAGAGAGAAATCTTTGCCGCAGCAGCGTCAGCCAGTTCCCGAGCGCGGAATTCGTTGGCTGGGAGAATAATGCGACGTGAGCCGGGTTGGCGATAGCGACTCTGCGCTGTTTGCTGCCGGATTTCGCTGTGGCTGCTTGCGCTTTCTTCGGATGAACCGGTGTTGTTCCGCCGGACAGGGCACAGTGCCGCAGCCAGGCAGATACGGTCAGGCCCGATTCGGCTGCCTGTTTCTCGATGCGTCGCTGCTCGGCGGGAGAAAACCGCGTCGTGATGCGTTGGGTCCGATCCGGGTTGGTTTCTTTTTTCGGCGCGGACATTGGTGGCGTCGGCCGCTCTGCCTGCAGCACAGTTTTCGTCAACACCTGCCGGAATTGCGGTTGCCCAGCGATGGGCGGTTTCGCGGTCAAGGGCGCGGCACTCTTTCGCGGAACAGTACTCTGTGCGGCAGTTTTCAGAGCCGTGGCTTTCTTTGGCTTCCTGCGGACGGCAGGCTTTAATGGTGGCCTGGCAGTGACCGCGGCGTGCGTTGTAACCGTGGGCGCGGGAATTGGTGCAGCTGCCATCGTCGTCGGCCTCGGGCGGCGCCCTCTGCTGGCATTGCGAAGGATGGGTCGAGGCAGCGGCGTCAGTGGCTCGGGCAGCACATCGGCGATGATCCCGCTGGTTGCGGCGGCTGGAATGGGGGCGGGGTTCTTAGTTTCAGCCAGCGGAGCCGGCGAAATACGCTTCGATCGCGGGGTCCGTGGCTTTGCCGCACTCGCGACTGGGTCTACCGCGACACCGATCGCGACGGATGCTGGACACTGGGGGGCGTCGTCGATCAAAGGCAGCGCTGGTTCCAATTTGTTCGTGGCCGCGACTTCGGCAATCTTCGCCACCGCAAGGTCAACGGCCGACGGAGACGGAACTTCCGCAACCGGTTCAGGCTCGGCCTGCAGGTCTGGTTTCCGTGGCGAAACAGGCGAAGCCGACGCACGCGCCGGGAGTGTGCGCCGCTGGCCCTGTGCTACCCGCCGACTGCGGTGCTGCCGGATCGCCTCTTCGTAGGGAATCTCGCGCACTCCTTCGAGGGCGCCGGCGCCGTTCTTATGCCCGTTTCCGTTGCCATTGGCCGGCAGCTTCTCGGCCCAGGTCTGAAAGCGGCTCAGAATCGCGTGGATGTCTTCAGGATTGGCGACCGGCTGCATATGAGATTCCTCCATGCGCCGAGCCTAAAGGGAATCGCTGGGGAGGGGAGAGGAAAGATGAGAATTCTCACAGATTCGTTCCGGAATCGGGACGCAATGCGGAGGGCTTCCATTTCGGGAAGCGGCAACCGGAGATGCTCACCCTGTATTTCGAAGGCCCGCCGCGATGCCGCTGATCGTCCCGGCGATCGCACGGTTCACCTCGTCGGTGTCTTCGCCGGCACGCTTGCGACGCAGCAGATCCACCTGGATCAGGCTCATGGGATCGACATACGGATTGCGAAGCAGGATGGACCGCGCCAGCACCGGATTCGATTCGAGCAGCTCGCGCTGTCCGGTGACGGCCAGCACTGCTTCGCGCGTGCGCTCGAACTCCGCCTTCAGCATGCCGAAGACGCGCTCGCGCAGAGCGGCGTCAGGCACGAGCGAAGCGTACAACGACGCGATGCCCAGGTCGCCCTTGGCCAGCGCCATCTCCACGTTGCGCACGACGTCGGTGAACAGCGGAAATTCGCCCATCATTTCGCGCAGCAGCTGAGCGGCGCCGGGTTTGTTCGCGAACGCGGCGAATGCGGTGCCCACGCCGAACCATGCCGGAACAAGCAGCCGGCTCTGCGTCCATCCAAACACCCATGGGATGGCGCGCAGGTTCTCAAAGCTGATTTGCCCGGGCCGGCGCGCAGGGCGCGAGCCGATGCGTGCGTGTTCCAGTTCGGCGACAGGGGTTGCGACTTCGAAGTAGTACAGGACTTCGGGGTCCGCCAGGATGTGCTCGCGATAGAAGCGGAAGGAAATCTCCGAGAGCTCTGCAAACGTGCTTTCCCACTCGGGCCGCATCACGCCGGAGTAGCGCCCGTTAGGGAGCAGCGCGTTGGGCCGCGCCAGCGCATCGAGAGAAGCTGCGATCATCAGTTCCAGGTTGCGCTCGGCGAGTACCACATCGGAGTACTTCCAGTTGAGGACTTCGCCCTGTTCGGTGATGCGAATTTGCCCGTCGAAGGCGCCAATCGGCTGCGCGTAGATGGCGCGGTGGGTAGGACCGCCGCCGCGCCCTACTGTGCCGCCGCGCCCATGGAACAGCCGCAGGCGGATGCCGCATTCGCGGGCCACATCGTGCAGCGCTCGGTGGGCGCAGAAAATTTCCCAAGTGCTTGTCAGCATGCCGCCATCTTTGTTGGAGTCGGAATACCCCAGCATCACTTCCTGGGTGTTGTTCCAGGAGGCGAGCAGCTTGCCGTATCCGGGCGAGTTCCAAAGCTCGCGGCAGATGCGCGGCGCGTTGCGCAGATCCTCGATGGATTCGAAGAGCGGCACCGGCATCACGCCCGGATCGCGGCCGCGACCAGCGACTTCCACGCCCCCCAGACGCGCCAGCCAGACCACCGCAGTCACGTCCTCCACAGAAGAAGCGCCGCTGACGATGTAGTGCCGGATCGCCTCAGGAGTGCACCCGGCCTTGATTTCCGCGATCACGCGGAAGGTTTCGATCACGTCGCGCGTGGCGGGGCTGAGCGCCTCCGGCGCAGCGGCCCCGTTGTGCGCGCACCAGGCGGATGCCTCCTCGAGCGCTTTGCGGTGAACCCGCGCGTGCTGGCGGATGTCGAGCGTGTGCAGGTGCAGCCCGAAGGTCCGAACCATGAGCAGCAGGGGGTCGATGAGCGTTTCCGCGAGGCGAATGCCCTGGTTGGTGGCGAGGCTGCGGCGGACGACGCTGAGGTCTTCGAGAAAATCGTGGGCTGAGCAATATGCCGGCAGGCCCGCCAGCGCGGACTCCAGCATTTCCGGATCGGAGTCGAACTTACCCGCGGTGCGCTGGATGCGCGCCCGCACACAAACCAGATAGCGGCGATAGGTTTCGAACTCGAAACGCGCGCCGAAGGCTTCGGCGCTGGTGTGCAGCTCCGCCTGAAATCCTTTCAGCCGGGCCTGCAGTTCGTCGCTCACCGGCAACTGCTGCGCCGACGTGGTGAGCAGATCGATGGCCTGCTGCAGCTGCTCATCGTAGTAATCGAGCAGCCGCGTGCGGGCCGTCAGAATCGCCTGCCGGGTCACGTCCGGCGTGACGAACGGGTTGCCGTCGCGATCCCCGCCGATCCACGAACCGAAGGCCAGGAGCAACGGCAGCTCGGAAAGCTCGAGATCGAGGCCGTACTCGCTCTTCAGCGCAGCAGCGACTTCCTCGTACAACCGCGGCAGAGTCTCAAAAAGCGAGACGTCGTAGTAGTCGAGGCCCATGCGGATCTCGTCGGTCACCGCAGGCTGGCGGCTGCGCACTTCGTCGGTCTGCCACAGCGCGGTGATTTCGGCGGTGAGCGCCTCTTCGAGCGCGGTCAGCTCTTCATCGGGAACGGGAATGCGGTCAAGCTTCTCGAGGAACTCGCCCATGCGACGCCGCTTCATGAGCACAGAGCGTCGGGCAATTTCTGTCGGATGCGCCGTGAAAACGGGGACTACGAGGATGCGCCGCAGCCACTCGAGCGCCTTCTCCGCGCTGATGCCCGCCTCGCGCATGGCGCGCAGTGTGCCGCGCAACTCGCCGCGCTGCGCCTCGCGCTTCGAGGAGTCACCGGTGATCTGCAGCGAAAGTCGGCGCCGCTTGCGGTGGTTGGTTTCGGCGAGGTTGATGAGTTCGAAGTAGAAGGCGAAGGCCCGGCTGAGCTGGTCGGCCTGGTCGACGGGCATGGAGTTGACGGCGAGAACCGCCAGCTGCATCAGGTCCTCGGCTTCGCGAATCTGCCCTTTGGACTGCAGTTCTCGCCGGCGGATGGCGGGCTGGCGCAGATCCTCGACTTTCTGATAGAGCTTGTCGCCAGCCTGCTCGCGCAGCACGCGCCCCAGCAGCAGCCCCAGGGAGCGCACATCGCGGCGCAGCGGGGCTTCCTTCAAATCGCCGGAGCGCGCTTCGAGCTCAGCGAGGCGCTCGGTCCAGCTGTCGGGTTTCCACAGAGGCGGCATCTGTTCTGATTAAATCAGAGTGCGATGCGACGGCGGCCGACGCGGCGATGCGGGCCGACATTTTACCGAGGTCGATTCCCAGGGGCGATGTTCCTGGGGCGGCGGTCATGATCCGGCCCGCTGAGGTTTCCGACGTTCCCGCGATGGCCGCGATCCGCGCGCAGGAGTGGGAGACGCAGGCGTATTGGGAAACGCGCATCGGCAACTACCTGCGGGGCGAAATCGGTGCACAGCAGGCGCTGCAAGGACAGGCTGTTGTCTTCGTGGCTGTCTGCGAGGGAGCCGTGATTGGATTCATCGCGGGCCATCGTACGCGGCGTCATGGATGCCAGGGTGAGCTGGAGTGGATCGATGTGGTCGCGGCGCATCGTCGGCAAGGTATTGCCGGTCAGCTGATTGTCACGTTGGCTTCGTGGTTCGTGGAGCAGAAGGCCCTGCGCATCTGCATCGACGTGAAACCGACGAACACCGCCGCGCGGGCGCTTTACGCGAAGTTCGGCGCGCGGCCGCTCAATCCCCACTGGATGGTTTGGGAGGATGTGCGGGTTGCTGTATCGGGGTGACATCAACTTCGCGATTGACGCCCAGCGTTTTGACGATTGAGGTATCCTCGTTGCGTTATGCGCAGACACGTTTTGACGCTTTTTGCTGTGGCGGCGCTCGGGAGCGTCGCCGTTTCCGTTTTCGCCCAGCTACCGGCGGCGCAACCGAAGCCGGAAGAAACGGAAGTGTGGACGCCGGTGCCTCCGATTGTGACGCCCGGCGCCACCGACTCGGCGCCGCCCTCCGACGCGATCGTTTTGTTCGATGGAAAAAACGAGGACGAGTGGGTTTCGGCGCAGGATCACACGCCGGCCAAGTGGATCGTTGGCGACGGCGTGCTGCTGGTGGCCAAGGGCACCGGCAACATCGAGACGAAGCGCAGCTTTAGGGACTACCAGCTGCACATCGAGTGGAAGATTCCCGAGAACATCACCGGCAGCGGGCAGGCGCGTGGCAACAGCGGTGTGTTTCTGGCTTCGCTGGGTCCGGGCGACGCGGGATACGAGCTGCAGGTGCTCGACTCTTACAACAACACGACGTATGTGAACGGCCAGGCGGCGAGCATTTACAAGCAGAGCGCGCCGATGGTGAACCCGAACCGCAAGCCTGGCGAGTGGCAGAGCTACGACGTGGTTTGGACCGCGCCGACGTTCAACGCCGACGGTTCGCTGAAGACTCCGGCGTATGTCACCGCCTTTTTCAATGGCGTGCTGGTGCAGAATCACTTCCAGCTGAAGGGGCAGACACTGTACATCGGGCAGCCGTTCTACAAGGCTTACGACCGTGCCCCGATCAAGCTGCAGGCGCACGGCGACAAGAGCGAGCCGATCAGCTTCCGGAACATCTGGGTGAGGCCGCTCGATTAGCAGCGGGCCTGGGGATTACAGAATCTTCATCGATTCCGGATCCCACTTCACGATCGCGTCGCGCTCGTAGCTCAGATTGCTGAGGAGCGCAGCACCGGCTGCGCGGAATCCGAAGACCGCATCTTCCACGACCGGCTGGCGCGACCTGACCGATGCGAAGAAGTTTTTCAAGTGATCGTAGCTGTCGCTGTAGTCGCGGGGCGCGACGTACTTGTCGTAGCCCACGCGGGTGGGCTCGGTCGGTTCGACCAGCGGGTATTTCTGCCGGTAAGTAGCGGTGATCTGCTTCTGCATCGCGTCGGTGAATGAGCCGATCATCAGCCCCGGTTCCGTTTCGCGCGGAACGCGGTTTACGCTGACGGAATTGCCGGCGATCTCCATGGTGCCTTCGGAGCCGGCGAAGAGGAAGCCCTCGCCTTCAGCGCCGCCATCGACGAAGTTGACACGGAGACTCAGGTTGAAGCCCTCCGGATAGTCGAAGAGGCCAAGCAGCACGTCGGGGGCGTCGCGCCCGTCTTTCCAGAAGCGCAGCCCGCCGGTAGCCATGGCGCGCGTGGGGCCGTGCGCGCCGGTGATGAAGTGCGTTCCGCTGAAAAGGTGGACGAACAGGTCTCCGGCGACGCCGCTGCCGTAGGCTTTCCATTTGCGCCACTGGAAAAAGTGCTCGCCGTTGAAGGGAATCTTCGGCGCGGTCCCGAGGAAGCGCGGCCAGTCGCAGGTTTCGGTCGAGGCGTCGGGAGGAACGGTGTAGTTCCACGCGCCGATCGACGAATTGCGGTCCCACCAGGCGGTGACCATATTGAGCTGGCCGATCGCGCCCGCAGCGAGCAGCTCTTTCGCTTTGGCGTACACAATCGAGCTGACGCGCTGGCTGCCCACCTGGAGGATGCGCTTCGTGGCCCTGGACGCTTCGATCATGGCCGGTCCATCGCTGTATAGGTGGATCATCGGCTTTTCGCAATAGACGTCTTTGCCCGCCTTCATGGCGTCGATGGACGCCTGCTTGTGCCAGTGGTCGGGTGTGCCGATGATGACCGCGTCAATGTCGGTGCGCGCGAGCACCTCGGCGTAGTCACGCGTAGCGAGGATGTCGGAGCCCCACAGCTCTTTGCTGTGCTCGAGGCGTCCGTCGTAGCAGTCGGCGACGGCGACGAGCTTGACGCCAGGTACGGTGACCGCGACCTTGGTGTCGTACTGGCCCTGGCCGCCCGCGCCGATCAGCGCAATCTGGATGTGATCATTGGCTGCGACCGGCTTTTCGGGCTCAGTCTGCTGGGGCGCTAGCAGCGTTCCCGGCTGTCCGTGCTCGACCATTGCGTGTAACCGCGCTGCGAGCATTGCCTGTGTCGTTGCCGTCCCCGCAACCTTCAGAAAGCTCCTGCGATTCACGCGCAATCCCCCAAATTCTGAAATAAAAGGCCCCTGCCACCATAATCTTTTTTGGGAGATTTTGCCGCGTGGGCGCGCGATCCCGCGGGCAGGCGTGGCCATCGTCCAGGCACAGAAGTGCTCACGAAGGCTGGATTGGCCGGGCCGCTCAGACCCGCTGCGATAAAATCGAAAGTGCCGGAGTATGCACAGCGCGGACCCGCTTCAGGCCCGCCCCCCGCGGCCATCCCGCCGCCACATTCCGCACTTATCGACAGCAAGGAGCCTTACCCGTATGGCGATTCCCGCCACCCAGCTGCGCCCGGGCATGATCATCAAGCATAACAACGAGCTTCACTCGGTCTTTTCCGTGGAGCACCGCACGCCCGGCAACCTGCGCGCGTTTATCCAGGCCAAACTGCGCAACCTGCGCACCGGCGCCATGTTCGAGCACCGTTTCCGCTCGCCCGATCCCATCGAGCGCGTCGTGGTCGACGAAATCCCCATGGATTTCCTCTACAACGACGGCGACGACTACTACTTCATGAACATTGAGAACTACGAGCAGACCCACCTGAAGCGCGACACGCTGGGCGACGCGGTCGAATACCTCATCCCTAACCTGCAGATCAAAGTCTCCTTCCACGATGGCCTGGCCGTTGGCATCGAACTGCCGCAGACCGTCGAGCTGACGGTGGTTGAAACCGAGCCGGGACTCAAATCCGCGACGGCGTCTTCGGTCACCAAGCCGGCGAAGACCGAAACCGGGCTCGTGGTGCAGGTCCCGCCGTTCATCAATGAAGGGGAAAAGATTCGGGTCGACACTGCCGAGGGAGCTTACCTCAGCCGGGCTTGATTCCGACTCGGTAGATTGCGGCGCGGCCCCGGCTGCGCCGTTCTATTTTGGGCCCTGCTTGATCATCATGATGCCGACAATCTGGCCGTCGACCGACTTGTCCGCAGTCGCAAAATACTCCACCTCCGCCTTCGTCCCCTCCAGATCATCGCAGGGATGCACGTCGCCCTTGGGCGTGAAGTTCGCGGCGCTGTAATCCACCTTGTAGTAGTTGTTGTTGTAGAGTGAGACCTTCCTTGTCCCGCTTTCCACGCGCAGCGAGAGTATCGCCGGGTAGCCGCAGGTCACGTCCCGAATGACTCCGCGCACAACGTGCATCTGTCCGTGAGGCGTCTCGGTGGGATGCTTCGGCTTCGACTCCACTCCATTGGCAAGGGCGTCGTTGGCCTGACTTGAACCCGGCGCCTGGGTCACCACCGTCGTCTGTATCTGTGCCTCCGGCGGTCGGCGCTTCGCTTCCTCCATCTGCGCCTCCTGCTGCTGCACCTGCTTGATCACGCGCTCCACCACGTCCACTTCCAGCGGACTCCTCGCGATCGCCGCCGCCGACCGCAGCACCTGGAGGCTGTCGTCGTAGCGCTCCTGCTCCATGAGGATGTTCGCCGTATCGAGGCGGTAATTCACGTTGCCTGGCGCAAGCTGCACGGCCTGCAGGTTGAGCATGTGCGCCTCGTCCAGCTTTTCATGCCGCCGCCCGTAGAGCATCGCCAGACTGTCATAGGCGGGCGCAAAGCGCGGATTCAGCTTGATCGCCGCCCGCAGGCTGCTCTCCACATCGTCACCCGTGTTGCCCCCCACGAGCGACAGCCAGCCGAAGTAGTATTGCGCCAGACAGCTCTGGGTATCGAGAGCGATGGCCTGCGCGTACCACGTCTTCGCCTCCTCGTAATGTCCGGCCCGCAATTCGACGTACCCCATGGTCTCGTGGGCCTGCTCGTTGTTGGGGTCCGCCTTCAGCACCGCATCCAGGATGGCGCGCGCGTCGTCGCCGCGGCCGTTGTAGGCCAGAAAATCCGCCCGGATCGCATCCGCCTGCGGATCGGTCAGCGGCGTCACCGTCAGCAAGGCGGGATCGATGGGCGCCACGGCGCTGTTCATGTGGAAGTACATGTACCGCGCGTGGCCGATGTAGTCCGCCAGCGTTGCTTGTAGCTTCTTCAGATCGCCGAATGCCTCTTCGGCCGCTGTCACGGGATCTTCGTTCTGGCTGACCCGGCTGAGATAGGCGCCGATGCGGTTGGTATGCGCGTTGAAATCGGTGAACTCGAGGTAGTGGACCAGCGCCCAGGATTCGGCGTAGAACACCGAGCCTTTCTGCTCCTCGTGGTAGTAAGGCGAGTTTGCATCCACCTGGAAAAGCATGGGCAGAGGGATCAGCTGGTGCTGCCGCAGATAGATGATGTTGTCCGGACTCGCCTGCCCCACCATCACGTCCTTGTCGCGAATATCGGTGTTCTGAAAGAACTCCGCCAGACCCTCGTTCAGCCACAGCGGCATTCCGTCGGTGCCCAGCTGCAGATGCGTGTATTCGTGATAGACCGAAGCGAAAGGATGTTCCTCCTGC
>JBEKIN010000138.1:0-10919 GCA_050011735.1 Acidobacteriaceae bacterium | reverse complement strand
TGGCCTGGCGTTACAGTGTCGCGCAGCGGGGGCAGCTCACCGGCGGTGATATGCAAATCAGTACGGCAGACGCCGCAGGCCTCGACTTTGAGGAGGACCTGACCGGCAGCCGGCTCGGGGATGGGCAGGTCTTCAAGCGCCAGCGGGTGCGAGGCGATGGGAGCGGGGTGGTGAAGGACGGCGGCGCGCATTTGTTCTTAGAGTAGCGCTGGACGGCGATTCAGAGACGGCACACATCGTTCCACAATTCTTCGCGGATGGGAAGGCCGAGCGCGAGGTTCTCGGCGCGGGTTTTGAGGACTTGCTGGCCGGGATAGCGGACCGATGCGCCGGCCGCGAGCAGGGACTGGACGATGGCGTCGGCTGCGCGAGCTGATTCTTCGACGGGTTGCAGCTTCGCGAGGTTCAGCGCGAGAAAGAGTTGCGACAGGCCAGTTTCCTTAACAGGGTCGGTGGGAATTTGATGGGTCGCGAGACCGCCGGAGAGCAGGGCGGCAACCATGTCGAGCATCATGGCGAGGCCGGAACCCTTCCAGTAGCCGATCGGGAGCGGGCGCTGCGAGGCTTCGATGGCGGCGGGATCGCGGGTGAGACGGCCCTCGGCGTCGAATCCGCCTTCGACGGGCAACGGCTGGCCCTTGCGGCGCCAGGTTTCGAGCGCGCCATAGGAAAACTGCGACATTGCCATGTCGAGGACGACGTGGCCGGCGGGGCGCGGGACCGCGATGATTAGGGGATTGTTGCCGAGTGCGGCGACGGACGCGCCCCACGGAGGGAGGTTGGCGAGGGTGTTGGTCCAGCAAAGGCCGATGACGCCGGCATCCGCGGCCTGCCAGCCGTAAGCGCCGCCACGCATCCAGTGGTTCGTATTGGCAAGTGCGACGCAGCCGATGCCGTGGTCGCTGCTCAGGTCGATGGTGCGCGCCATGGAGGCCCAGGCGTTGAGATTGCCCGGGCCACGATGACCGTCCCAGCGTTCGAGGGCTCCGAACTGCTGAACGCGCTCGGGTGTCGCATGGATGTCAACGGAGCCGATGCGGATCGTGTCAAGGAAGCGCGGAAAGCGCTCGACGCCGTGCGAGTAAACGCCGTCGCGCGTGGTTTCGGCGAAAAGGCGCGCGCAGTGCTCGGCGCGATTGGGATCGAAACCGATGCTGACAAGGATTCCGGTGAGGGTGGACGCTAGTTCAGCGAAAGGAATGCGAAGCATTATTGGAGGGGTTTCAGATCTTCTAAGGTGGTCGGGATGAGCTCGGCGACGGTGGGATGGATGTGCACCGAGTGTGTAAGGAGCGAGGCGGGCTGGCGTGCGTACATGGCGGTGAGGATGCAATGGATAGCCTCGTCGCCGCCGGTTCCAAAGACGGTTGCGCCGAGGATGTGCTGAGATTCGGCATCGACGAGAACTTTGATGTAACCGAAGGTCTCGCCTTTCTCGATGGCGCGGCTGATGCGGGTCATGGGACGCACGCCGATGAGCGCCGGCTTCTTTGTTGCGCGCACGTCGGCTTCGGACATGCCAATGTGGGCGAGCGGCGGATCGATGTAGGTGGCATACGCAAAAATGCGGTCACTGACGCGGCGCGAAGCGCCATTGAGGAGATTGTCGGCGACGATTTCGGAGTCGTTGTAGGAAGTGTGGGTGAAGGCGCCGCGTCTGTTGCAATCGCCGATGGCGAAGATGCCGGGAGTCGTGGTGCGGAGCTGATCATCGACGGGGATGTAGCCGCGCTGGTCGGGCGTAATACCGGCTGCGGGAAGGTTGAGGTCGTCGGTGTTCGGTACGCGGCCGACGGCCAGCAGCACGTGAGAGCCGATTACATGCGGTTCGCCTTCGTTGCATTCGACGCCGACCAGAACCTGGTCACCGTGGCGCTCGAGATGGATGCAGTTGGCGCTGATGCGGACCTCGATGCCTTCGGAGTCGAAAATGTCACGAATAACCTTAGAGGCGTCTTCGTCTTCTTTCGCGGCGAGGCGGGAGTTCTTATCGATGATGGTGACCGCAGAACCGAAGCGGCGAAACATCTGGGCGAACTCGAGACCAACGGGGCCAGCGCCCACGATGATGAGGTGTTCGGGAAGCTCTTCGAGATCGAGGATGGTGGTGCTGGTGAGAAACGGGACAGAATCGACGCCGGCCATTTTCGGGACCAACGGGCGTGCGCCGACGTTGAGGAAGATTTTCGGCGCTTCGAGCAGATCGTCTCCGACGCGCATGGTGGTTGGGGATGCGAAGGAAGCCGTGCCGGTGAAGACTGTGCAGTTGGTGGTGGTGCGCAGGCCCTTCTCGACGCCGTTACGGGCGCTGAGGATAATGGCGTCTTTGCGGGCCTTGACGGCACGCATATCGACGGTGACGGGACCGGCGTGAATGCCGAAATCGGCGCCGCGGCGCGCGAGGTGAGCGGCGTGGGCGCTGGCAACCATGGCTTTGGTGGGGGTGCATCCGTTGTTGACGCAGGTGCCGCCGAAGAGATGGCGTTCGACCACGGCCACTTTCCAGCCGGCGCCGGCAAGGCGGGCGACAAGGGGAGGGCCGGCCTGGCCCGCGCCAACGACGATGGCGTCGAAGGAGTATTTCATGCAAGCCTCACGGCGAAGATGGCAATCGCGATCGCGGCGATGTCTTCGAGGATTGCCGCGGGGAAATCGCGGCCGAAGGCGGCAGCCAGTTTGGCACGGGCCGCGGCGCCGCCAAAGGTTCCGGCGACGGCTCCAATGATTCCGCAGAGGAGGCCGAGGATGAGCTTTCCTCCAGATGCTCCCACAGTGGCGCCGACGAGACCACCGCTGAGGATGCGGATGGCGAAGGGCACCAGTTGCTTGCGGCTGGGGGTCATGGGCAGCTTGTCGACCACCAGTTCACACACAGCGAGGACGGTAAAGACGAGAACGGTGATTCTGTATTCCATCAGGGCGACGAACGTCCCCTCGATGTTGAACAGGCCCAGGCGAGCGGACCAGCTGACGATTGCGGGGGCCATCATGGAGCGAAGCCCTGCTACGAGGCCGACCAAAAAGGCGCAGAGAAGAAGCATTCGATCCTCCTGAATTGCCAACAGACTACCTTGTGGAGACTTCGTTTCTTTGGTTACTGGAAGTTTCCGATCAGGACAAAGGGCGCCCAGTAATAAGGATGAGCATAGGACGTGGCCTGGGAGGCGGGCTCAGAGGCGATTTGAACGCCGCGGCCGGTTCCCGAATGCGCGGAGGCCGATGAGCTGTGCAGGAAAGCGAGCTGGGCCTGGCGCAGGGCCTCGGCCTTGCCGATTGCGGGATCTTTGACCCAGCGCGCGTAGAAGTCGCTCATGATGTGGCTGGTGCTGGTGTCATTCACATCCCACAGCGTGGCCAGCACGGCTTCGGCATCTTTCTGCTGGGCAACCATGCCAAGGCTGTCCATCTCGAGGCCGTCGCTTGCGGTGTCGCCCTTCGCAGTGCTGCAGGCGGAAAGAGTGAGCAGGCGTGTGCCGTGAAAACTGACGACGGAATTTTCAAGCTCCGAGAGGGTGAGGGGAAATCCCTGGGGATCGCCTGCATCGTTGCCGCCGAGCATGAGCCAGGGCTCGGTTCCCCGGCCGGATTCGAGGACGAAGTGACTCGCGATGTGGACGACGGGATAGCCGGAGCCGGGACCGAGCCGCGCCTTCAACGCGGCCCAGGTAAAGCGCTCGTTAGGCAGAAGGGTTCCATCGATGGGGCCGTGAGACTGCGCATCGGTGGGGTCGTGGACGACGGCGTCGAGCTCGGGGATGACGCCGGGCAGCGCGGGCAGGCCGCCATAGCTCTTCGACAAGCCCATGGCGAGGACGCGCAGAGCGGTTCTGTTGGCGTCGGGCGCGGTCATGTGGCCGTAGCTCTCGGGGGTGAAGAGGACGTTGTTGAAGCGCTCGGCCATGTAACGGTGGCCGTCGTAGAGCGCGGCCATGGGCAGGTAGCGGATGGCGCCGTCGAGGGACCAGAGCAGCGTGGGCACGCGACCCTTGTCCAGGGGATTTTGCTCGAGAGCGGCGAGTTCGGCTTCGAGGGGCGCGACGACGATGGAGTACATTTCGGCGAGGTGCGGTTTGGGATCGGATGAGGGCGTGCGGAGTTCGTTGCGCAGCTGCTGAACCTTGTCGTTGAGCTCGGCGGGCGTGGCCTTCAGCTCATATTTCCTGCGCGACCGCGGGGTGATGACGACAACGTAGGCGTGTTCATCGCCGAGCAGGAGCCGGATGCCGATGACATGCGGACCGAGGTCGGCCAAGGTGCTTTGCAGGCGGCTGACCTCTGATTTCTCTTCACTGAGCAAAGCATTCGCGGCCTGGGTTCCGGCGTTCTGCGCCAGCTGAGGGTAAAGCGTCTTGCGGAAGAAGTCGGAAACGCCGGTGTTGCCGGATTCGATCTTCGCTTCGAGCGCCTTCATTCCCGCCTCTTCGGCGGGTGTGCGGTTGGGTTTGGACAAGAGCGCCTCGTATTGCGCGCTCGAGTCGGTCAAGGCAACGGCAGCTTGTTCGTGTGCAGCCAAATCGGTCTCGACGTCTTGCTCGGCGCGCGTGAGATTGAGCGGGGTGGCGTGGCGATCGGGATGATCCGCAGTGGCGAGGACGACTTCCTGCAGTTCCTGTTCCTTGAGCAAATCCATCACCTGTTCAGCTTCACCGAGGCGGTTCGCCTGCAGCAGCAGCTCGGCAAGCATGCGGTAGGTAGCGGACTTCGATTGGGCAAACTGTTCCTGCAGGCTTTGATCGAGGCCGCTGATGTTGCGGCGCATGAGCTGATAGGCATTCACAGCTTCGGTGCCGAAGAAGATGGCTTCCTCAAGACGGTGCTGGGTGCGGAAATCGAGCATCAGCGACGCTTCTATGCCGCCCTCGAGGTCAGGATCACCTGCAGCTTTGGCCAGGGAGAGCGCAGCGAGCTTCTGCGGCAGCGCCTGATCGAGCTTGCCCTGATCGGAGAACACGCGGCCGATGCTGTTTAGAGCGAAGGCCTGGCCACGGCGGTCCTGCACGTCGCGCCACGCGGCGAGGGCCTGATAGTCGAAGTCGAGGGCTTTGTCACGGTCGCCAAGGTCGGAGTAAGCGCGGCCGATGTGATTGAGAGCGGCGGCTTGGCCGCGGCGATCCTGGGTTTCGCGCCAGATGAGGAGGGCCTGGTTGTAGAAATCGAGCGCCGGTTGCGGTTGGCCCATCTCGACGTGGATTCTGCCGATGTCGTAGAGGGCGAGGGCTACGCCGCTGCGGTTACCGACTTCGCGCCAGAGAGGCAACGCCTGGTTGTAATAATCGAGCCCCTGCTGTCTCTGGCCCAGATCGTCGTAGATGCGGCCGATGGCGTTGAGGGAGGCGGCTTCGCCCTCGGGATGGCCGAGCTCGCGCCAGAGCGGGAGGGCGGCCTGGTAGGATTCGAGAGATTTTTCTTTTTCGCCGAGATTGGTGTAGGTTCTGCCGAGGTTATTGAGGGTCTGCGCCTCGCCGCCAATCTCGCCAACGGCGCGCCAAAGCGGGAGGGCCTGATTGAGATTATCGAGGGCCTCCTGGCTGCGGCCCATGTCGGAAAAGCAGCGGCCGAGATTGTCGAGGGTGCTGGCTTCTCCGGCACGATTGTTGGTTTGACGCCACATGGGCAGGGCCTGATTGAGGACCTCGATCGCCTTATCGTGCTGGCCGAGGTTGTTGTAGACGCGGCCCATGTTGTTGAGTGTGGAAGCTTCGCCCAACAAGCTGTTGACCTGCTGCCAGATGGGCAGAATCTCGTTGAAGAGGTCGAGCGCTTTCTGTTCCTGGCCGAGGTCGGTGAGGATGCGGCCTTCGACGTTCTTGCTCTGCGCCTGCTGGCCTTTGCTGGTCTCGATGGACAAGGCCTGAGCGCAATAGTCGAGGCCCTTTTGTGGATCGCCCGCCTCACGATAGAGGCTGGCGAGGGTGTTAAGCTCGGTGGCTTCGTTCCTTGGGTTATGCGAGGAGCGCGCGTCGGCGAGGGCTTGCTCGTGCTGGGCAATCAAACCGCGCAAACTTCCCGGTTGAGGAGTTGGCTGAGCCCCGGCCGGCGACGTCATCAGGCCGACGGCGATACTGACCGCGAGCAGGATTTTTCTTGCCGTTTTCGCCGGATTCATCGTGACCACCTTACTGCTCCGGGCTTTAAGGAGGCGAGGCCCGCCGATTCAGACATGATTACTGCGAGGCCTGCTGGGGGACGCTGTGAATTGTAGTCAGCCCGACGCCCCAGTTGGTAGGGACCTGGCCGGGATTGCCGCGGGTCCCGCTGCTGGTATTGCTCAACAATTGTTCCAGGGGCGATTGCTCGCCGCCGCGCGAGCGCGACACGCCCTCGAAGTTGAGCACGTAAGGATCGGCCAATGGCTGCGCGGTGCTCAGAAGAACAAAGGTGTCCGTGCCGAAAGGCGCTCCGATCTTCAGGGCAGGAGCGCCCGGGATCAGAAACTGATTGCCGGTATCCGATTCGTTGGGAAACTGGTTTCCCGAATTTCCCCTCGGATAAAGGACCGTGCCCTGACCATGGCAATCGATGTCGAGGACATAGACCCAGCGTTTCTCGGTGACCTGGCCGTTTGCTGCCCGCAAGGCCATCTTCAGCTGATCACCTTCGTGCAGCAGCTGGCCGGGGGCGAGCGGCGCTCCGCCGGAGTACGGAATCAGAGCCAGAGAATAGTAGTTGCCACGAGAAGCGTCGGCGGGGCTGTTGGCCATCTCGAGCCAGCCATGCACCTTGGCCAGCAGCGACGCGTAGCGATTCAGCGTGGCTGCGCCCTTTTCCATTGCGCTCACGTCGGGCATCGCGACCCAATCGCTGCGGACGGGATATTGCGATGAGGCGGAGCAGCCAGGAGTGAGACGGTTGGGGTTGGGTGGAGGCGGTCCGGCGGCAAGCTCGTTTTTGTGGAACCAGGCCCATGCGGGGCCACTGGGGGTGAGAACGCCGGTTAAAGCGTATTCCGCGCTGGCGAGCGTAGCAGCAGTCTGCACGGCGCTGTTGGGATCCGGCGGGAGAAGCTGCGCGGCAAGCTCGCGCGATGGTGGAAGGTTGACCCAAAGCTTCGCGCCTGCGGGGATCTTTTTACGCAAGGCCACTGCTGTGAGGGTGGCGCCGAGCGGTGCGGGCGATGGCGCGCCGGCCTGTTGCAGCGTCCAGTTTGTGCCATCCCAACTCAGGATGTGGGTCCATGCTTCGGCGGCCGGATCGGAGACTGAGACGATGCCGGCAGCCTGAATTTGTGCGGCGGCTGCGAGAATGTCCGCCTGCGCGAGGGTGGCTGGCCAGTGCCAGATGCGCAGAGGGGCCGACTGCGCGGGGCTCCACTTCGTCATCTCGAAGATTTCGCCGGGCTTCACTTTGGCACCCTGAGGACTGACCACTTCGGCCACGGAGCGAGCGATGCCCTCGAGTGCGGTCACGCGCAACTGGACTTTCTGTCCTTCGCCGTTGGGAACCGTCGCGATGAATTCGCTGCCGACGCCCACGCCGGAGACGCGACCGACGTCGAGCCACACAGCGCCGTTATTGCCGGTTCCGAGCGCGGCGGTGCGAATCTTGTCCGAGGCTACAGTCGCTCCCCCGAAGAGCGGCTGCTCGCGACGTTGCGCCGTGGCGTCGAGATCCGGGTCCTCGTCGGGAACGTCTTCGTTCTGGATTACGGCCCTGACCCGCTGATAGACGACCGCGGCCGGTGCATCGGCGGGCAGAACCTGCAGCGCCTCGACCAGGGCAGCGGTGAATGCGCCGTGAGGCTCGGTCGGAGGGATGGTGTCGGGAGTCTCCTTGGAACTCTGATCCTGCTGGACCGCGGAGAACACGATTGCGGGATTATCCTTCCGCTCGGTGGGCGCGGGAGGCGGATCGCCGTTGGGGAGCAGGACCGGGGCTTCGGCAACGTCGCGCGCATCGAAGGGCAGGTCACGTTCGCGATATTTTGGCTGGATGCCGCGACTGATGCCGCCGCTGTGGCAGTTGTCCAGGATTACTGTGAGGTGAATCCCCTTGTCCAGCGCGGCGTTGAAGATGTGGGTCATTTCACGATCGCGAACGTCGTAGCCGCCTTTGTATGCGTCGGAAGGAACTAATGTGCTGTCGGCAGGCACATACTTTCCGTTGACGAGCACGGTGAGCTTGGTTCCTTTGCTGTTGATGCGCAGCGATCCGTGACTGGCGGCATAGAAGACGACAGTGTCGCCGGACTGGGGAACGTCGACGAGATATTTCTGCATCGCCGCGAGAATGCCGTCACGCGTGGTCTGTGCGGCGGGCAGGATCGCCTCGCCCGCGCCGGGATGAGGCGGCGCCGGATTGGTAAGCAGCACCACCTGATTCGCCGGGAACCCAAACTTGGGGCTGGTAAGCACGTCGGCAACGGACTGCACGTCGTTCACGGCGCCGTCGAGATTCTCGAAATAGCCCAGCTCGCAGCGGCCGTAGGTGCAGCCGTCGGGATGCTGTGCCTTGGTACCGGCAGGCTCGTAGGTGTTGATGCCGATCAGGAGCGCACGCTTTGTCTGTGCCGGTCCCGGTGTTCCGCACAGCACGCAGATCCAGACGAAGGCAGCGGCAAAAGTGGATTTCATACGCGCTCCGAAGGAAAACTCCCATCGAGTATAGCGGGTGCGCGGCCCGGTTCGGATAGGCGGGAAGCGGGCCGCAGGCGCCCCTCCATACGGTTAGCCGGAAAGGGCGCGCGAGTTGAATCGTAATATGGACTGGTTGGAGGGAGCTGGTCAGGATTTCCTGTGGCTTCGATTTCTGAAATTCACGTTGTGGATTCCCATACGGCGGGCGAGCCGACCCGCGTCGTCGTCGCGGGCGGCCCGGAGTTGGGCAGCGGACCGTTAGCGGAGCGTCTGAGCCGGTTTGCCGCGGAATATGACGATTTTCGCTCGGCCGTGGTGAATGAACCGCGCGGCTCCGATGTGTTGGTGGGGGCCTTGCTGGCGGAGCCAGTGGATGCGGCGTGCATTGCCGGCGTCATTTTCTTCAACAACGTCGGCTATTTGGGCATGTGCGGCCACGGCACGATCGGTTTGGTGACGACGCTCGCGCATCTCGGGCGCATCGAGCCAGGCGAGCACCAAATCGAAACGCCGGTGGGCGTGGTGCGCGCGATGCTGCACAGCAATGGGCGGGTGACGGTGGAGAACGTCCCAAGCTATCGTTGCCGGGAGGCGGTCGCGGTTGCAGTTGCGGGATTCGGCGAGGTGACCGGCGACGTGGCATGGGGCGGGAACTGGTTTTTCCTGACGGAGAACGCGCCTCTGCCGCTGACGCTGGAAAATCGCGAGGCGCTGACGAGCTTTGCGATGGCGGTCAAGGCGGCGTTGAACGCCGAGGGGATCACGGGAAACAACGGGAGTGAGATCGACCATATTGAGGTCATCTCCGCATCGGCCGTGCCCGGAGTCGACAGCAGAAATTTTGTCCTGTGTCCGGGCAACGCGTATGACCGCTCGCCTTGCGGAACGGGTACGAGCGCGAAGCTGGCGTGTCTTGCGGCAGACGGAAAACTTGCGCCGGGCCAGGTGTGGCGGCAGGAGGGAATCCTGGGGACGGTCTTCGAAGGCAGTTATCGGATCGGGGATGGCCCGCAGAACCAGGTCATCCCCAGCATCACCGGCTTGGCATACATCACGGGGGAAGGCCAGCTGTTGTTGCAGGAGGATGACCCGTTCCGAGTGGGGATTCAGGCGCCGCCGGCCCCGGCCCGGTCATGACTCTGTAAGCCCTGATTTCCGGAACCCCGGAATAATGTCCGCGCGGTGAAACGCCGGGGGAGTCTCGCGCACTATGCTCCCAGAGAAAGTCGTCATGCCAACCAGCATCGGCGAAATCCCTGACCGCAGTACCCATCTCAGACCCACGAGGATGGGTAAGGCAATCGGAGCGTGCGATGGCGCGGCTGACATTCCGGAACTTCCCCGGGCCGTTGATTCACCTGTGTTCCTGTTTCTGCCCTGAGTTCGCTCTTCCCCTGTCCATCTGGCTGAGTTGCGGCCGGATTGGACTCCGTCTCCACTGGCGGGCTGAGCTGGCCGCAGCCGGCCTGCCGTGGAGAGTGATGCGGCTCGAAGGGCGCAGGTCCACGGTATGAGTCCAGAGTTGGTTCACAATGCGGGCTCGAAGCTTGCTGCCGGCGCGCAGAGGCACATGCGGCCTTCCTCGGTCGATCACAAGCTCAATGCGCGCCAGGCGCCGATGCTATACTCGCGTCCTCCCGGGTTTGCGAGGACTTCTTTGCAGTTTTTTGCATTCGATGCAGGCTATATCGAAGGTCTCTGTGCAGGGGACCCTCGCACGCAGGAGCACTTTGTCGGTTATTTCACCGAGCTGCTCCACCTGAAACTCCGCTCGCGGCTGAAATCCTCGCAGGCCATCGAAGATGTGCGCCAGGAGACCTTTGCCCGGGTGCTGGCGGCCCTGCGCAAAGAGAACGGGCTGCGCCAGCCGGAACGCTTTGGCGCATTCGTCAACACAGTCTGCAATAACGTGCTCTTCGAGCATTACCGCTCCTCTTCGCGGAGCGAGTCGCTCGATGAGGAAGACAGGCCGGAGCTGCCGGCAACCGGAGCCAACGCGCACGACATCGCCGCGACGCGACAGCTTGGAGAGAAGGTGAGGGAGATTCTAGCCGAGATGCCCGTGAAGGACCGGTCGCTGCTGAAGGCGATTTTTCTCGACGAGAAGGATCGGGAAGAGGTTTGCCGCGAGTTCGGTGTGGATGGGGAATATCTTCGGGTTCTGCTGTTCCGGGCAAAGAAGAACTTCAAGGCGGAGTACGTGAAACGGATGGGCGGAGATCCCAATGTTGCCATTCGCTGAAACGTTTCACCGAACCGAGTCACTACTAGCCAGAGCAGGAATTGGAGTCCGCGCCCATGAATCATAGCGAAGCAGTTCAGATGATGGCGACCGAGCGGTACCTC
>JBEKIN010000137.1:0-12370 GCA_050011735.1 Acidobacteriaceae bacterium | reverse complement strand
CATTTTTTGGGGCGGCTTCCACGTAGACGGGCGCGCCTGTCTTTTGGTCGATCCAGGTGGTCACTGAGGCGTACACGGATGGCTGGCCAGGGCCCGGCTCACTTTTGAGCACGAAGCAGTCGCGCGCGCCATATTTCTGCGGCGGCAGCACGGTTTGTTTGGACCAGAAGAACTGGCCGTCGGCGAAGTCCTCAGGGTAAAAGGCTGTTCCTGCGACGGCTTCGCCCCAGTGTTCCTGGGGCAATTTCACCGGCGCTGGGTCTCCCTGGCGAAACGCTTCGATGGTGGTGTGGCCGGCGGAATCCTGGAGGAGCAGGTAGCGGGCGGTTTTGTGGTCGGGGGTGGCTATGGTGACGAGGGTGCGAAGGCCGTCGGGAAAGGAGTGCGATGCGAGGGCAAGAGTGTTGTTGGTGCGCGCGCCGTTGGCGGCGATCGCGACCAGCCGGCCTGTGGCGCGGACATCGGATTTCTCGACGCGACCGCGTGCGGCGGCGAGGATGGTCTTGAGAGAGCCCGAAGGCGCGGCTGGCGCGGCTGTCGATTGCGCGCCGCAGGCCGCCGACACGACGAGCGCGGCCAGCAACGGGACGGCTAGCCTGGAGCTCAGTTGCATATGCGGCCATCCCGCATGGCGACGTGGCGATGTGCGGTCGCGGCGATGTTCAGGTCGTGAGTGACCATGATGAGGGTGGTGCCGTGGCGCTCCTGGATTTGCGCGAGCAGCTCCAGGATCTTCGCCGAGTTGACGCTGTCGAGATTGCCGGTGGGCTCATCGGCGAGCAGCACGGCAGGATTGTTGACGAGGCTGCGCGCGATGGCGACGCGCTGTCGCTCACCGGCGGAGAGCTGATTGGGATATTGGCTGAGACGATTCTCGAGGCCGAGTTCGACGAGCAGGGCTCTGGCTCTTTCTTCGCGGTCGCGCCGATGGCTTCCGGTGCCCAGCATCGGGACCTGCACATTTTCAAGCGCGTTGAGCGCCGGGAGCAGATGGAAGGACTGGAAGATGAAGCCGGCCCAGCGCGCGCGATACGTATCGATGTCAATGGCTGCGACGCCATTTTGCGATTTGCCGACAGGCTGGCCGCGAAACAGCACCGTGCCTTCTGTCGCGAGATCGAGTCCGCCGAGCAGATGCAGCAGCGTCGACTTGCCGCTGCCGCTCGGGCCGGTGATGGCCAGGAAATCACCAGCGGCGATGCCGAGGCTGACGCCGCGCAGCGCTTCGATGGCGCCGTTGTCGTAGCTCTTCTTGAGGTCGCGGGCTTCGAGCAGATATTCCGGGGTGGAACGAGGCGTAGTCGTGGCGTCACTCATGACGGAGCGCCTCCACCGGCGAAAGCTGTGCGCCGCGCCATGCGGGAATGGAGCCGGCAGCCACGCCGACCAGGATGGCCATAAGCCAGCCACACCGAGCGCCGCGGCTTCGATGAGGATAAGGGTCATCACGCGCCGTCGCGACCAGCCCATTGCGCGCAGGACGCCAATCTCTTTGGTTCGCTCAAAGACCGACATGGCCATGGTGTTCGCGATGCCCAGCGCCGCGACCAGCAGGGCGATCAGCGACGTTCCCCAGGCGGCGGCGTGGGCCAGAATCACGAGCTGATTATTGGCGGCCCGTTCCGCGGCCGGAACCGCTCGCAAGCCAGGCAGAGCCGATGCGACAGCGTCCTCCGCCTGTTGCCTCCACTGATCCGGCGATACGCCGGACGGCGCCGGTTTGAGCTGGATATGAAACGCCGTAACCTTGCCCGACATGCCGGACAGCGACTGCATCTGGTCAAGCGGCATGATGATGGCGCCGGCTTCGAGCGCCGATCCGCTGCGAAAAATGCCGACCACCGTAAAGGAGCCGCCCTGCAGATCGATGGTGTCGCCGACTTTTTTGTTCAGGCTGCCGGCGAGCAGCTCGCCGAGCATGACTTCCTGCTGACCATCGCGGAATCGCCGTCCCTGAAGAATATTCAGCGCGGAAAACTCGAAGGTATTGGCCTGCCAGCCGTAGACCAGCGTGTTGACCTCGGGCGTGACCGCCATCATATTGATGATCATCGGCGCGGCGATTGCGATCTGCGGAATGCGCTGGAGCGCCGGCGCGATGCTCTGGTCGACGGAAGTATTGAGAAACGTCTTCTGCACGACGGCGAGGTCGGTGCCGGCATTCTCATACATCTCCAGCCACGCGTGCTCGAAGGAACGCGAGAACCCCACCAGAGCGACGAAGGCGCCAATGCCCATGCCGATTCCGCACAGGGTGAGCGCGGTCCGCAAGCGGCGGCGCCATACATTTCTCCAGGCGAATCCTACAAACGACAGTCGCATCGTGTGGGTTGTTCGAGACGATTCAAGATTTGGAAGGGCACCAGCCTACGGTTCTTCATCATTATTGTCCACCTGGAAATGAAGTTCGACTCGGGGCAAGTCGGGACATTCCTTTGGTTTCTCCGTTGTGATGGACGGCACAGCCTATCTGTCTTCTCCCAGCCTAGCCTGAAGCGTCGCCGGGAGGAAAGCGATGGCGACGCTGGTCGAACCTCCGGTTGCTGCTGTTGTCGCGGATGCGGGCGCTGCGCCGCCGTCGCATACCCACGTCGAAGCGGCAGCGGTTCCAGCGGCGAATCCATGGATTGCGGCCATCTCGGTGATGCTGGCCACGTTCATGGAGGTGCTGGACACCGCGATCGCGTCGGTGGCGCTGCCCTATATTGCGGGGTCGCTGGCGGCTTCCAACTCCGAGGCGACGTGGGTGCTGACCAGCTACCTGATCGCCAACGCGGTGGTGCTGCCGGCGAGCAACTGGTTCGCGCTGCGCTTCGGGCGCAAACGGTTCCTGATTTCCTGCGTCTGCATCTTCACTTTTGCATCGTTCTGGTGTGGGGCTGCGCCGTCGTTATGGATTCTGCTGCTGGCGCGCGTGGTGCAGGGAGCTGGCGGCGGCGCGCTGCAGCCGTTGTCGCAGGCGATTCTGCTGGAAAGCTTCCCACCCAGGAAGCGCGGTGCGGCGATGGCTCTTTTCGGCTTCGGCGTAGTGGTTGCGCCGGTGCTGGGTCCTACGCTGGGCGGCTGGCTGACGGACTCCTATAGCTGGCGCTACGCGTTCTACATCAATATTCCGGTCGGCATCTTGGCCGTTTTCATGATCAGCCGGTTTGTCCACGACCCGCCGTACATTAAGAACGCCAAAGCCGGACCGTTCGACAATCTCGGCTTCGGCTTGCTCTGCTTGTGGAGTGGCGCGTTACAGGTGATCCTCGACAAGGGCCAGGAAGACGACTGGTTCGGCGCGGTCTGGATCCGCTGGGCCGTCGCGATTCTGGTGGTCTCGCTGGTGTGGTTTGTGCGGCACTCGTGGAAGGCGAAGCAGCCGCTGGTGGACCTGAAAATCCTGGCGCGGAATCGCAACTTCGCGGTGGGCTGCCTGCTCGTCTTCATGTTGGGCTTTGCCATCTACATCACCGTCGCCATGATGCCGTTGTTCTACCAGGAAGTGCTGGGCTACACGGCGCTGACTGCGGGCCTGGTCGTCGCCCCGCGCGGCATCGGCTCCATGATCGGCTTGCCCATCGTGGGCTTCATTACGCAGAGGGTCGACAACCGCTGGCTGCTCACCTGGGGCTTTTTGATTTTCGGCCTCTGCTCGGTCTGGTTCGCCAACATCAATACGGGCGTCGGTCCCTTGACCATGCTCATTCCCATCATGGTGACAGGGTTCGCGCTCAGCTTCCTCTTTGTCCCCATCGGCAACATGGCGACTCTCACCGTCACCAATGAGCAGATGGGCAACGCCACCGGCATTTTCAACCTGCTGCGCAACATCGGCGGTTCCATCGGCATCTCGATGGCTGCGACCATGCTCACGCGGCGGATGACCTTCCATCAGACGCGCATCGCAGGGTCAGTGCCGCTGTCGGGCATCTGGTTCGAGCAACACGCGCAGCACATGGCCGCGTACTTTGCGCGGCAGCTGGGCCACGCGCAGGGTCAGCCGGCAGCGTTGGCCGCGATGTACATGCAGCTGCAACGGCAGGCGCTGCTCTGGGGCTTTGTGGACATCTTCCGCTGGACCGCGCTGGTGTCGTTTGCGGCCGGCTGCATGGTGTGGCTCTTTCGCCGCGTCAGCCACCGGGCCGATGGCAGCGTGAGGGAACACTGAAAGGCAGCTAAGAAGCGGTCAGCTAAAAACCGGTTAGCTGAAAACCGGTTAGCGAAAAACCGGTTAGCGGAACACCGGTCAGCGGAACACCGGTCAGCGTTGAGCCAGGGCGCGGAACAGACAGGCCATCTTCGACGGATCCACCTCTTCGGCGCGGGCGTTTGGAGAAACCTCGCACCCCTCGAGCGCAGCGCTAATTGTTGCTGCGTCGAAACCGGCGTTGCGCAGGTTCCTCGAGAGCATCTTGCGTTTTTGCGCGAAGCAGGTGCGGACGAAGGCCAGGAATTCGTCCGGCGCCACCTGCAGCTCGTCGAAGCGCGGCGCCATGGTCAGGCGCAGCACCGTCGAATGCACTTGCGGCCGCGGCGAGAACGCTTCAGGCGGCAGCGTCAGGAGCGATTCGACGCGGGCGTACATCTGCGTGGTCGCGGAAAGCACGCCGTAATCGCTGGAGCCCGGATGCGCGGCCACGCGCGCGGCAACCTCACGCTGGACCATCACCACGGCCCGCTCGATCGAAGCGTGGAAGCGGAAGAGCAGCAGCAAAATATCCGACGTGATGTAGTAGGGCAGATTCCCGACGACCAGCAGCTTTTCTTCTTCGGCTCCGCGCAGCGCGGCGAAATCGGCGGCCAGAACCGTCTGCTCGAGGATTTCAACCGAAGGCCGATGCGCGAACTGCTCGCGCAGGCTCGCGGCGAAATTGCGATCCAGCTCGATGGCGACCAGTCTCCGTGCGCGCGCCGCCAGAATCGCAGTGATCGCGCCGCGTCCAGGGCCAATTTCGACGACGGTGCGACGCGACACATCGCCCAGCGCATCCGCAATCGCGGCCTGCGCGGTCGGGCTGACGAGAAAGTTCTGACCCAGTTTTGGCCGCTGCTGCATCCATATTGATTGTGCTGCCTCGAGCCGCCTATTGCGAGGCGATTCATGCGCGAGATGCGCCTGACGGTTTATCCTCAGCATTCGGTTCCTCCGCAGTGGACAACAGTTATGGAGTGCCTCGCATGCAGATTGTTTTCGCGGCCTCGGAATGCGCGCCGTGGGCCAAAACCGGTGGACTTGGCGAAGTAGTCCGAGCGTTGCCGCGCCAGATCGCGACGCTTGGCCACAAGGCTGCGGTCTACATCCCGTATTACCGGCAGGTGCGCGAGCAGGCACCCGACAAGCATTACGCCGTTCGCAGCATCACCATTCCTTTCCAGAACTACAGCCGTTTCGCGGCCATTCTGGACGGCGGCGTGCACGACGGGGTGCAGATGTACTTCGTCGATTGCCCGGAGCTGTTCGACCGGGAGTTTCTCTACGGCACGTCTTCCGGCGAATACCAGGACAACTGGGAGCGCTACGGCTTGTTCTGCCGCGCGGTGCTCGAAGGATCGAAGCTGCTGGGTGCCCCCGACCTTTTTCACGTTCACGACTGGCAGGCTGCGCTGCTGCCTGTTTATCTGCGCACGCTCTATTACTACGATCCCATCCTGCGCAATCGCGGCGCTCTGCTGACCATTCACAATGCCGGCTATCAGGGACGCTATCCGGAGGCGACCGTGGAGCGGCTGCTGTTTCCCAAGGACATCTTTACGCCGGAGCGAGCCGATTACTTCGGCCAGTTCAATTTCCTCAAGGCGGGCATCGTTTACGCCGACCGGTTGACCACCGTTAGTCCTCGCTACGCCGAGGAAATTCAGACGCCGGAATACGGTCAGGGTCTCGACGGCGTGCTGCGCAGGCGCGCCGCCGATCTGCGCGGCATCCTGAACGGCGTCGACTACCAGCAGTGGAATCCGGCGAACGACGGCAACATCGCGGCGCATTACACGCCGCAGAATCTGAGCGGCAAGACCGAGTGCCGGCGCGATCTGCTGCACGCTTTCGGCGCTGGACACGTGGACGACTCGACTGCAGTACTGGGCGTGGT
This sequence comes from Acidobacteriaceae bacterium, assembly GCA_050011735.1. Classification (GTDB taxonomy): domain Bacteria; phylum Acidobacteriota; class Terriglobia; order Terriglobales; family Acidobacteriaceae; genus Palsa-343. The sequence continues at coordinate 6,296 of JBEKIN010000137.1, read as the reverse complement.
GACCCGGCTGACGACGCAGAAGGGGATCGACCTGATCGGCGAAATCGCCGAGCCGCTGATGCGGGAAAACGTGGTGCTGGTGGCGCTGGGCAACGGCGAGGAGTACTACGAGAACCTGCTGCGTTCGCTGGCCGCAAAGTTCGACGGCAAATTCATGGTGCACATCGGGTACGACACGACGCTGGCGCACAAGGTCCAGGCGGGATCGGACATGTTCCTGATGCCGTCTCGGTATGAGCCGTGCGGGCTGAGCCAGTTTTACGCGATGAAATACGGCACAGTGCCGGTGGTGCACGGCACAGGCGGGCTCGAGAGCACGATCGAGGAGTGGAATGCGGAAGCGCGGACCGGAACCGGCTTCAAGTTCCACGGCTACAAGGCTGCCAATTTTCTGGCGGCGATCCAGCACGCGCTTGGCGTCTTCCGGGACAAGGCAGCCTGGCAGACGCTGATGCGGAACGGCATGGCGCAGGACTTTTCGTGGGTGAAACCGGCTGCGGAATATGTCGAGGTGTACGAGCAGGTGGTACAGGGAAGAAGCTGAGAGGCAGCTGGGAGCCTGGGAACCTGGGAGCCGGTAGCCAGTAGGCAAGCCCTCCTACGCCTCGTTATGCATTTGTTAAGTGTTTGATTCCAAGCGTATTCTTGATTCCGTCCTTATTATTTCGAAATTAGTATGTATTATTTCAAAATAATGCCATTATGAATCATGGCATTTAGATTTCCGTCACATCGAGGACAAATTGCATGACGTCACAGGCGGTTTCGGCCGATGCATCGTGCGCGGTCGAGGTTTTTCTGGCCGCAGCTCTGCTCCACCGGGAACAGCCGGGTAGAGCGGACTTCACGATCCAGGAGATCGTCAGCCGCGCGGCGCGAGAGAACATCACCGGTGAGATGCGTACCGGCGTGGGCGTTCACGCTTCGCAGCATTGTGTGGCGAATAAAGCTCCGAACTCCCTGAAGCACAGGATGCTGTTCGCTACCGGGAAGCACACGCGTCGGCTCCTGTTGCCTGGCGACGAAGTTCATCCGGGACGTACGGGCAAGATCTTTCCGGAGGCGGACGAGGTGCCGGAGCGGTATCGTCCGATGCTGGAGTGGGCAAAAACGAGGTACGAACAGGGCGGGGAGGGCCCCGGGGGTTCAGGCGGCACCGCTGGGGCTGGGGCGTCGAGCGAGGAGACGCCCCAGCGCTGGCTGGAGTCGCTGTTCGAGTTGGAGGGGCTGGGCAGAGAGTATCTGGAGGGCGTCGATCCGGACGAATACGTGAGGAAGCTGCGTGAGGGTTGGGAGTGAGCCGGGTCTTTCTAGATACCAACTTCTTCATCTATCTCGTTGAGGGCGCAGGTCCGCAACTGGCGCGAACCCGGTACCTGCGGCGGGCATTTTCGGAGCGCAAGGACGAGGTGCTGACGTCGTCGATGAGCCTGGGAGAGGTCCTGGTGGCCCCGTTGAAGAGGGGCGACCATGTGCTGGCGCAGCGGTACCGGCAGATTTTCCGCGGGCCGGGCATCACGATTCTGCCGTTTGTGGAGCAGGCCGCTGAATTATTCGCACAGATTCGCGCGACGGGGACGATCAAGCCGCCGGATGCCATTCAACTGGCGACGGCGGGAAATGCTGGATGCGATCTGTTTCTGACGAATGACGAACGGTTGGTGGGGACGACGGTCCGGGGGATTCAGTTCATCACGTCCTTCGACCGGGCGCCGATCTGAAGACTGGCTCGGTTTGAGAAGACAGTTGCTTTCTCATTGGCTTCGTTGTCGAGCCTGCGGAAAGTTGTGGCGCGGAGACCGGACGGGGGAGGGTCGGAGTGCGGAGCGGGCCGGTGAGGGGTGGGTTACTTCCATTCCCAGACTTTGGAGACGGTGGCGCCGGAGGAGTCGACTTCGTACTCGAAGGCTCCGCAGGCGTTGTTGAGGTGGGCCAGCTTTTGCGAGGTGGTCTTGAAGAAGAGCATGCCGCGATAGCTGACGGCTCCGGCCTGGCCGAATTTGCCGAAGCTCGTGCCTGTCCAGGTGACGCCTTCGCCGTCCTGGGTGGAGATGATTCCCTGGCCGTGGCCCTCCAGCGACCGATCGGGAGCGACGACCGAGGTGTAGGTGCCGATGCCTGTGGTGGGGATCCCGTCCATGTGGCCGCTGTCTTCAAAGGTGACTTCCACGGTGGGGGGATCGGTGGAGAGGACGCGCCTGACGATTCGTTTGCCTTTGGTTTCGCTGATTTGCTTTCCGAGCATAGTGGGTATTCGCTTTCGTCCCGCGAATGGAGGTGCAGTTCCCGAGGGGGGGTGATTGTACGCGAGAAGAACAGGGAACAGGGAGTAGGCAATAGGGAGTAGAAAAAGCGGCGCGCTGCGCGCGACTCCCACATCCCCAACACCAGGGATGTGGGGCACCCGCTTATCCCGGGTCTCAAGAGCGAGACCCGGGGCACCCGGGATCGTTATTGGGCGGCGGCGCGTGCTTTGATCAGGTCGTCGAGGGTGTCGGTTTTGGAGTCGTCGCGGGTTAGGTGGGGAAAGCGGGCGCCCTGGTGGTAGTCGATGGTGGCGGTGCGGATGTAGTCATCGGTGACGTAGGTGAGGGTGATGGGCTGGGTGCCGTCCTTCGCAGCGGCGATCGCGTCTTCGAGCAGGTCGTGGGTGTAGACGCGGCCGTTGACTCCGATGACTTTCATGCCGGAGGAAATGCCTGCGTTGTACGCGGGGCCGCCGACGATGGAGTCGCTAACGGCGCCGTCTTCGCCGAGTTGCAGGCCGATGGAATAGGCGTCACCGGCGTTGCCACGGCGTCCGGGGAGGTGGATGGGGTCAGCAGAGTACGTGACTTTCCAGCCGCCGTTCTCGATGCCGCCGGTGGGCGCGTCGGGTGAGATGGAGTTGAGACGCTGGTGGAGGAAGCCGGCCCAGTCGTAAGGAGCGATCTGGTTGAGGGCGGCGACGAGCTGGTCGAAGGTGTACGTCTTCACTTCGGGGCCGTTGTTGGGGCCGCCATGGAAGAGGTGGCAGAAGTCGTCGATGGATTTTTGGCCGTTGGTGACGTTGTGGATGATGGTGGCGGCTTCGAGCCAGACCAGGTCACCTTCGTCGTAGTAGTCGGTGCCACGGTGCCAGTTGAGCCAGCCGCCACGGCCGGGACCGCCGCCGCCACCCATGGCCTCGCCGCTGGCGGTGTCAAGGAGGGGACGCCAGGTGCGGCCTGGACGGCCGGGCCCGAGCGAGGCGGAGATCGAGGCGAGATATTCGCGATACTGCTCGGGGGTCCAGAGGCCGGAGCGGGCGGCGAGCATGGGGCCGAGGTAGTCGGTGAGGCCTTCGTAGCCCCAGAGGAGGTCGGTCTCCATGGGTTTTTCGAAGTCGGGAGTGGTGAGGTCGGCGGGGCGGCGGAATTTGCCGTTCCAGGAGTGCATGAACTCATGCGAGAGCAGGCCGCCGACGTTGAAAGCCGCGCCGGGCAAGAGGAAGAGGCGCTCGGGGAGGCGGCTGTCGTTCGACTCATGATGCTCGAGGCCGAAGTGCGCGACGTGATCGCTGAGGGTGAGGAGGAAGTGGTAATCGCGGTAGTGGCGCGCGCCGAAGAGCGCGCCGGATTCGGCGACGAGGTTGGTTAGGCCTTTCTGGATCGCGGGCGGAATGGCGAGGGCGGCTTCGCTGTCGGCAACGAGGTCGAGCTCGTGGTGGATGGGCTCGCCGGGCGGGGTGAGGTCGACGACGCGGTAGTACTGGCCTTCGATGACGGGCGAGTCGACGAGGAGATCGAAGGAGATGGGCTTGAAGGAGACGTGATTGGCGGACTGAGTGTCGATGGGCAGCGAGGTGCCGAACTGCCAGCCGTCGGGGAGGATGAGGCTGGCGTTGTAAATGAGGTCTTTGGAGGGCGTGCCGGCGGGGTAAAGGGCGACTTCGTTCCACTCGAGGACGAGGAGCTTGTCGGTCGCGGAGAATCCGGCGGGCTCGATGAAGTCGTAGGCGGCGTTGAGCTGGGTGACGCCCGGCGGGATGTCGACGTGGAAGGTGAAGACGTCGAGGAGATCGCGCTGCCAGGGAATTTCTTTATCGTTGGCGGTGAAGTGGAGGCCGTTCAGGGCGACGAGGGGGCCGTCGGGTCCGTGTTCGCCGGGGATCCACTTGGGGTAGTAGAGGGTGAGGGGTCCGGCGTGGACAGGGATGACTTCGCGGACGTGGAGGATTTTTTCCGGGGAGTGGGTGGTGTCGACGGTGAGGGTGATGGGGCTTTGGGCGCGGGCAGTTGCGAGGGCGAGGCAGCAGGTGAGGGCGGAGAGGCAGAGGCGGCGAAGGGTCATGCGGGCGCTCCGGGGAAATATTTGTACGGGGGCAATGATACACAGCGCCGAGAAGAGAGCTCAGAGCACAGAGCCCAGAGCTCAGGAAAAGCGGCGCGCTTTGCGCGTCTCCCACATCCCCTAAACCAGGGAGCCGTTCGGCTTCGCTCAGGCCAGGTTGTGGGGCACCCGGTACGCGGCGATTCAGGGCGTGGCGGTTGGGGTGGTGAGGGCTTTGAGCTGGGTCATCAGGGCCGCGATGCCGTCGCCGTAGTTCTTCTTCCAGGTGGCAACGCGGAAGGCGCCTTCGACGGGCTGGGTGAGGGACCAGACCGGGGCGTGGGTTTTGCCGTCGAGGAGGGTCAGCTCGAGCTGCGGCGCGTAGCTCGGACCTGTGACGAGCGGCGCTGTGAAACGCACGACGAGGATGAGGTCGGCGTCGGAGGGGGAGGCGAGGAGCTGCCAGTGTCCCCAGGTTTGGAGGGCGAGGTAGAGGGAGTTGTAGGGTTCGTTCACCTGCGCGGCCTTTTTGAAGGCGTCCATCGAGATGGAGTCGGTTCCGCCATTGGCGAGGAAGACTCTTTGCGCGGAGAGAAGGGGCACCGGGATGGGTGCGGGTTGCTGGGCGTGGAGGATGGGAAGAACGAGGGCAAAGGCGGCGAGGAGAATTGCGGGTCTAAGGAGCCTGGACATGGGTCGTAACCGACTTTCCGTGCGATGCGAGCATCGACTGGTGTGGGACGGTGGGGAGGACGGAAAAGACCCTGCAGATTTCAGTTCTGCGCGGACAGGGAATTCCGGTATATATGCTTATGCCGAAAACAGGGCTGCGGGTGAATCGGGAGCTGGTTCCGCATTTGGCGGTGCTGGCTGCGATGGCTGTGGCGACGGTGGTGCTGGCGGCGGGTCCGCAGTGGGTGGTGCATGCCGGGTACCGGTGCGAGCTGCAGATGCTCACTGGGCTGCGGTGCCCGTTCTGCGGGATGACGCGGGATTTTGCGGCGATGCTGCATTGCGGGAGGGCGACGCTGAATCCGTGCTCGTGGATGGCGGCGCTGGTGGTGTATGGTGTGTATCCCGTCGCGCTGGTTGTGGCGTGGAGAGCGGGAAGGCTGGATGTGTTTCACAGTGAAGCGGTGCGTCGCGGGATGGTGGCAGCGCTGGGGGCGATGCTGGTGGTCAATAATCTGCGTTGAGGGAGGGGACGATGGGGAGTGGGGGCAGCGGTTCATATCTGATTGGGTTTCTAATTGCCGGAGCGATTGCGTACTGGGTTTTTACGGATGCGAAGAAGCGGGGGATGAATGCACCGGGATGGGCGGCTGGGACATTTCTGCTGTGCATTGTGTTCCTGCCGCTGTATCTGATCATGCGCAAGCCGGTGGTGACGGGGCCGGTGGGGATTCCGGTGCCGCCGGGGTATATTCCGCCACCGCCGCCCGGAGCGTATACACAGCCGCCTCCGGGGACCTATACACAGCCGATGCCTCCACCCCCGCCGCCGTCAGCGGCAGCGCCGGGTCCGCCTGCGGGAACGGCGCATTTTTGCACGCAGTGCGGAACGCGGTACGAGGGGACGATGAAGTTCTGTCCGAATTGCGGGGCTGCGCAGGCGTGAGGGGCAGGGTACAGGTGACAGGGTACAGGTGACAGGATCCCACGTCTCAGAAATCGAGACGTGGGGCAGCCGGTTTCGTGGAAGGGAAACAAACGCGAGGTCCTTCGCTCCGCTCAGGATGACAGCGCAAACATTAGTGGATGCGGATGTCGCCGGAGCCGGTTTCGACGCGGACGGTGGGGCCTCCACCATTGACGTCGCCCTGGATGTGATGGCGCTCGAGCGCGCCGTGCGTGGTGATGGGCGGATCGCTGTGGACGGTGCCGGAACCAGTGCTGGCGTCGAGGGAGAAGTGGGCGTTGCCGACGGTGAGGGTGACGGAGCCGGAGCCGGTTTCAAGCTTCCAGTCGGAACTGGGGTGGCCGCCGATCTCGATGTCGCCGGAGCC
>JBEKIN010000136.1:0-10988 GCA_050011735.1 Acidobacteriaceae bacterium | reverse complement strand
GCGAAGAGCGAGCGACCGAACTGCGCGGCTTCGATTGCGTATCCTGATCAGGACAATTGATTCGTGCAATGAATGAGGACGTGGCGATGACCCCGGCGGTGCGGAATCCCATGAGAGGGCAGACGAAGGGCAAGCGCGTGCAGCAGTTCTGGCAACGCGTGACGCAAGGGATGCAGATGAACGAGCTGTGGGGGCAGTTTCGCGCGGATGCGCGGACGAGCTACCGGCTGTATTCGCAGGAAGTGGATGCGCGCCCGGGCGAAGACTTCTCGGTGATCCGGCACGCTTTCCATGTCGTGAAGCAGGTGTTTTGGGCGTTCATGGAGAAGCTGACGCCGGCGCGGCGGATCCTGCTGCTGCTGGCGCTGGTGCTGTTGCTGCTGCCGACCGCGGACTGGAGCTGGCACACGAAGGCGGTGTCGGGGGAGATCGACACCAGCGTGACGCGGCTGATCGGCGGCGTGCTGATGTTCGGGCTGCTGATGATGGAGGTGGGGGATCGCGTGGTGATGAAGCGCGATCTGCAGATCGCGAAGGAGATTCAGGCATGGCTGCTGCCGGGGCAGCCGCCGCAGGTGCCGGGGGCGGAGATTGCGTTTGCGACGCGGCCGGCGAATACGGTGGCGGGTGATTACTACGATGTGTTTGCACGGCCTGGGGGCGAGCCGGGGCGGCAGACATTTCTGATTGCGGTGGCCGATGTGGCGGGCAAGAGTGTGCCTGCAGCGATGCTGATGGCGACGTTTCAGGCGAGCCTGAAGACGCTGAGCGATACGTCGGGTCCGCTGACGGAGTTAGTGGCGAGGATGAATCGGTATGCGTGCAGCAACAGCCAGAACGGGCGGCGGTTTACGACGGCGTTCATCGCGGAGTTCGATCCGGCGATGCGCAGACTGACGTATGTGAATGCGGGACACAACACTCCGATTGTGCTGCGGCGGTCGGGCGCAGTGGAGCGGCTGGATGTGGGTGGGATGCCGCTGGGGGTTATGGATGGGGCTCCGTATGAGTCGGGCGAGGCGACACTGGAAGCGGGTGACTGGCTGGTGGCGTTCACCGATGGAGTGGTTGAGGCGGAGAATCCTGGGCAAGTGCAGTACGGCGAGGAACGGCTGCTGGTGATGCTGCGCTGGGGCGTGAATCTGGCTCCGCAGGCGATGTTGGAGCATCTGCTGGCGGACATCGACCGCTTTGTCGCGGATGCTCCGCAGCACGATGACATTACGTGTTTGCTGTTGAAGTGCAGCCTGTAGCCGGTAGCCTGTAGCTGCGAATTCTCTGCATCGCGGCGATGCCAGCGGACATCTCATTTGCACCTCGGGCTCAGGACTTAGGTAGTCGCTGTGATTGACAGCTACTCAGTCGTCTGCGAATCAGGAGAGGTGCGTGGAGCAGCAGCCGTCGAGCCGCTTGAAAACGAACCCCCGGCGAAGATCGTCGTCGATCCGCCTCTTGCCGAATCCCTGTCGCATGGCCGGGTGGTGATTCAATATCGCGCGGAAAATCTGCACATCGTGCCGGTGTTCGGGGCTGCCGCGCTGGGCGTGTCTCCGCGGATCGGGCACGTCCATGTGACGGTCGATGACGCGCCATGGGTTTGGGGATGCGAGCGGGAATCCTGTCATCATTAATGGCCTGGCACCTGGGCCGCATAAAATTCGGATCCAGCTGGAGACGGCGAACCATCAGCTGCTCGATCAAGGCATGGTGAGATTTACGGCTCCGGATGCCCCTGTAACCGGGTCGGCCCATGGCGAAACCGCGACTGCGGCCGACCAGCATGCCGACAGCGAGCCGCCGGCGAAGATTCTCATCGATTCGCCCGATCCTGCACGGCTGGCGCGCGGGGTTGTGTTCCTTCAATATCGCGCCCAGAATCTGCAGATCGTGCCGGTCTATGGGCCTGCCGCGCTCGCCGTGTCTCCGCGTGTGGGACACATCCATGTGACGGTCGATGACGCCAGCTGGCACTGGGCCGACGCAAGCGGAAATCCGATCATTCTTCAGGGGCTGCCGGCGGGGCCGCACAGGATTTTGATCCAGCTGGTGAATGCCAATCACCAACCGCTGGATCAAGGCACGGTCCAGATCACGATCCCAGCCGCGATGGCGCAGGCCCACTAGCGGATCACGTCGGGGTATTCGCCGCTGAGCGCAGCGCGAGGAATCGCGGGTCTCAGGGGGAACACCGTCTGCGCTCTGTAGAGGTTCCCGTTTTGGGATGGCAGGGTACTTCAGGGTGGGAGGAAAGAGTCAAATCCGTTGACTAGTGGAGGCCAGAAGCGTTCGCTACTTGCTGTGGGGTGAACCTGGCCGGGCCCAGCTTTTTGGGGCGCTGTTTTACGGATTGCTACCCGATTGCATTTCCAAAACCGAATTGCTGCCCGGTTCCCATTTTGGCACGACGGGGTACTTCAGGGTGAGAGCCCAGGGTCAAATGCATTGACTAACGGAGGCAATAGGCTTCTGCTTCTTGCTGTGGGGTGAACCTGGCGGGGCCCAGTTTTTCGGGGGTGCTTTTCTCTTATGCAGTGCGCGAAGTCGGACCCGGGCATAAAACCGGATTGCTTTGCCGGAACGACCGCTTTGCCAACCAGCTATGCGAGCGCGAGGTTGATGTTGTTGATGGCTTCGTCGATTTCCTGGGGGCTCTTGTAGCCGACGGTGACCGAGTCGACTTTGGCGTTCTGGAAGGCGAAGCGCATGGCCTTCTGGCGGTCTTCCTGGCCGAAACTGCCCTCGCCGGCGAGCTTCATGCTGATGACGCCCATGCCCGCGGCGCGAGCGCTGTGGATGTGCTCGACGACTTCAGGGACGTTGCCGCGGTAAGGGCCTTCGGCGATCTCGGCATCCATGCGGGTGCCGTTGTGGTTGACGCGAATCATGGCGACTTCAAGCCAGTGGAAATCGGGGACGCGGCGGAGAGCGGGGAGTCCGTGGACGGAGGCGCCGCGGGCGATGATAGCTTTGCGCTCCTGGGCTTTGACGATGCCGTCCTGCCAGCGGGTGGTGACGTCGGGCCATTCGCCGATGTGCTGCCAGTGGAGGAGCGCGACGTCGAAGTAGTCGGTGTTGATTTGTTTGCGCAGTTCGTCGATGCGGACCTGGGGGTCGACGGGGTCTTCTGTCGTCACCTTGGTCATGAGCTGATAGGTGTCGCGCGGGATGCCTTTGAGCGCGATGCCGAGCATGCGGTGCATGTCGTAATAGGAGTCGGCAGTTTCAAAGAAGCGGATGCCGTGGTCGTAGGCGTAGCGGACGAGGCGATTGAAGCCTTCCTGGCCGAGGTTGCGCTGGACCGCTCCATTGTTGGAGCCGGTGCCGAAGGCGAGGCGCGTGACCTTGACGTTGGTTTTGCCGAGGGTGACAAGGTCGGTGGCGCGGCGGGTTTCTGCGGAGAGCGGGACGGTGGAGAGGGTGGCGGCTGCGCCAGCGGCGGCGGTGGCTTTGAGGAAATCGCGGCGGGAGTAGCGGGACATGGGGAGCTCTCCTCCAATGGGGAAAGCGTAGCACGGAACGACAGCGGTCAGCGATAGACCGGTCAGCTAGAAAAGCGGTTAGCTAAAGAAGCGGTCGGCGAAAGGAGCGTTCAGCGAAAGAGGCGGCGGTGACTTATTCTCCGTGCCGCGATCGCGCGGGCACGCGCGGGCTTGTCTCGCATTTCTTTCAGGCTGCCCTCCCAGAGTCCTTCGCCAAAGAACGAGGGGATTTGCTGGATTCGGCGCACACGCAGAACCTCGGCCAGCGCCAGATTCACGGTGGCCGATCTGGATTCCGCTCGCAGGACTCTCATCGCCTCGCTTAACAGCTGCGCGTCCAAAAGTAGACTTGCGCGCCTTATCCGAAGGTGCTTTGCGAACCTCTCCTTAGCGAACCGGTTTTTAGCTGTCCGCTTCATAGCTGCCTTTAACTGATTTCGAAGATGTTTTCGGTTTTGGCGGCTTGCGCGAGGGCGCGGTCGGCGAGGTGGCTGGCGATGGCGTAGAACTGCACGGCGTAGGGCGAGTCGGGTCCGGCGAGGGCGACGGGCATGCCGGTGTCGCCGCCCTGGCGGATCTCGGGGACGAGTTCGACGGAGCCGAGGAAGGGGATGTTGAACTGCTTCGCGGTGCGCTCGGCGCCGCCGCGGGAGAAGATGTCGATTTCCGTGTGGCAGTGAGGGCAGGTGAAGTGGGACATGTTCTCGACGATGCCGAGGACTTCGACGTTGACCTGGTGGAACATTTCGAGGGCCTTGCGAGCGTCCTGGAGGGCGACGTCGGAGGGCGTGGAGACGACGATGGCGCCGGTGAGCGGGACGGTTTGCACCAGCGAGATGACGACATCGCCGGTGCCGGGCGGGAGATCGATGAGGAGGATATCGAGCTCGCCCCATTCAACCTGCTGGAGGAACTGGCGGATGATCTGGTGGAGCATGGGGCCGCGCATGACGAGAGGTTTATCGCCGGGCGAGATGAAGCCGACGGAGATGACTTTGACGCCGTGCGCGAGGTTGGGCTCGATCTGATTATTGGCGAGGATGCGGGGCTGCTGCGTGGTGCCGAGCATGAGCGGGACGTTCGGGCCGTAGATGTCGGCGTCAATGAGGCCGGTGCGATAGCCGAGTTTGACGAGTGCGATGGCGAGATTGACAGCGAGAGTGGTTTTGCCGACGCCGCCTTTGCCGGATCCGACGGCGACGATGGTTTTGACTCCGGGAAGCGCGGTGGGCGGCGGCGGGGTGGGCGGATGGGACATGGCTTTAGGGTACAGGGTGCAGGGGACAAGGGACGGGTTACAGGGGAGCTAGACGGGAGTGAGGGACGAGCGGAAGGCGAGACAAAAGCGAGCGAAGAGCGACAGCGAGAAACGTTTAGCGAAGGACTCTTAGCGAAAGACGGCGCGCTTCGCGCGACTCCCACATCTGCCAAAATCGGGCAGATGTGGGGCACCCGCACCATATCTACGTTTTGATGGGGGTGGCGGGATCGAATTTGGGAATGTGGCGGCGGCGGGCTTCGGCTTCGCGAATCTCGCGGCGGCGGGCGGCGTCTTCGTGGCGGCGTTTTTCGTCGTCGGTTTCGAGTTGGAGGGGCGGAACGGGAACGCGGCGACCCTGGGGATCGATGGCGACGAAGGTGAGATAGGCGGAGGCGACGTGGCGATGGATGCCGACGAGCGCGTTTTCGACCCAGACTTTGACGCCGACTTCCATGGAGGTTTTGAAGGCCCGGTTAACGGAGGATTTGAGGATGAGGAGGTCGCCGACGTGGACGGGAGCGATGAAGTCGATGTGCTCCATGGAGGCGGTGACGACGTGGCTGCGGGCGTGGCGGTAGGCGGCCATGGCGCCGACGAGGTCGATGAAGTTCATGAGGCGGCCGCCGAGCAGGTTGCCCAGAGTATTGGTGTCGTTGGGCAGGATAAGCTCGGTCATTTCAGACTGCGAGTGGGCCACGGGGCGCGCGGGCAACGCGGGGCCGTTGAGGTCCATGCGGCTCTCCTTTGTTTACAGGGTACAGGGTGCAGGGGGCAGGGTACAGGGTACAGGGTCAGATGAGAAGGTGTTAGCGAGAAGCGAGCGAACTGCGAGCGAAAGACGAGAGAAAGGCCAGCGAAAAGCGGCGCGCTGCGCGCGTATCCCGGGTCTCAAGGGCGAGACCCGGGGCAGCCGTGTCGTGCAGGAGCGCTCAGTTGTGCTGGAGGTTTTTGGATTCCTCTTTGGTGAGGATGCGGATCTGGGAGCCGAAGCGGCGGTAGTTGCGGAACTCGAACTCGTTGAGGACGGCCTGGTGCTTGCCTTCGCGCAGGCTGACGGCGCCGCGGATGGGGAGCAGGTAGTCGTGGTTGTTGATAGAGATCCAGGAGTAATCGACCGACATGCTGGAGGCGCGGACCTGGAGGATTTCCGGGATGTCGTCGGCGTCGACGGTGATGCGGCGGACGCTGCGGGTGGCGGTATCGAGATAGACGAGGCCGTGGAAGCCGACGGTGTGCTGCCGGTTGTTAAGGCCGGTGAGGTCGAAGTTGGAGTTGGCGAGCACGACCTGGAAGGCATAGACCTGGACGGGCTGGCCATCGAGAACGTCGGATTCTTTCCAGCTGAATTTGGCTTTGGCGGAAGGATCGAAGACGAGCTGGAACATGCCGCCGAATTCGCCGACGGAATGGGCGAAGTCGAGCTGATCGGGCTCGATGCTGCTGGGCTGTCCGTTGAGCTCGACGGTGGTGCGGGTTTCCCGGTGATCGATGTAGCGCATGAGCTGGACGACGTTGTCTTTGTGGCGCCAGTCGCCGTGGCCGGTGGGATCGACGGAGTGGTCGGTGATCTCGACGCAGAAGAAGTTGGGGAGGGTCTCAGACCAGGCGAGAGCGCGCAGACGGGCGGCTTCAATCATGCTTTGCGTTTCGGCGTCGGTGGGCGGCGGGACGGGATTGGTGGGGCTGGCGATTTTGAACTGGCTGTTGGAGACGGCGGCGTTCGTGGTGAGGTGCTTGTCGGCGGCTATGTCACCGGTATCGGAAGTGGTGGTGAAGGAGGCAGCGGGGGCGGTGGAAGCGGCGATGGTTCCTTCAACGGAGAAGGATGCGGTGCTGGAGGCGGTTTGTCCGTCCTGGGTGAGGACGGTTTTGATCTGGTAATTGCCGGGCGGGAAGACGTGGCCCTGGATGGTGCCGAGATAGGGAAGTGCGGTGCCGGTGCCGGAGGTCTTGCGGAGTTCGAGGGGCATTTTGCCGAGGAGCTCGTTGTTGCGGAGGATCTGCATCTCAAGCTGCGGCTGCGTGGAGCTGCCGGCGAGGGGATGGACCATGAAGAAGAGGGACAGGGTGCGGGTTTTTTCAGGGAGCTCGGTGTTGAGGTCGGGGATGACGCGGCCGTTGAGGTAGCGCATGGGGTCGAAGGTGTCGGATTCTTCATGGACGGGCTCGACGGTGCGGACGAGGGCGATGTCGCTGAGCGAAGGGCCGTGCGGGGCGGGATCGATGGTGAAGGAGGAGCGCTGGGCGCCGGCCTTGTTGCTGAGGCGATCGAGGACGGCGGTTTCGAGGGTGTAGGCGCCGGGCTCGGCGGAGAAGTGGCGCTGCATAACGATGAACTGGCCCTGATCGCTGCGCAGCATGTCAGGGGCTTCGTGGCGGGGGATGTCTTCGCTGAAGCGCTGCAGGACGTTGCCCTTGTTGTCTTTGACGAGGGCAACGATGGAGAGGTGGACGGAGGAGAGGTGGGTGTTGCCGTCGTCGTGGACTTCGAGCTGGGAGACGGGGACTTCGACGGTGAGCGCGCCGCTGTTGCCGTCGGGCAATTCGCCGAGGCGGAGGACGGAAGCGTGGAAGGCGATGGCGGAGGGCAGCTCGGGGCTGGAGAGGATGGTGAGAAGAGGGACCTCAAAGGGGCGGATGCCGGAGCCGCTGCCGGGAGGAATGGCGAAGTAGCCGGAGCGGGTGCGGACGACGAGGTCTTTGCGGAGCGGCTGGATGGCGATGGGGCGGAACTGGCCGTCGTAGTTTTTGATGGCGGGGGTATAGGCGGCTTCGTAGTAAGTGGTGAGGTCGTCGTGGAGCTGGTCGAGGGGCCTTTTGAGGCTGGCGCCGGCGCGGATGTAGATGCCTCCGGTGCCGGTGGCGAGATTGACGAGGGGACTCTTGAGGTCCTCCATGCTGTCGAACTCCAGCTGGGACATGTTCATGGCGTTTTCCTGGATCATGCCGCCGGGAGTGGGGTCAGTCGAGCCGCGCGCCGGAGCGTTTCCGGCAGTAGAGAGGGCGCTGCCTACACCGAGCGAGGCGACGGTCATGGCACTCTTCATGCGGTCGCCGACCTGCGGATCAAGGGCGCTGGAATCGACGGCGCAGATGGTGACGCCGGCGCGATTGGCCTGGCCGACGATGGACTTGATGGTGTCGCGGGAATCGGAGTTGGCGTTGAGACCTGCAGCGAAATAGACGACCAGCTTGCGGCCGGTGATCTGGCGCTGAGTGCGGGCGAGGGCGAGCAGCGCGGAGAGAGAAGGGTAGGTGCGTTGTTCTTCGAGGATGCGCTGGGATTCATCGAGGCCGGAGACGAGCACGCGGGCGTGGGCGCGGTCGGCGGCATCGACGCTGAGCGAGTCGCCCTGGGCCACGGAGATGAGGTCTTTTTCCTCCTGACTGAGGCCGGAGTCCGCGCTGGCGGGATTGGGAGTGGTGGCGTCGTCGATGGCTTTGTCGAGGAAGTCGCGGTTGGTGGTGTAGGCCTGGATGAGGCGCAGGCGGCCGTTCATCTGCAGAACGGCGAAGTAGTAGCCCTTGCCGGGAATGGTTTTGAGGATTTTTTCGGCAATGTTGCGCGCGGCTTTGGCGGGAGCGGGATCGAGACGATCGAAGAGGAAGGTGACGAGGTGTTCGGATTTGGATTCGCCGGTGACGAGGTGAAGGTCAGCAAGATTGACGGGCGAGCCGTTGTCAGTGACGGCGAGGTCGGAGGATTTGAGGTCGAGGACGGGCTTGTCTCTTTTGGTGCGGACGACGAGGTCGAGGGAGACTTCATCGACGGTGGTGGTGAGGTCGGCCGCGGCGGGCGGCTGGGCAGCCTGGGCGGGAGCATTTTGCGCGGTCGCGGGAGAAGCCTGCGGCGAAGCCTGGGCAGACGCGGAGAGTACAGCCGACAGGAAGAGCAGGGTGGCTGGCAGAGCTATACGCAAAGTGCAATATTGGGCCCGAAACTGAAGCATTTTCGTACTCTCCCGGGACCGCATGGGTCCGGAACTGTATGTTTGCGGAGCCGCTGAGAGGCGTTCCGAGTGGCGTATCCACGATACTGCCGCGAACTGCCCGCTCACAACAGAAAAGCGTGAGTAACGCATGCGTGGGGTAACCGCAGTGTCTCGTTGCAACGCAGGATGGTGCGGGGGAATGATAGAGGTAGTTAAGGATGACGGGAGCAGCATGGATAAAGTTGCGAATTTGAAGGGGATTCTGGAGCAGGATCCGAAGAATGCGTTCGCGCGCTATGGGCTGGCGATGGAATATGCGGGTCGCGGGGAGACGGAGGCCGCGCTGGCTGAGTTCGGGCACCTGGTGGCGGATCATCCGGATTACACTGCGGGGTATTTCATGGCAGCGCAGACGCTGGCGAAGGCGAGACGCGACGCGGAGGCGAAGCAGCGGCTGGCGGAAGGGATGGAGTGCGCTCGGAGGACCGGGAATCAGCACGCGCTGCGGGAGATGCAGGCGATGCTGGAGGAATTCAATGATCAGTGAATAGTGAACAGTGCACAGTGAACAGTGATCAGGAAACCGCAGACCGGCAACAGGGGGCGCGGGAATGCGTGCTGGTAACGGCGGGTGAGGTACTGCAGAACAAAATGCGGAGTGAGTCCGTAATGTGCAAGACGGGGAGGCAAGACGCGATCATAATGGCACAATCATGAGAATTCCCCTGTTCCCCCTGGAGACGGTGCTTTTTCCGGGCGCGGCGCTGCCGCTGCACATCTTCGAAAAGCGATATCGGGAGATGGTGGGCGAATGCCTGCGGGAAAACAAGCCGTTTGGGGTGGTGCGGTCGGACGGGGATCAGATGGCGATCATCGGCTGCACGGCGCAGATCGTGCGGGTGGTGGAGCGTTTCGCCGACGGGCAGATGGATATTCTCTGCGAGGGAGTGAAGCGATTCGAGATTGACGGACTGGACGAATCGCGGGAGTTTTTGCAGGCCGATGTGGAGTTTTTCGAGGATGAGGGTGCGGGTTCGACCCGGACGGACCGGGAGGATTGCGCGGCGCTGCATTTTGCGACGCTGCACCTAGCGGGGATTCAAACCCCGGCGATGCATGTGGATCTAAACGCGCCGGTGGCGTTTCAGCTGGCGGACGCTCTGCCTTCGGACCTGAGTTTCAAGCAGCAATTGCTGGCGAGCCGTTCGGATGCGGACCGGACCGCGCGGCTGCGGAACTTCTATAACGAGATGCTGCCGCGGCTGCGCGCGAAGGAAGATGTGAGCCGGGCAGCGCAGCAGGGTTTCCCCATACACTAATTCAAGTGAGACAGCGCGGGCGCTTCGGGCGTCCAACGTAGAGGCACACCCCAGGCAGCGCACAAAAGGGACAGGAGTATCGATGGCGACTCGACAGAGCACACCCAGCCGCACAGAGCATTCACGGACAGCGCACCTGCCGCAAACGCTGGGCGAGCTGCGCGGGAGCCGCGAATACAGCGAGACACGGCTGCGCACGCGCACGGTGAAAGACGAGATGCGCGAGAACCTGATTGCGCGGCTGAAGGCGAAGGAGCCGGTGTTCCCGGGGATTATCGGGTACGAGGATACGGTGGTGCCGCAGATTGTGAACGCGGTGCTGTCGCGGCAGAACTTTATTCTGCTGGGGCTGCGGGGACAGGCAAAGAGCCGCATCCTGCGCGCGCTGACGGCGTTGCTGGACGAGCATATGCCGTATGTGGCGGGATGCGAGATTCGGGACAATCCTTATTACCCGCTGTGCCGGCGATGCAGGGACCTGATGGAGGAATGCGGCGACGCGACGCGGCTGGAGTGGATATCGCGCGACGAGCGCTACGTGGAGAAGCTGGCGACGCCGGACGTGACGGTGGCGGATCTGATTGGGGATCTCGACCCAATCAAGGCTGCGAGGGGCGGGCACGATCTGGCGAGCGAGATGACGATGCACTACGGGCTGCTGCCACGGGCGAATCGCGGAATCTTTGCAGTGAACGAGCTGCCGGATTTGGCGGGGAAGATTCAGGTGGCGCTGTTCAACATCATGCAGGAAGGCGATGTGCAGATTAAGGGCTACCCGGTGCGGCTGGAGCTGGATGTGGCGCTGGTGTTCAGCGCGAACCCGGAGGACTACACGGCGCGCGGAAAGATTGTGACGCCGCTGAAGGATCGGATTGGGTCGGAGATTCGGACGCATTATCCGGAGACGCTGGAGGAAGGGATTGCGATCACCACGCAGGAGGCGTGGACGGAACGCGAGACGGGAGACACTGCGATTCCGCAGTACCTGCGGGAGGTG
>JBEKIN010000135.1:0-11023 GCA_050011735.1 Acidobacteriaceae bacterium | reverse complement strand
ACCAAAGGAATCCACCAGGCGGAGCAGTCCGTCTCCAGCTATTACATCCTCGGCTACTACACCACCGACAGCACGCAGGACGGAAAGTTCCGACGCATCCATATTTCCCTGGCCTCCGACCCCACCGCCTCGCTCGATTACCGCCAGGGCTACTTTGCCGGCAAGGTCTTCGCGAAATTCAATGCCGCGGACAAAGAACGCCAGTTAGAAGACGCGCTCATGCTGAGCGATCCCATCACGGAACTTACCATCGCCATGGAGATCGATTACTTCCAGCTCAATCGCGCCGAGTATTTCGTCCCCATCGTGGTCAAGATTCCCGGCCGTGAGCTAGCCCTCGCTCGCAAGCGCGGCGCCGAACACACGCTGATCGACTTTATTGGCGAGATCAAAGACGACTTCGGCGGTATGACCGTCACTAATCTGCGTGACAAGGTCGATATACGGCTCAGCGATACTACCGCAGAAGAATTAGCCAAACGCCCCATCGAATACGACACTGGGTTCACGCTGCTTCCCGGCAACTACACCATCAAGTTTCTTGCCCGCGACGACGAAACCGGGAGGATCGGAACCTACCAGGCCAGCTTTGTTATCCCGAACCTGAACAAGGAGGTACAGCGGCTCCCCCTCAGCTCCGTGGTGCTCAGCAGCCAGCGCGTGGATCTGAAGAACGCCGTCTACAACGCGGAAAAGACCAAACAGCAGCTAGCCGAGGAATCCGTCAATCCCCTGATCCACGACGGCGCGAAGCTCATACCCAGCGTGACGCGCGTCTTCCGGCAGGATCAGAATCTTTACGTGTATGTGCAGGCCTACGAGCAGGGCGCGCCCCAGACGCAGCCTCTCGTCGCCTATGTCGCGTTCTATCGCGGTCCCGCGAAGGTATTCGAAACGCGTCCGATGCAGATCACCGAGGGCTGGGACAACCGCGTGAAAACCATGCCTCTGGCTTTCGATATTCCGCTGAACAAGCTCGCCTCCGGTGCGTACGACTGCCAGGTCACCGTCCTCGATCCATCGGGCAACAAGGCCGCGTTCTGGCAGGCTCCGGTCATGGTTCTTCCATGATTTGCGTCCCGGACCGGTTTCGTGGCCAGATCTGCGTTCGTGGCTGAGTGCCAGCCAATGCGCTCGTTGAAAACGAGCCTGCCTGCCGGTAGGCCCGTAGGGATTTGAAACTCCAACCAGGGGATTATGAGTTTCTCCGGAACCTAGCCCGAAAGGGCGACCGACCTGTTGTCCTGCGTCGGAGTCTGCAGGGTTACCGCAAAGCAACAGCCTTGTTCTCTCGGCTCGAAGGAAAGATCCCCGCCAAAACTCTTCATCAGAGCGCGTGAGACGTAGAGACCCAGGCCGGTTGCCTCGGCATCGCGCTGAAACGCACGAAAGAGAGTCTCGGGATTGGAGATTCCCGGGCCGGTGTCCTCGAAGCGAATGACAAAAGAGTGATTTCCCTGCACTGTGGTGATCCTGATTCGCTTTACCGGAGCATTTTCGAGGGCGCGCCGGCTGTTCTTCGCGAGGTTCAGGAAGACCTGAATCAGTCCGTACTGATCGGCCCACACGGAGCGCGTGACGTCGGGCGCTGCCCATTCCAGTTCGATACCCTCTTTGCGGCAAATGCTCTCAAGAAGGACTCGCAATTCGTCGAGGACTGAACCGAGGTCAACCAACTGGCGCTCCTCTTCGGGAGAGCTCGCCAGTTCCATCGCCGACAGTTTATCGAGGCCGTGCATCAGCGTGCCCAGCGCGACAAAATCTTCGTTTCCGCTCAATGCTGTTACCCTGCCGAGGTTCTGATGAAGGACCAGCGCGGCTCCGGCGAGGTTTCTAACTTCGTGAGAGACGCCGCTCATCAGAATCCGCGCGTTCTTCAACAGGTAGTCGAGACTCAAATCCTCGCGGTTGTAGAGTTCCTCAGAAAGATCGACAACGATTGCCGCGAGCCTGTTCCCGGTCGGCGAGCGATACGTGGAAAACCAGGTTCCGGCGAGAAACGTCTCTCCGCTGCCTCGCTGCGCGCGACACTGCAGGGCTGTCCGGTACAAACGCGACTGACCGGAGTGTAAAGCGGAGAAAAGCGCCGGAACGTAGTCCGCGATGCGCCGGCCGCGCAAATCATGGCCTTCGGTGCCAAACAGCTCCTGTGCGGCTTCATTGGCGAGCAGGATTTCGCCGGACGAACCCGCGGTGAGTATCGCGGCGGGACTGGTGTCGACGAGCAGCCGGAGCTGCTCTTCGGCTTGTCTCCGCTGCTGAATCTGATCTTCGATTTCGTCCACGTGAGCCAAAACCATACGCCGGTTGCGGAGGAGTTCGAACATAAATAAGCCGGTGCCGGCAAAGCCCAGCCCGGAGAAAACCAGTCGCGGAATTGCGCTGTCAAGGGGCAGGTTGCTGAAAAGCTCCTGCAGGACGGCGAAACCAATGGCGGTTGTCACGATCTGCCATCGCCTCAAAATGCCGCTGACCAGCATCACCGGAAAGAGGTACAGAAATCCGATCGAGATGAATGGCCTTGTGTACCAGTCCACCGCCGCGATGGCGCCGGTGAGAACTGCGGCCGCGATCAACAGACCTCGTCGATTGGCGCGGGAATATGTGCCGAGAACATCCATAAGATTGCGCTTGCCTTTTCAAAAACAACGCCCGGCCGGTTCAGATGGTTCAGATATTACCGGTTGGTGCGTCCCTCTGACCCCGTCAAACCCTCCGGATGGCCAAATGATCGCCGGACCGTATCGAAAGATCAGGGATGATCGAAAGGGGGGAATCCTTATACTCAGATTCAGGCGTGCCTTGCAGCAGGCCAGTTTGCATCGCAGTCGCATATTTATCGTCGGGCAGGATGTAAATCATACTTCGGTGGTTCTCACTATGTTCCGGGTGAGTTCGTGAACCAGATTGTCCAACGCATTCCCGGAGCCAGGCGGTGAAAGAGAGAACGGGCACGGAAATCCACTTGCTTGTGGTCGACGACCACAGCCTGTTCCGCGAAGGTCTGATTCGCCTGCTGGCGGCGGAACCTGACTTCCGCATCGTCGGGAACTGTGGTCATCTGCGGGATGCGGTGGAGATATTCGATCGCGAACGAGTCGACGTGGTTTTGCTCGACTACGACCTGGAAACGGAACTCGGCTCCCGGTTGCTCGAAGAGATACGCCGCAGGAGAATCCAGCCGCGGGTCCTTATGGTGACAGCCGGAATGAGCAGCGCGGGAATGATGGGCGTGCTCGAACAGGGCGCTTCGGGAATCTTCCTGAAGCATAGCCCTCCTTCGCAGCTGGCTGAGGCCATTCGAAGAGTGATGGACGGAGAGATGTGGCTTGACCCGCGCGCCGTTAGACCCGTGGTTGAACGGGTCAGCCGAAAGTCCGCAGAGGAATCAGGCAAGACCTCGCTCAGCAGTCGCGAAAAGGCGGTTTTGAATTGCGTCCTGGAAGGGTCAGGCAACAAGAAGATCGCGGATACGCTTCACATTTCCGAGAGCTCAGTAAAGGCGGCTCTGCAGCAGTTGTTCGATAAAACCGGCGTGCGCACGCGCAGCCAGTTGGTGCGACTCGCTCTGGAACGACATTCGCATGACTGGCTCGACAACGACGAGATCGCCTGAGTGGCTCGCTCTCATGGTCGAAGCTCCGTAGGGCCCTCAGTTCTCGAACTCCTGCGACTCCGGTACCGGGAGAACATCTCTGTCACTGGCGATCCAGACATAGAGCGTCGGCAGCAGGAAGATGCTCATGACCAGATCGGCGATTAGGCCGCCGACGATGACGATGGCGAAAGGCCGCTGCGAATCTGAGCCGATACCGTGCGACATAGCGGCGGGAAGCAGTCCCAGGGTGGCCACCAGCATGGTCATCATGATGGGGCGCAGCCTCAGCACAGCGCCCTCGACCGCGGCTTCTTCGACGGAATGTCCGCGGGCCCGCAGCTGGTTGATGTACTCCAGCATGATCACCCCGGTCTGCACGGAGACGCCGAAGAGAGCCAGGAACCCGACTTCCGATGACACGCTGAAGTTGGTGCGCGTGATCAGCAGGACCAGCAATCCCCCGATGCTGGCCATCGCCACTGTGGCGAGAATCAGGAGCGCCCACTTGAAAGACCGGTACATCGAATAGAGGATGATGAAAATCAGCAGTACGGTGATGGGAACGATAATCAGCATGCGCGCCTCAGCGCGCACCTCGCTCTGGTATTCGCCCTCCCATCCAATGTGATACCCACGCTGAAGTTTCACCTGGGCGTTGACCTTGTCGATGGCTTCTCGTACCGCGTCGCCCAGCGCGCGGCCGCGCACGCTGTACTTGATCGCTACATAGCGCTCGTTGTTCTCGCGGTAAATCTCGGAGCCCTCGTCCGCCTCTCTCACCGTGCAAAGCTGGGCGAGCGAAACCCGTTCTCCCGAGGGCGACAGCAGGCGGATGTTGTCGATCGCTTCCCGCGAATCCCGATACTGAGGGAGATAGCGCAGCGTGAGGTTATACGATTCCTCGCCCTTCAGCACCTGGGTGAGGGCGTTGCCGCCGACGGCGGTCTGGATCGCGTCCTGAATGTCGGCGACATTGATTTGAAAACGCGCAGCTGACCTGCGATCCACCTGGAAGACCAGGTCGGGCTGGCCGGTAACCTGAAAGACCCCAAGGTCGGCGATACCTCGCACACGGCTCATCACCGCGGCAACCTCATTCGCTTTGTCTTCGAGCTCGTGAAGATCGCTTCCGTAGACCTTGGTGGCCAGTTCGCCCTTTACGCCGCTGACCGCCTCTTCCATGTTGTCCTCGATCGGCTGCGAGAACCCCCACACGACGCCTGGAATCTTCTTTGTCAGATCCAGAGTCATGGCGGCGATCAGGTCATCTTTGTTTTCATGAAACACGGGGCGCCACTGCTCCTTCGGCTTCAGGCCCACGAAGAATTCCGTGTTGAAGAAGCCGGTGTGGTCGGTCCCGTCATCGGGTCGTCCTGTCTGACTGGTGCACTCGGTCGTTTCCGGAAAGGAGCAGAGCAGAATTCTCGCCTCATTGGCGACGCGGATGCCTTCCGACGGTCCTGTGCTCTGCGCCAGAGTGCCGCGCACCCACAACGCGCCCTCATCCAAATGAGGTAGGAACTCAGAGCCGATGACGCCGCCAAACGCGAGGTAGACGGCAAGAATCAGCCCCGTTACGCCCACGCCGATCGTGAAGGCGTGATGATGAATTGCCCACGTGGCGCCCTTCCGGTAGTGGTTCCTGAGGAATTCCATCGCTGGATTCCTCCATTCCTTTGCGCCTTTGCGGAACAGAAGGCTGGAGAGAACCGGAGCGATGATCATGGAAAAAAGTAAAGCGCCGAGCAGGGCAAAGGCTACCGTCCACGCCATGGGCCGGAACAGCCGCCCTTCCACCGCCTGCAGCGTGAAGATCGGCAGGTAAGCCGTAATGATGATCAGGATCGCGTAGAAGACCGGCCGCTGGACCTCATGAGCGGCCTCACTGATTTTCTCTCGGGGCGTGCGGCTATCCGTTCCGTTGTGGCTCAGGTGTCGAACGATGTTCTCCACCATCACCACCGTGCCATCGACCACCATGCCGAAGTCCAGCGCGCCCAGCGAGAGCAGATTGGCGGGAATTTGCTTCAGATCGAGACAAATCGCGGCGAACAATAACGAGAAAGGGATGGTGAGGGCAACGATCAGCGCGCCGCGCGCGTTGCCCAGGAAGAGAAACAGAATAATCACGACCAGAACGATGCCCTCGCTCAGGTTACGCAGCACGGTATGCGTGGTGAAGCGCAGCAGATCGCTCCGGTCGATAAAGGGGACAAGCTTCACTCCCTTCGGCAGGATCTGGTCGTTCAGCTGCTGTACCTTCTTGTGGATGCCTTCCAGAGTGGGCTGCGCATCGTCGCCCTTCTGCAGCACGGCGATGCCCGAAACCACGTCGTCGTTATCGACGACTTTTCCATCCTCACGGCGAATCGCCCGGCCGAACTGACCCAGCCGAATCTCCGGGCCCTGGGTGACCACGGCAATGTCCTTCACCCGGAGCGGCGTGCCGGCCTTGTTCGTAATCACGGTGTTTTCGATGTCCTGGAGGTCCCTGACCAGGCCCACTTCGCGTACGTTGATCTGCTGCAGACCGGCTTCGATGAAGCTGCCACCCGCGTTGCCGTTGTTACTGGTGAGCTGCTGCTCCACCTGAGCGATGCTCAGCCCGTAAGAAACCAGTTTGTCCGGGTCGACGCGAACCTGATACTCGCGGGTGGGACCACCGAAGGGGTTCGTATCCGGTACGCCCGGAACGGACTTCAGATTCTTCTCGATCACCCAGGTTTCGAGGGACTTCAGGTTCATTACGTCGAATTCCGGGTTCGTGCTTTGGAGCGTGTAGAAATAGATCTGGCCGACCGGGCTCCAGTCCGTTCCCATCTGGGGAATCACACCGGGCGGCAAACTGACCTGGGACAGCCGCTCCAGCACCCGTTCGCGGTTCTCGAAATTAGTGGTCTCCTCGCCAAAAACCATCTCCACCGTCGAGAGTCCGAAGATCGACCATGAGCGGACATGGGCGACTCCCGGAATCCCGTTCATGACCGTTTCCAGTGGGATGGTGACCTGCTGCTCAATCTGCTCGGCGGAAATTCCCGGCCACTGCGCGATGACGTCGACGTAGTTGTTGGCTACGTCGGGATAGGCTTCGACGGGAAGCCGATGGAACGAGACGATGCCCCAGGCAAACAACAGGACCGCGATGGCCAGAACCAGAAAGCGGTTCTGGAGCGCGAAATCGACAACTCTTCGGATCATTGCGCCTCCTGCGTGGCTTCCAGCTGGAGAACGTCCTTCACCACCTGCTGGCCGGGCGCGATGCCGGAGAGGATTTCCTGTCTGTTCCCAGGCAGCGTTTCGCCCGCATCGACGACAACGCGTTTGAAGTGCCCCTGGCCGGCGGGCACGAATACCCAGTCGCGGTCGTGCAGGTGCAGAATTGCGGAAGACGGAACGAGTGCAAACGTCTGAATGGTCCGGCTCTCAAGCGTCGCGGTGACGAACATGCCCAGGCGGAGAATTCCGGGATTCGGGACCTCGACGCGCACCTTAGCGGTGCGGATGGTCGGGTCGAGCACCGGACCGATGTCGCTTATATGGCCGGTCAGCACTTTGTCCGGGTACGCGTTGATCCTGATCTGCGCCTCTTGCCCGAGATGAACCTTCGGTAGATCGTTCTCGTATACATCGCATATAAGCCACACGACAGACAGATCGGCGATGGTGAATGCCGTTGGGGATCCCGAATAGGTCACGCCTGCCGCCGCGGCGTTGGTCACATTCTGCGCGACGATCACCCCCGAAATGGGCGCATACACGTTCACGATGTCCGAGGGGTGATCCTTTTGGACGCCCAGTGTCTCCAGCTGCTGTTCCGCGGCTGTCAGGTCGGCTTTCGCGTCGTCTTCGGTGTCCTGGGCCTGCTCCAGGATTTCAAGCGCAATTGCGCCGTGCGCGTAGAGGTCTTTGGCCCGCAAATACGTCTTGTTGGCCAGATGTTCGTCGTTGACGGCCTTCAGATAGGTATCAAAGGCGTTCGTAATGTCCGGGCTCTGCACCTTCAGCAGCAGATCCCCCTTCTTCACGTTGTCGTCGAGCCGGGTGCGAATGTCGACGACGCGCCCGCTGGCCAGGGAGATGACCGGGACTTCGCGGTTGATATCTGGATTCACCGAGCCGGTTACATTGAGCCGCGCCGCAGCTTCTACCTGATCCGCCATCACCAGCGTGAACTGCTCCGGATTTTCCACAGTGACCACATCCCCGTTGCCGGATTCGATGACCTGGGCGGGCGGGGCCGCGCCATCGGCGGGATCGAATTTCTTTCCGCAAGCCACGAGCATGAGGCACGCCGTCAGGCAGGCAGCGGATTGCAGAATCTTTCGGGTGTTCACTGAATCACCTCGCGTCCCACGGCCATATTTAGCTGGCTGGCCGCGGTCAAATAAGCGCCCACCAACTGCTGATAGGCCATCTGCACATTGCGGTAGTCGCTCTGCGCGTTCAGAAAGTCCATCAGCGAAGCTCCTCCGCGCTGCCAGGCGTAGGTCACGGTTTCCCTGACCTTCAGCGCCTCGGCCAGATACTTGTCGTGGTAGGGGCGCAGCAGAATCAGGTTGCTGTTCACCAGGGCGTAGGCCGAATCCACATCGCTGAAGACCTGGGCGCGCGTCGCATCTTCCAGCTGTTGATTGCGTGCGATGTCGATTTGCGTCCTGAGTTTCTCTCCCTGGTTGCGGTCGAAGATGCGCAACGGCATGCTTACGCTCAACCCCAGGGTCTGCAGGCCGTTCGGGTTGTTGTTCGACGAGTTCCAGGTGTACCAGGCGCCGAAGGTCGGATCGGTCGATCCGTTGGCGATCGCCAGCTTATGATTCGTATCCGCCTGCTGCACTGACTGCAACGCCGCGCGCAGATCGGGTCGGTTGTCGATCGCGATCTGGTGGAATGCGTCCAGAGGCTGCAGCTGGTCGGCAAAATCGAAAGGCCCCTGCACATCGAACTGGTCGATCGGCGTCTTGTCGTCGAGCAGCTGCAGGAGCTGAATCTTCGAGGTGCGCAGGTTCACTTCGGCCGCCTGAAGGTCCGATTCGTACTGCACACGCTGCAGCTCGATTCTGTCGAAGTCGATCTCTGCAAGATCGCCGGCCTTAAAGCGATCCCGGCTGATATCGATGATGTGGTCGTAATAATCGAGTTCCTGCTTCGAGAGGTCGACGATGGCCTTGGCCTCCAGCACCTGCACAAACGCGGCCCGCAGCGTAAACAGCATGTTGCGATTCAGATCCTCATGCAGCGAGCCCGCGATCTGCGCCCCCTCCTGCGCGGTCTTCAAACGCAACTCGCGTTTGTGGTCGCGCTCGTGGAGATAGCTGAAATTGGGAACCATATATGTACCCCTGAGCGGCTGCCAGGTATCGTTGTGCGGCGCGATCTGGGTGCCGTCCGCAGTCATGGCGAACTGCGGATTGGGCCGCAGGTAGGCGGTAATCTCCTCCGCCCTCATCTCGTCGACGTCGGACTGATCCGCCTTCAGCGCGGGATTGTCGGCTTCGAATTTGGCTTCGATCTGGTCCCAGGTATAGCTTTGCTGAGCTGTGGCGCGTGGAATACCCCACGCCAGCAGGGTCGCGAGGCACAATGCAGCCGGGAACTGTTTCGCAGTTATGAAGTCGGGAGTCATTTGCGATTTGAGATTTCCATCGATCCGGACAGGACAGCTACGCTACCGGCGCGGAAGTATCCGCCGCCCTGGCAAAATTCAGAACGGAACAGGTTCCGCTGGCCATCAATGATTCGCGAACGCTGTTTCTGTCCGGGAAGAACCCAGGTTACTGTCTGAGTGTATTGCCCGTAGCCGCGGGGAGCGGCGTATCTTTAGAGGCGCTGGTCGTGATCTTTCGACAGTCGATTTGTAGTCGCGGGATAGCGGCGACATATCTTTCGCACAAATCCGATGGTCCGCACTTCTGGGTCGACTGGTGACAGCCTGATAGTGGTAGTTATGCAGTCACGGCGCCCGAAGAGTCATGGCCGGCGAAATCATGCGCAGTTCCGTGTCCCTGCACTCCTGCAATGGGTGGGCATTGCGGTTGTCGTTGTCTTCTTATTCTGGGCAATGGCTATGGTATTTATGCAGGCATGGCACACTCTTCTGTCGCACGGAAAGTAATGTGACCTCAGCGCAGCCGAATGGACATTCATGTTATCCAAAGGCATCAGTGATCAAGCTCTCCCGCACTCTTTCTTGCGAAGCCGCGAAGCAGCGTTTCCGGTGTCACCTCGAAAACATCGCAGATGCGCAGCAGTGTTTTCAGGGTAAATGGCCTTCCAGCCTCAATCTCCGGGCTGTGGCGGATAACAAAATGGCCCCCGCGCTGGCACGTCACAATCCACGTCACAGGACGGTCATGTAGGATGACCAGCCGTCCTCAGGTTGTTCTTATGAATGGTGGGCCCGGAGGGATTTGAACCCCCAACCAAGGGATTATGAGTCCCCTGCTCTAACCGTTGAGCTACAGGCCCCCTGCCTGGCGGCAGCCACTTGCTTTACTGTAGCGGGATTTCCCGGTCCAATTCCGTCTTTTTTCGCGCGACTGCTGTCGGCCTCTTCGTCCTCACGGCCCCCCATCGCTCGCTGTCACCGTCACCCGCGTAAAGCCGTAGTCGCCGTTCTTCGCTTCATTGAATCCGAAGCCGGGCTGCCCGGTTTGAAACGTAGCGTCCTTTGCACGGCCCATCTGCACGCCGTTCTTGTAGGCCGTGATCACGTCGCCCACAATCGTCGCCTTCACTACGTCGCCCGTGGTCACGCCGTATTGGTATCCCGTCACGTTCAGCAGATAGGTGAAATCCGCCAGCGGCCCATTCCAGCGGACGATGATGAGATACGCGGTGTCATCCTGCCGCAGCGAACTGGAGATCTCGTAGCCTGTGCAGCGATGCGCCGCCAGCGTCGAGCGCAGCCGCAACGACACTTCAGGAGCCCGGAAGACATGCCCCCGGTCGACCACCGCCTCCACCGCCTGATTCGGCCCCCAGTTGCCGGCGAGCAGCGCCACTGAATCGGCATACTCTTTCGGCCCCGCGCGCCCAAAGGCGAATCCGCGCGTCGTCGAGACATCTCCCCAATCGATGCCCACGGTTCTTCCGCCCATCCAGCGTCCCGACTCCGAGATCGGATCTTCTTTCAACGGAAAATTCGTCGTATAGGTGATCTGGTGCGGAGCCGTCGCGCTGGTCACCGGCGCAGGCGGCAACTGCCTCTGCGAATTGCCCGAGCATCCAGCGGCAACCATCAGCAAGGCCGCCAGCAAGACGGGCCCGGCCCCCGCGCTCAGCGCACACTTTGCCATCTTCATGGATGCAACCGAGCCTACCACCGGCACGATGGGCGCTGTATCGCTTCTGTCCCTCTGCCCAGAAACAACGTCCAATCCCTGTGCGCCCTGTGCGCCCTGTGCGCCCTGTGCGCCCTGTGCGCCC
>JBEKIN010000134.1:0-11102 GCA_050011735.1 Acidobacteriaceae bacterium | reverse complement strand
CCCCTGGCCAGCCCCGCCCAACCCTGCCAATCCCCTGCAAAAAATAATTCTCAATTCGTTTGCCCCTTTTCCCGCCCCGCTGCGCGTTCTCCAGTGAAGGCGGTCGTCAAGGCCGCTATCCAAAAAGGAGAACCGCCATGAAATCCAGCATCCGCACCTTCGTCCTGGCCGCCTTCGCGGCCGCGTCACTCACAGCCTTCCCGCATTTCGCCTCCGCAGAGTCCTTTGCGGTGAGTGTCGAATACCTCAGCCATACCCTCCCTCAGGGAGGCCTCGCATCGGTCAACGTCATGACCCTGCCGAACGCCGGGACCTACATCATCGGGGGACAGGAATCCGCCCTGGCTTATTCCACAACCGAAGCGCAGCCCGTCTATTGCTACACTTCGACCCAGGCGGGCGGCAGCACTCCGCTGGTCGACGGACCCGCTTCCTGGACTACGATCCAGGCCCCTGGTGGATACGTCACGATTCCCCTCAACGGGTACTACGTGGCGACTGCTCCGACAAACATCTGGGTGGTCTGCCGGTACTATGGCCAGGGAGTTGTCACCACCTTCAATGGCACTATCACCGCAACCCAGGTGAAGTAGTTGCTGCAGTTGGTCCGCGGGGTGGCTCAACCGAGCCACCCCGCAACTCGTTCCACCAAGTCCCACCGGTCTCCTCAACCCTCCGCCGAAACTTCGCAAAATAACCCCCGTCCCGTTGCCCCTTTTTCCCGCCCACCGCGCACTCATCAGTGAAGGCGGTCATCAAGGCCGCTATCCAAAAGGAGAGACCACCATGAAATCCAGCATCCGCACCTTCGTCCTGGCCGCCTTCGCGGCCGCAACCATCCTCGCCACCGCGCACACCGCCTCCGCGCAGATCTATTCACACAACACAAGCGGCGACTCTTATTTGCAGTCAGGGGGGTACGTAACGGTCAATGCCGTGATTGTAGGGCAGGCCGGGAACTTCACCATTGGCGGCCAGCAATCCTTCTACACTTCTGCCACCCAGCCGGTAACGGTAAATTGCTGGATGTCGACTGCGGCAGGCAGCCCGACAGGGCTGCCGTACGGACTGCTCTCCATAGCAACGATTCCTTCTGACGGGTTTGTCACGCTTTCGTTCTACGGGTGGTACAGCGTCTCGGGGTCGACGGAACTTTACCTCGTCTGCCGCGCTCCCGCCTCGAACGGAATTGTCCTGGCAACCAACGGCAATATCACGGCAGCCAAGGTGCCGTAGCTTTGTCGCCGCCGGTTCCTGCGGGGTGGGCTCAACCAAGCCACCCCCAGGTTCGTTCTGTAGCCGATCCGCACCGGACCTCCCCGGAAAGCCGCTCCCCCACCCCCCGTCTCCGATCGGCCTGCCCGTGCTTTACCCACGGCGCAGGCCGCCGCGTTAGTATGCGGTCATCGACGGAGGTTTCCCCTGCAACCCGATCCGGGCGAAGTCACCCAGCTCCTCAAAGCCATGCACGCCGGCGACTCCGCCGCCGCCGACCGTCTCCTCCCCCTCGTCTACTCTGAGTTGCACCGCCTCGCCAAGGCCTACATGCGCCGCGAGCGCCCTGACCACACTCTCCAGGCCACCGCCCTCATCAACGAAGCTTACCTCCGCCTCGCCGGCGAAGACATCGACTGGAACAACCGCGCCCACTTCATCGGCCTCGCCGCTCACGTCATGCGCCAGGTCCTCGTCGATTACGCCCGCCAGCACAACGCCGAGCGCCGCGCCGGTGGCCTCCATCGCGTCGAGATGAACGACGACCTCGCCGTCTCCCCCGACCGCCTCGACGAAATCACTTCCATCGATCAGGCTCTCACCCGCCTCGCCGCTCAAAACCCCCGCCAGGCTCGCGTCGTCGAGCTCCGCTACTTCGGCGGCCTCTCCGTCGACCAGATCGCCGCCATCCTCCAGGTCGCCCCGCGCTCCGTCAAGCGCGACTGGTCCCTCGCCCGCATCTTCCTCGCCCGCGAGCTCAACCCCGGCGCGGGGCTGTCTGCAGAAGCACAATGACGAAATGACGGAATAGCCCGTCTGAGAAATGAACCGCAACCGCAACGCCGCTCCCCCAACCGCAACGCCACACCCCCACGCCCCCCAGCCAGGTTCACCCCACAGCAAGAAGCTTAGTCTCCTCCACCTGCTGTTCGTACCACTCGTTGCCGGACTTCAACCCTTCAGTACCGTATTTTTCCCAAATTGGCACTGCGCCCTCGCACCGCTTTCCTCTCCATTCCAGCCGCATCCCGGATCAGGGCACGACTTTCTCAGCTTGCGGAGAAGCTCGGTTTTGTATCAGGGCACGAACGACTCCACCACTCGCAGAAAACCCCAATTCTTTGAAGGGGCACCGCCTTCAGCCGTGCCGTAACAGCAACAAACAGAAAATTCGGCTTCAGCCCCTGAGGGACGGTCTCACTCCCCTCCTGGCGACTCTTTCCCAAGCCTTTGAGCCGTCCCGCAAATAACGCAAAATTGAATGGGCTTCACAGCTTGCGGAGAAACTCGGTTTTGGTATCAGGGCACGAATGACTCCACCGCTCGCCGAAAACTCAATTCTTTGAAGGGGAGCACAATGACAGGAGCACAATGACAGAAGCACAAGGATAAAATAGCCCGTCTGAGAAGAGAACCGAACCGCACACCCCCAAACGCTCCGCAGCCAGGTTCACCCCACAGCAAGAAGCGTAGTCTTCTGCTATCTGCTGAGGTACAACTCGTTGCCGGACTTCAACCCTTCAGTACCGTATTTCTCCCAAATTGGCACTGCGCCCGCGCACCGCTTTCCTCTCCTCTTCCCGCCGCCAGTACTCCGCCATCGAAATCCTCTGCCTCCAGAACCTCCACGACCGAACCGCCACCATGGCCGCCCTCCTCACGATCAAATAGCGCGAGGTGCGGGTGCCCAGCTCCCTGGAATGGAAGAGAATCAACCATAATGTCACACTGCCGTTCTAAGACTCTCGAACTGTGGCATAAGGAGAAGCCTGATGCAGGACCGCTCGTCCATCGCTCCCCAAAGTAGCAACCTCTCGCCCGCCAACGAGGTCGACAGCGCCCCCGCGCCCGTCGCTTCACCCGACGTGCTGGCCCGTGCCCGTAAGATCAAACTTTTTCTGATGGACGTTGATGGCACCCTGACCGACGGTGGGGTCTGCCTCATTTCAACGGTTGCCGCTGACCCTTCCGCCACCCCTCCTGTCTCCGAAATGAAGGTCTTCAGCGCGAAAGATGGGCAGGGACTGTCGCTCGCCCACACCATGGGCATCCAAACCGGCTTCATCACCGGCCGCCAGTCGCCGGCCGTCGCCAGGCGTGCTGAAGAACTGAAGGTCGATTTTGTGTTTCTCGGACAGGCGAAGAAAACCGTGGCCTTCGAGGAGTGCGTGAGAAGGGCTGGCGTCACCGAAGAAGAAGTTGCCTATATGGGCGACGATCTTCCCGACATCCCTTTGGCACAGCGAGCCGGATTCGCAGTATGCGTCGCCGACGGTGCACCCGAGTTAGCTGCGGTCTGCCACTACACGACTCGCCGCCTTGCCGGACGGGGCGCCGCACGCGAGGTTGTGGAACTCATCCTGAAAGCCCAGGGACTCTGGGAAGAGGCCCTGCCCCAGGCGCTTGCCTGACTTTGCTCATCCCTCATCACAAAAAAAGCGGGGAGCCCCCACCCAATCCCGGCAAGCTGGTTACCGCTCGCCGCAACCGGGAAGGCTCCCCGTAGGTGTAACTTTCAGTCTTGAAATTACTGCTGCAATAGCTTGGTCACCATCTGCTGCGTGCTGTTCGCCTGCGCCAGCGCGCTGATCCCCGTCTGCGTCAGAATTTCGTACTTCGACATGTTCGACGTGGCCGCCGCATAGTCCGTCGCCGAAATCGTGTTCTGCGCCGCTGTGATGTTCGTCATCTGCGAACTGGCGATGTTCGATGCCGCCGTCAGTTCGTTGATGTTCGCTCCCACCTGGCCACGCTGGTAGGCAACCGCGTTGATCGCGTCGCCCACCGTCTGCAGGGCTGCTTCGGCAGCGGCCTGGCTGGTCAGGTTGGTTCCGGTCAGGCTGGTCCCCGCACCCGCGCCCGCCAGAATACCCCCCACGCCGGTTTGGCCATTCTCGCTTACCGCAACATTTGTGGTTTGCGCCGGCGAGGATGTCGTCGACGTACCAACGCTGCCATCGGTGAGCGCTCCCACCGTCACGGAATAGTTCTGGCTGCCATCGGTGGTGCCGTCACTGGTGTAGATGTTCACAATTCCGGTGGTCGCGGTGGTTTCCGTAACATCGCTGCCGGCACCTGCCGCAAGAGCTTCGCCGACGGCCGTCGTTACATTGGACCCGGTCGTCGCAAGAGTCTCACCACTGGCCGCGGTTGCCTGCTGCACCGTGCTGCTGTTATCCGCCAGCGTTTCTGTGTCGACCGTCTCGCTGGAGGTGATGACCAGGTGGCCCGTTCCGTCCTCGGTCACCGTGTAGGTGTTCCCGGAGGCCGCGAGTGCGGTGCCCAGCGCGGTGCCCAAAGCAGTCTCCGCGGTTGTCAGAGCGCTCCCGGAACCGGTCAGCCCGTCATACTTGGCGGCGCTGAGATCGATGCTTGCAGTGGCCCCGGCCGTGCCGTGGGCCGACGTGATATTCAGGTCCCCGGTCAATAGGTTTCCAGCGCCCAGTGCCTGGGTGGACTTGAAGACCCCGAGCGAGGGGCTGGTAAATGCCACGTTCGTGGGTTGCCCCTGGGCAACCGGAGGCTGGGTGGTAGTGATCTGCAGTGCACCGCCTGCGGTGATGGTTGCCGCATAGGTCGAACCCGTCGCGTGCGCAAAGCCCCCGTTCGCCGAAGTGGCGTTCAGAGCGGTATTCAGATTGGCTAATGCGGCCGTCTGAGCAGCCGAGCCCGCAGGTCCATCCAGCCCAACGTAGGCGGCGGCGCCGAGGTTGATGCCCAAAGTCTGCGCAGCCCCGCCGTTGACGCCCGGGATGGTGGAGAGAACGTCGAGCGTTCCGGACAGCGCAGCGCCATTGGTGGGCAGCACGGACGACGTGATCGTGCTGGTCGCAGCGGCGGTACTAAAGGTGACATTGGCCGGGGCTGCCGTCTCACTGCTGGTGGTGATCGAAAGCACTCCCTGGGCACTCAGCGCCGCCATATACGTCGAACCCGTCGTTGCCCCCAGCCCGGCCGTCACGGCTTTCGACAGTTGCGCCAGAGTCGCGGTCACCTGAGCCGCACTGCTGCTGGCCAGTCCCTGATAATCGGCGAGGTTAATGGTCTGCGATCCTTCCGCCTTGCCACCTGTGGAGGTGATGACCACATTGCCCGCCAGAGTATCTCCAGCTGTAATGCTGCCGGCATCGCCCTGGGTGACCACCTGGCTCGAAACCGAGGCGTAGTGATTCGCCACGACCGCGTTGCCCTCAAAGTCCACGTTGCTCGCCGTGCCCGCCTGCGAAGCGGTAAAAACCTTGATGCCGTTGTATTCCGTGGTTTGCCCGATGGTCCCGATCTGCGTCAAAATATCCTGGTATTCCTGATCGGCGGCATTCAGCTGCGATCCCGACAGAGTTCCCCCGCCCGCTTCCGTCGCCAGCGACACTGCGCTGGTCAGCAAACTTGTTACCTGCGACAGCGCGCCGTCCGCCACCTGCAGAAAGCCCGCGCCCTCGCTCGCGTTGCTCGACGACTGCGTGAGCGCCGCCGCGTTCGCGGCCAGCCCATTCGCGATCGACAGCCCCGCCGGATCGTCCGCCCCGGAGTTGATCCTCGACCCCGATGACAATTGCGTGAGTACATTTTGCAGGCTCGCCTGCGTCTGGTTGAGATTGTTTTCCGCGTAAACCGCCGAGATGTTGTTCAGGACACCTAAAGGCATGACCGTACTCCCTTTGTGAATTTGGCCCCTGAACGATGCACCTGGCCTTGGCCATCACACCCGGGAACCTTCTTGATTCACATGCCTCATCGGCGGACACCCTCAAGTCCTGCAGTCCCCTGCCGAACCCTGGCATCCAACGTGCGCGCCCCCCCTGAAATTCGCCCCCTTCACCCCCGGATCCTGCCCCGCCAGCCACGCGCAGTCGGACCCATCACCGGGGCCTCGCCATCAGGCCTCGGCTGTGCCGGGGGGCGGCGCCATCCGCGCCATCACCAACACCTCCAGCAACATGGCCGTGTGCCAAACACTGCCCGAGATGGCCATGAGCGCTTCCGACACGACGGGATGTTCGTCAGCCAGCGAGCCAAGACGCTCGCTCACCTGATGCAGGTGGCGAGCTTCATCCAGAATCGTACTTGAGGGCATGGAATACGCGGCTTTCCCTAAACTCTAAGCAGAAACAACTTCAGGCCCTCTGACTTAGTTCAGAAACCTGAACGCGACGGTCATCGACACCGTGCGATCTAGCGGCGCCACCGAGAATATCCCCAGCCTCCGCCACCGAGCAGGAACAGCACCAGAACAATCAGCAGAATAGTGACCATGTTGTACCTCCCGGAGCAGCGCCGGCCTGTTGAGCGGTGAACTTACTTGAACGATGAAGTGACTTCCCTGTTGCACGACCGAGCACGAGCGGATCAGATCTGCCTTGCTTCATTCCGATCCGCACCGCAAACTACTGGCGATTGGGGTTGTAATGATGATGGTGATGATGATGGTGGTGATGGTGACGAACAACCACCACGACCTGCGCCGGCAACGCAATCGGTGCTGCGAAGCAGAACACAAGGGCGAGTCCCAGCAGAATCCTTTTCATGATTGAAACCTCTTCCACCTTTGACTCTAGTGACTAGCTCGCCCCGTGTCTGAGCAATCCGACTCTCGACTCTAAGAACGTGCGCCCCCGTCACAACCCACCCACGCCCCGCGCTTCCCACTTCAGGACCAAACCGGCCCCCGCCTCCACAATCGCGCTGTCACCGCTCCAAAAAGGAACCCGCCCACGTGCGCCAGATACGCCACGCCCCCCGTCTGCACATTCGCCACCGCGCCCGCATTGAACAGCTGAATCAAAAACCAAATCCCAATCAGCAGCGCCGCCGGAATCATCGTCACCCGCACGAAGATAAAAATCCACAGCACCGACTTGATCCGGTCCCGCGGATACGTCACGATGAACGCCCCCATCACCGCGGCAATCGCCCCGCTCGCTCCCAGCGTCGGCACCGTCGACCCCGGACTCCCCGCCACCTGCGCCAGCATCGCCACCACGCCCCCCACCAAATAGAACACTACGTAGCGTCCGTGCCCCATCGCATCTTCCATCTGCGGCCCAAACGCCCACAGGAAAACCATGTTCCCGATGATGTGCATCCAGCCCCCGTGCATGAACATCGCCGTGAAAATCGTCACCAACCCGTGCCCGGTGAAAATCGTCGCCGGAATCGCCGCCCACCGCGCCACAAACGCGTTGCCCCCAACCAGCTCCCGCACAAATACCAAAGCGTTCACAACGATGATCAGCAGCGTCGCCACCGGAAACGACCCTGTCCGTCGCGAAGCATCCGAAAGCGGTATAACCGTCCCCACCTTGCCCCCTCTCCGTTATCAGAGCCCGCGCACAACACCGCCCAGGCCCTCACTCCCCTGCGTTCCTGAGGCGCCGGACCAGCCCGCTTCTCAGCCCTGACTCTGCGCCCTCACGCCGTGGCGACAACCCGCTTCGCCGCCAGCAGCAGCATCAGCCTCGAACTCCCGCTGAAGATCATGCTGATGCCCAGCAGCGTCCCGATCACCCACGGGCTGTTCGAGGGCCACGTGATCCAGATCAGAACCGATAAAATCAGCGTCACCACCCCATCCACCAACAGCCACCCCGCCCCCGCCATCGGCCGCGTCCGCCACCACAGCGTAAATTCCAGAACCGCTTCCACAAACAAATACGCTCCCAGCGCCAGCGTCAGCCCCGCCAGTCCCGCCACCGGGCGCAGCAGCATATAGATCCCCACCCCCGCGTAGACGAACCCCAGCAGAAGCCCCCACACCGCCCCGCCTGCGGTGCGCGTGTGCCAGCCGAACACCCAATGTAATATCCCCATCACGATCAGCAGCCAGCCGATCAGAATCGTCGCCGCAATTCCCGCCACCGGCGGCACCACAATGGCCAGAATTCCGGCCACGATCATCAGTACGCTCAAACCGATCGACCACCCGATGGATTGCTTCGCCATGGTCACGATGGATGTTGTGCTCACAGTGCTCCTCCTCCTATTTCTTCCTTGCTCTCGCTGGATGATTCTTAAGTGCGGCGCCTTCGCCTGAAACTGCTCGTGGAATTTCAGGTTTTCCCGTCCGAGCGTCTGCGCATTCGCCCGATCCGGATGCGTCGCAGGCTACATTCTGCCGCTATAGGGTCCCGGGGGCCCAGGGGTTTGTTGGATGCCTCATCCTCCCGGTTCGCACCGCGCTCATCACGGACAGACAGGCAAACCGACTTTACTCCAACCCCGCGCGCCGGAACAAGCCCGGCCGGGCCAGTCTGCCCGGAGGGCTGGAGGAACTGGAACGCCCGCACCGGGCCCGGCCCACTCCCCGCTGCAGACGGCCAGGTTCACCCCACAGCAAGAAGCGTAAGCCCACACCCCGTGCGGCCCGTACAACTAAGTTCCGGGCTTCAACTCCTCAGTACTGTCCCTGAACCCAAAACGGGACACGACCCCACGCCCCGCTTCGCTTTGGAGAACGCGCGACGAGCGTCGGGGCCCGGCCTCAGTTGCGCAGTATGCCAATCGAAAAACGAATGTCATCCTGAGCGAAGCGCCGCCACAGAACTTTCCAGCGATGCACAGACACACTCGGCGCGCAATCCCAGGACCTGCGGTTGCTTTTGCTCAATCGTGAAGACCGTTCCTTCGACGCAGCCTACGTTCGGGACGAGCCGACCTTGCCTTCCTGCCGCACTCGGCCAGCCGCGTCCTTTACGCAATAGCTGATGGTCTTCTTGTGTACATCCAGTCCGATGTAATACATATCGTCTCTGAGGAGCCTCCGTGGTTGTTCTCTGAATCAGCGTCACCGCTGAGTTCAGCCTATGCAACACCACGCGCTCCTCACTGACTTAGCATTCAAACATTACGGCAACAACTCGCCTAAGCCTCTGCCAACCGCACGTGAGTGCGGCCAGCTTGGAGAGTCGGTCGAGACGAACACCCGTCGCACATCCGGATCAGCGGGAAGAGCGGCCGCCTGCCGTGGCAGGCGGCGCTGAGTTCGCCGGTCCGAAGGGCCGGTTGGCGCGAACGTTGTTGGTCGCCCGAGAGAATGCCGCAAAGAACTTCGTTCGAAAGAGCCCTATGGAGCTAAGGGAGATATCTGCCAGGCAGCGGCGGGTGCGCCAGGGCTCCCGCTGCTCGTCAACGTGGTCCCGTTTATCAGCCAGATGTAAACCTGCTCTGTGGAGCTGTTCCGCCACAGGATCCCGGCTCGACCGCTCCCATCGTAGTCGCCCACGCCCTGAATGACCCAGCCGGAAGAAACGTAGCTGACGCTCCCGCCACCCGACATCGCGCCTCCGGTGATGAACCAGACGTAGACCTGACCGGTGCTGCTGTTCTGCCACAGGATGTCACTCGTGCCGTCCCCATTGAAATCGCCAACGCCCTGAATGCTCCACGCGGAGGAGACGTAGCCGAGGTTCACGCTGCTGGTCAACGAGGTCCCATTCATCAGCCAGATGTAGACCTGGCCTGTAGTGCTGTTCCGCCACAGGATGTCGGCTTTGCCATCGTCATTGAAATCGCCGATGCCCGCAATGGTCCATCCGGAGGAGATGTAACTGACGCTTCCGCCGCCACTCATGGTGGTGCCGTTCATGAACCAGAGGTAGACCTGGCCAGTGCTGCTGTTCCACCAGAGGATGTCGGCCTTGCCATCGCCATTGAAATCGCCAACCCCCGCAATGCTCCAGTCGGAGGAGACGGAGCCGAGGCTCCCGCTGCTCGTAAACGTCGTCCCGTTCATCAGCCAGATGTAGACCTCTCCGGTGGTGCTGTTCCGCCACAAAATGTCGGCTTTGCCATCTCCGTTGAAATCGCCAACTCCTTGTATGACCCAGTCCGAGGTGGGGCTGCCGGGGCTCCCGCTGCCCGGATACGTGGTTCCGTTCATCAGCCAGATGTAGACCTGCTCGGTGCTGTTGTTCCGCCACAGAATGTCACTCTTGCAGTCGCCGTTGAAATCGTCCACCGCGGCGAACGACTCCGGATTCGGATTCGGATTCGGGTTCGAAGTCGTGCAGGTGGTCGCTGGTACTCCATATCCCACTGCGGTGAGTATGTTGACCTCTGAACCACCGTCATTCAGGATGGTCAGGCCCCCATCCGCGCCTGGACAGCCTGTCGCATCCTGAATCGCCTGGTCCGTCGCGCAATTCGGAGAACTCGCAACGTAGTCGGCGTAGTCGTCGCCATTGTCCAGCGTGTTGTAGTACTTCGCAGTTGCCCCCGTGCCGACCGCCCCGTCTGTGGAACCTCCGTTGTACGAGAAATATGCGCCGGCAGTGCTGCTCAGAGAGCTATCGAGGACGAGAGTTCCCGCACCGGAATAACGGTACAGGTCGACTGTCGAGGGAGTGCCCGTTCCCGCGGGGGCCCCGGCGCCCGAGTCGCAGCTATCGCTCAGCGGACTACCTTGTGTGCTTATGCACGATGAGGTCCCGAGTACTTCGTCAGTCTCGTGTTCCACGACCGCGTAGAAGTCGTACGCGTCGGACGGCTCGGATCCGCCGAGATTGTCGTAATAGAGCGTTATACCCGGGCTGTTGGTAACGGTGACGATAGCGTTGTAGCATCCAGCGCTGCCAAGGTTGCAGTTAGCAAGGCCATCGGCCGGCGGCGTAATGCCTTGAGGACCAAGGCCGGAGCCGACACCGCCGCCCTGAACCTCTGCCGATATGCCGAGTGCCCCGGCGAGGGCGGGTTGG
Organism: Acidobacteriaceae bacterium; assembly: GCA_050011735.1. Lineage (GTDB taxonomy): Bacteria > Acidobacteriota > Terriglobia > Terriglobales > Acidobacteriaceae > Palsa-343. The sequence continues at coordinate 198 of JBEKIN010000134.1, read as the reverse complement.
ATCCAAATGTAGTCGCTGCCGTAGGGCGTGGCATCGTAGGCGGACAGCGCCGAGTGGGCCGCGGTTTGAATCGCGCTCTTGTTCGCGATGTTGCCGTAGGCGGTCGCATATTGGCTGTAGCTAACGTAATTAAAGTAGTATTGGCTCTCCCCGAGACACGTGCTGCCCAACAGAACGTAAATGTTGGCGTTCATATTG
>JBEKIN010000133.1:0-19749 GCA_050011735.1 Acidobacteriaceae bacterium | reverse complement strand
CGGAATCTCAGCACCCTGCAGTACCCCAACCCCGCGGCGGGGCGCAAACGCAAAGAGATTGATCGCCACTTGAAGGGCTCCGTCTATGCGATTCAAAGGCCCAACTGTATTCCTCGCTCTCGCTGCGTTGGCTCTCGGGACGTCCGCTGAGAACATCACCGGAACCATCCTGATCAAGAGGAAGCTGACGAAGCGCAGCGTTACGCCCACTGTCTCTGTTTACCAGCGCGGCGCCACGGTGCAGCTGGGCAAAGATACGCAGACCGACCCGCTCGCTTTCGAGCGCTCGCGCGTCGTGATCTACCTTGAGGGTTCGGCTCCCGCCAGCGTCGTTCCCGCGAGTGCCGCGTCCGTGCCGCAGGTCGCGCAGCTGGATCGCCGATTCTCACCGGATCTGCTCGTCATCTCCGCCGGATCAACCGTCTCGTTCCCTAACATGGATCCGATCTTCCATAACATTTTCTCTCTTTCGAAGGCGAAGAGCTTCGATCTGGGCAGCTACGACCAGGGGCAAAGCCGCAAAGTCATGTTCCCCAGGGCGGGCATCGTGGATGTTTACTGCCATCTCCATCCCAATATGGAAGCGACCATCGTTGTGACTCCCAACCGCTGGTACGCGCGCGTCGACGGCTCGGGACAGTTCCGCATCCCCGATGTGCCGCCGGGTGAATACACCGTCGTCGCCTGGCATAAGTTCGCCGGCTTCTTTCGTAAGTCGATCACCATTCAAACCGGCCACGATGCCGTCGCCGATTTCTTTATCCCTCTTGAAGAGGACGCGAACCAGGAGTCCCGATGAACGAGCACCCCGTCATCGGGAAATGCCGGTGACCACGCGTTTTCGAACTCGAACCTTTCTCCTCTGCTTCGTCCCGTTCGCCATCCTGCTGGCCGGCAGTTTCTGGATGATCCAGCGCTTCGTGGAGTCGACGGTGCGCGATGGATTACGGATTTCGCTGCGGGCGAATCAGGTCGCGATCGCCAACATTCACGCCAAAGGCGACCTGCAGAACAGCCGCTTTCTCAAGGTTGCTGGGGAAAACTCCGCGCTCAAAGCTGGCATCGAGCTGCTCCTGTCAAATCCAAAAAGCGCGGCGGCGCGTAGAACCGTCGAAGATCAGTTGCGCGAACTGGGCGAGCACATGGGCTTCGACTTTCTGCTCGTCTCTGCTCCCGATGGCGCGCCCCTCGCTGGTGTGGTCCGCCAGCCTGTGCAGAGTGCGCACGACGCAAGCCAGCTCCTGCCTCTCGATCCCGCCCAGCTCGGCCGCGCAGGCAAAGGCCTTCTCGTGCTCGACGGCCGAACTTTCCAGGTCGCATCCGTGGCCATCGACCAGGACGACGGGAATGTCGGATCGCTTTCCGTCGGCGAGTACTTCAACTTTGCGGAGCTCAACACCCCGGCCGTTCTCATCCGTAACGGCAGCGTGATTGCGTCGAACCTGCCGAACGTTCCCCTCTCCAGCCTGACGGCAACTCTCGCCGGTTGCGGCGAACGGTCGGAGTGCGATCTGCGCCTCCAGGGCGCGAACTGGATTTCCGCGCCCATGCAGTCGTGGAGCGGCGGCTATCTGCTGCGTAGCCTCGAAAACGTCGACGAGGCCGTGGCCCCCATTCAGGCCAGGCTACACAACCTCTTCCTCACGCTGTCGATCGCTGCTGTGCTGGTGACTTTGCTGTGCAGTATCGCTTCGGCACGCTCCATCGTCGAGCCCATCGCCGCCGTGGTTTCCAATCTTCGCCACGCCGTGCGCACCGGCGTACTTACGGAGTTCGAAGGCCCGCCTTCTTCGATTCTCGAGATTCGCGAGCTGGCCGAAATCTACAACCGCGCTGCCGCCTCAGTGCGCGCCGCCGGCGAAGATTTGCATTCCGCGTACCTGGAATTTGTCGGCTCCCTGGCCAGCGCCCTCGACGCGCGCGACGGCTACACCTCCGGACACAGCTGGCGCGTCAGCCATCTGTCGTGCGCCATCGCCTCCGCCATGGAACTCGGCCCGGACGACGTGGAGCGCATCCGCGTCGGCGCGCTGCTCCACGACATCGGCAAAATCGGCATCGCGGACAGCGTGCTGCAGAAGCCCGGCCGGCTGACCGAAGAAGAGTGGATCCTCATCAAACAGCATCCCGTCATCGGCCGGCGCATTCTCGAAGGTGTCCAGGGCTTCGCGCCTTACCTCGGCGCGGTGGAGTTGCACCACGAGAACTGGGATGGTTCCGGCTACCCGAAAGGCCAGTCCGGCGCCGAGACGCCCATCGACGCGCGCATCATTCACGTCGTCGATGCTTACGATGCGATGACCACCGATCGCTCCTACCGGCGCGCCATGACGCACGAACGGTCGGTTTCGATCCTGCGCGAAAATGCCGGCCGGCAGTTCGATGCCCGCGTTGTGGCCATCTTCCTCAGCCTGCCGCCTGAGACGCTGATGCGCCCATCGCCGCCCTCCCAGAGCCACGTTGAGACGGATGAACCGGAAATGGCGGTGGTGGGATGAAGAGCCCTGCCCGCTGCCTGCTGTGCTGCCTCGCGCTCGTCGCCTGCGCTGCACGGCCTGTTTTTGCGCAGGAAGCCAGCTCCGGCGTCGATTTTCGCGAATCCCTCAGCGCCCTGGGCGTCGACTCCAACGTGCTCTCGGCTCCGCCGCGTTCCGGTTCGCCGCTGGCTGCCGGCTTCCGATCGGTTACGTATCCCACCTGGAAGATCAGTCCCAACTGGGGCGTCACCGGCGCGTTCCAGTTCGCCACGCGTCCTTATTTCTACGAAGACTTCGACACTACCGGTTACGGCGCCAAGGGCTTCATCCTGCAATCGAGCCTCAACTACTCGCGCGTCTCCGATAAGGGTTCCCTCCTGCTGCGCGCCGGCGTGCTCTCCACTGCTTTCGGCTCCTTCCTTCTCCGCTACGACGACGCCGACAATCCACTGATCGATATGCCGCCGCAATACGGCTACTACTACAGTCCTGTCTCCACTACAGGCCTGCCGGGCGCACAGATCGACGCGACCCGCGGCAAATGGGACGGCCGCCTGCAGTTCGCGAATTCCTCGCCCGCCAATCCGCGCAGCCTCTTCGCGCACGATCAGTACGGCAATTGGGCCGGCGGCGCCGGTTACACCATTCGTCAGGGCTTTCGCGTCGGCGTCGACGCTTATCGCGGTCCTTATCTGGACCGGCAGTATCCCTACTTCTACCCTGGCGAGAGAAACCCGAGCACGCTCCCGGCTACCGGCCTCGGCCTCGACGCCGGCTGGGCATACGGCCACACCACCGTTCAGGTGGAAGAGGACCGGTTCGTCATGCCGTATACCGTCATTCCTGATTTCCGCGAGTGGGCCGGCTATTTCGAACTCAAACAGGTGCTGACGCCGCGCTGGTATCTTGCGTTTCGTCCCGGCTACACCGCCGCCAACGAGGGCGGCGACGTTCGCTGTTTCGAGACAGCGGCCGGTTTCCGGCCCGATCGCTTCCAACTGATCAAAGTCGATTACGAAATCGAGCACTACACCGAAGAGTCTCCCCGCAATCAAAGCACCCTCGCCGTGCAGTGGGTCACGACCCTGCACAAAGCCTTCGGAGCGAATTAGCGCGCTCGGCTTCTAGCCTCTGCTTCGCCTCTGACCTCCCCTCTAAGATCGCCCGTTTTCCCGATGTCTCGCCCTGCGAGACGCTGGCAGCCCCTTCGCCTGCAATGGGCTGGACTCTTTGACTTAAACGTTTTATCTTGACGGAGGTCTGACCGGGCCGGTAGCATTTCCCTTTCATTTGAGGTGGCCTCATGCAGTTCTTGTCGTTCCCCGCGCAGCGCCTTCTGCGCTGTTGCTCTGCCGCGTTGTTTATCGCAACGCTGTCCGTCTCCGCCCAGAATGCCCCCGGACCCAAACCCGACAATCGGTCGTGGATGAATCGCTCCCTTTCTCCGGATCAGCGCGCCGATCTCGTGATGAAGGAAATGACGCTCGATGAGAAGATGAATTTCGTCCACGGCACCGGATGGAACGGCCTCCGCCCCGACGCTGAAATTCCGAAGGGCTCGCTCGGCGGCGCAGGTTACGTGCAGGGCGTGCCGCGCCTCGGGATTCCCGGCATCAACCAGGCCGACTCCGCGGTCGGCGTGCGCCTCGCTGCGCAAGGCAGCCACTACGCCACGCTGCTGCCTTCGGTCCTTGGCGCCGCATGCACGTGGGATAAAGACGCGCTGTTCCTGTACGGCTCCGTGCTCGGCCGGGAGCTCCGCGACATGGGCTACAACATGTCCATCGGTGGCGGCGTCGACCTCGCGCGCGATCCCCGCAACGGCCGCAATTTTGAATACGCCGGCGAAGACCCGGTCCTTGCCGGGACCATGGTCGGCGAACTGGCCAGCGGAGTCCAGGCCAACCAGGTGATGGGCGACATCAAGCACTACGCCCTCAACGACCAGGAAACCGGCCGCACGATCGTAAACGTCAAAATTGACCAGCGCGCCGCCCGCGAGAGCGATCTGCTCGCCTTTCAGATCGCCATCGGTATGGCACATCCCGCCGGCGTGATGTGCTCGTATAACAAGGACACCATCACTCCGCCGGGCGGCACCGACTGGTCCTGCGAAAACGACTACCTCCTCAATCAGGTCCTCAAGAAGGATTTCGACTTCAAAGGCTTCGTGCTCTCTGACTGGGGCGGCACGCACTCCACCGTCAAGGCGGCGCTCGCCGGCCTCGATCAGGAGCAGCCCGGTTCAGAATTCTTCGGCGATCCGCTCAAAGCTGCTGTCCAGAGCGGCAAGGTCCCCATGTCGCGCCTCGATGACGCGGTCCATCGTGTTCTGCGCAGCATGTTCGTGAACGGCGTCATCGACAACCCTCCCGTCTCTCAGGTTCCCGATCCCTTCCGCGGCCGCGATGACGCCGAGCATATCGCCGACGAGAGCATCGTTCTGCTGAAGAATGCCGACCACGCGCTTCCGCTCAACGCCGCATCCGTTGGGTCCATTGCCCTCATCGGCTCGCATGCCGACATCGGAGTGCTCTCGGGGGGCGGCTCCGCGCAGGTCGACGCACCCGGCGGCAACGTCGCTCCTGTCCGGCAGCATCCCGGCGGCGCCTACTGGATGGAGACCGTCTACTTCCCGTCCTCGCCGCTGAAGGAAATCCGCAAGCACGCGCCCAACGCGAAGATCGAGTTCGACCCGGGAACCGATGCCGCCGCGGCCGCCAAGCTGGCCGGCAGCTCCCAGCTCGCCATCGTTTTTGTGAACCAGCCGATGAGTGAGGGCAGGGACGCTAAAACCATCTCTTTGCCCAACAATCAGGACGCGCTCGTCGACGCTGTCGCCAAGGCCAATCCGCACACCATCGTCGTGCTGGAAAACGGAAGCCCGGTGGCCATGCCGTGGGCGGATCGCGTGCAGGGGATCATCGAAGCCTGGTTTCCGGGGATCGGCGGGGCACAGTCCCTTGCCAACATTCTCTTCGGCGACGTGAACCCCTCGGGCCGCCTCGCCATCAGCTTCGCGAAGAGCGACGACCAGCTGCCCCACCCGGAGGTCCCGGGAATCAATCTGATGTCGGCTCCCGGCGCGGGCCGTCGCCGGCCTGAGGAACTCCCGCCCTTCGACTACGACGCCACAGAAGGTGTCCGTGTCGGTTACAAATGGTTTGAGTCGCAGAACGAAACGCCGCTCTTCCCCTTCGGCTTCGGCCTCTCCTACACCAGCTATGAGTACTCCGGGCTGAACGCTTCGCAACACGAGGTCAGCTTCACGGTGCGGAACAGTGGCAGCCGCGCGGGAACGGAGGTCGCCCAGGTCTACGCGGTCCTTCCCGCCTCCACCGGCGAATCCACCTTCAAGCGGCTCGTCGCGTGGGATCGCGTCGCGCTCGCCGCCGGGGAATCGAAGACGGTCACCCTCACGCTCGACCCGCTCTACCTTTCCATCTTCGACGTGAGCAAAGACGCCTTCACCCTCGCGCCCGGCGATTACACGATTCTCGCCGGCTCTTCCTCCGCGGATACGCCGCTCAGCGCAACGGTCCACATCGAGTAGCAGACTCGTAGAGCAGCAAAGGAAAACGGCTCCGCATCCTGACCGGGATACGGAGCCGCATCTTTTTCGCGTCGGCCCGCTACAGGCTACCGGCTACAGGCTGCTTTCCTAGTTCGCCCCGAACAGCGGGCTGGGCGGCGTAGCCGGCACTGCACTGGCGGGAGGATGAGCACCCATCCCCGCTTTCCCGGCCTCCCCGCCCGCCGTGCCGTCCAGCTCCACTTTGCCGGAGAAGACCGCGTTATCTTCCACCGACAAGCGCGCCGCGCGAATATCGCCATTCATGTGACAGCCGGTCCGCAGCTCCACTCGTCCCGCTGCGTGTATATCCCCTTGCAGCGTGCCCTGCACCACCACATCGCGCGCTGCCACGTTGGCGGTCACGCGCGCATTCGCGCCCACGGTCAGCTTGTGTTCGTTCAGCGTGATGGTTCCCTCGAGCAGACCCTCGACGATCAGGTCCTCGTTGCCTTTCACTTCTCCGCGGATCTGAACCGACTTCCCGATAACCGCTGTTGCTTCTACCGACGCCATGCGCAGACTCTCCTCTTTTCCGTTGCTCTTCCGCTTTGTCCGCAATATACGCAACGTCACGCCTTGCCGCAACAGGATTGCCTCAGAATTACGCTGTCCGCGCCTGTTTTCCCGCCCCCGGCCACAATTCCGCCTGCACCGGCCACACCGGCTTGCCCTCCCGCTCCGGCACTTCGTTGTACCGGTGTTCGAGGCCGTGCTTCTTCACCACCGCCCGCACCAGCGCCGCGACCCGCTCCTGGTAGGCCTTCGAGACGAAGGCCCGGTCTCCGTAGCGCGCCGCGTAGGCCTTCTCCAGCTCCGGGAAGTTTTCCTGAATGAACCGCAGAAACACCGGCTTTGAGCACGGCTTGAGAAAGAGCGGCTGCGCGGCGAAGAAGCTCGCCCCCGCCCTCTTCGCTCGCCGCGCCATCCCCTCCAGCGCCCTGGGCGTATCGGTGATCCCCGGCATCAGCGGCGAGCACAGAATCCCCACTCGCAACCCGGCCGCCCGCAGCCTCTCCACGGTGCGAAACCGCAAATCCGGCCGTGGCGCCCGCGGCTCCAGGATTCGGGCCAGCTTCGCATCCGGCGTCGTGATGGTCAGGTGCACCGTGAGCCTGTTTTGCCTCGCGATCTGCACCAGCAAATCGATGTCCCGCTCGATCAGCGTGGACTTGGTTACAATCCCCAGCCACAGCCCCTGGCGCTCCGCGAACACCTCCAGCAAACTGCGCGTCACGCGCGCGTTCCGTTCAATCGGCTGGTAAGGATCGGTGGCCGTCCCCAGCGCAATCTGCTCGCCGGGCCGCACCTCTCTCAATTCCTGCCGCAGCAGCCACGCCGCGTGCTGCTTGATGTAAATCTCCCGCTCGAACTGCTCCGGATCCCGCTTGTCCAGGAACTCGTGGGTGTAGCGCGCGTAGCAGTACCGGCAGCCGAACTCGCATCCGCGATACGGATTGATGCTCCACGCGAAGTAGATCCCCCGTTTCGACACCACGCGGTTCAACAGCGACCGCGGCTCCATCATCCGAAACTCGACCAGATGTCCATCGCCTGTCCTCTCGCCCTCGGCAGCCAGCCGCGCAATCCCGGTCGGCCCTTGCCCGAGGATGGGAAACAGGGTGCCCGCTGTCGCCATATTCGCCTTTTCTTCGCCCATGAGACAACGTTATCCCAGCCCCTCAATTCCCGTCAAGCAGACTGCCTGTTGGCCCCTTTTCCGGTCGCAACGGCTGCCGGCAGATTGCCCTTGTCTGCACCATAGACGGTGCGTATACTTGCGCCGTTCCCCCTTACAGTCTTCAAGCGGCTGCCTGAAAACACTTGTTTTCAGCAGCTTCTACATGAACGGACAAGGAGAGAGTGCGTATGGGAAAAGTCAACGTAGGTCGGGTCATCCTGGGAGGACTGGTGGCCGGAATTGTTTACGACATCCTGGGCTATCTGGTGGATGGCATGTGGCTCGCGCCGCGATGGGCGGCGGGTATGCAGGCGCTCGGACATGCCGATTTTTCTTCGAAGCAGTGGATCTATTTCCAGGTGCTCGGACTGATCACAGGCATCGTGACGATCTGGATTTACGCCGCCATCCGGCCCCGCTATGGCGCCGGTGCGAAGACCGCAGCCCTCGCCGCCGTACTCGTCTGGATCGTCGGCCTGCTGGTCCCGAACCTCAGCTTCATGTGGGTGAGTCACCTCTTCCCGCACCACCTGACGGCGCTGACCACGGCCGGCGCCCTGGTTGAAATCATCGTCGGCGCGATTGCTGGCGCGGCGCTTTACAAGGAAGCCGCGTAACCCCGGCCCGGACACCTGTTCCGGTAAACCCCGGCTCCACGTGCAGGCCCAGGTTAGACGAGTCAAATTCAACGGGCCTGCGCAAGGAGGGTTCACGCAACCGGGAAAGCTGCGCCTGTTCCGCAGACCGCTCGGCCGCCGCGGTCATTCAAACAACAGCACAATCTTCCCCTGCACCGACCCCTCTTCCAGCATCCGGTTGGCCTCAGCCGCCTTCTGCCAGGGAAGTCGCGCCCCAATGATGGGTGCGATCCGGCGCTGCACCAATGCCGCTTTTTCACGCCGGTGACGCTGTAAAACGTGAAGCGCCGCCCCGGCCAGAGCACTGAAACGACCGCCGCGGCCGCGTCTTCCATCTTCCCCGCCGCCTGCGAGCCGAAGGCCACCACCGTTCCCCCGCGTCGGACACATCGCCGCGACCGCAGCCAGTGCCAACCGCCAATGGGGTCAAAGGCCGCAACCACTCCGTTGCCCTCGGTCCGACGCTGGATCGCCTCCTCGAATCGCTCGTTGCGGTAATCGATCGGCTCGCCGCCCAGTTTCGCAACCAATGCGTGCTTCGCTTTCGATGCTGTTCCCAGGACCCGTAGCCCGTCCAGTTTCGCCAGCTCCAGCAAAGCTGTCCCCACGCCTCCCGCCGCGCTGTGCACCAGAATCGTGTCTCCCGTCCATAGCGCGATCGTCCGATGCAGCAACTGGTATGCGGTCACATAATTCAGCACAAGACAGACAGCCTCGGCCGGGTCCAGCCCCGCCGGGAGTGGCGTCAATTCAGCCTCGGGGACGTACGCGTATTCGGCGTATCCTCCCCGAACCGTCAGCGCCATCACCATCCGACCGTCCTCATACAACGCTGCCCCCTGGCCCCGCTGGTCGACTACGCCCACCACGTCGTATCCCGGCGTGAAGGGAGTCTTCGGCTGATCGGGATAGGTGCCGCGCCGCATCATGCAATCGGCCCACGCGACCCCGGCCGCGAGGACGCGCACGCGAACTTCGCCGGGTCCGGCATCGCGGAGCTCCCCCTGCCCGACCACCAGGACCTCAGGCCCTCCAAGGCGGGGACACACCATCCGCCCATACTGTCGACTCATCGCTCCTCCATCGATTGCAGGCTCACGAATTCTACGCGATCCGGGTTGCAAACCATCCCTGCGGCCTTTCGACACTTCCTTCGCTTGTGACCCGGCTCACTGACGGCCGCGTCCTTTCGTGTAACTCTGCCTCCGTCGAACGACGCAAGGGGGAATTCTCGCGCTGCCGCCTCGCCGCCGTTCGCGGAGGCGCCGCATGTCCACCACCGTGCTTGTCACCTGGGCTACCCGTTACGGATCCACCGAGGAAGTCGCTCACGCCATCGCCGACGACCTTCTCAAGCAACGCTTCGCGGTCAACGCCCAGCCCATGAGCGAGGTGGGCAGCCTCGACCGCTACCAGGCCGTCGTGATGGGTTTCGCTCTCTATATGGGCCGCATCCACAAAGACGCGCGCCATTTCCTGGAATCGCATCGAGACCAGCTGATGCACCGGCCCGTGGCGCTCTTCGCCCTCGGCCCCTTTCATGCGGAGGAAAAGGAATTCGTCGAGGCGCGGAAGCAGTTAGAGAAGGAACTCGCGAAGTTTCCCTGGTTCTCTCCCGTCGCCCGGCAGGTGATCGGCGGCCGATTCGACCCGCAAAAACTACGCTTCCCGTACAGTTTCCTCCCCGTCCTGCGCAACCTGCCCGCCAGCGACGCGCGCGACTGGGACGCCATCCATGCCTGGGCCGGCAACCTGCCCCCTTCCCTTGTGTCTGCCCCGACTCATTAGCTCCTGCGCCGGAGCTCTGCATTTCCGCCCGGGAAAGTGCGACCATAATTCCCGGAGGAATTAACTCTATGGCCGACCTCAAAGGCACATCCATCACCTGGCTCGGACACGCCACCGTCCTCATCGTCACGCCGAAGGGAACCACCATCCTCATCGACCCCTTCATCGAGTACAACCCGAAATATCCCAAAGGCTACAAGCTCCCCGACAAGATCGATCTCCTCCTCATCACGCACGGCCATATGGATCACATCGCCGACGCGGTTCCCATCGCGAAGAAACACGGCCCCATCGCCATCGGCATGGTGGAACTGATCGACTGGCTCCATTCAAAGGGCGTCAGCAAAGAACAGGGCATCGGCATGAACATCGGCGGCTCGCACATGCATGCCGACGTCACGCTGACCCTCACCGAAGCGCGGCACTCCTCCAGCATTCAGGACGGCGACCAGTCCATCTACGGCGGCGAGCCCACAGGTTTCGTGATCGCCATCGACAACGGCCCCGTCCTCTACCACGCCGGCGACACGAACGTTTTCTCCGACATGCAGCTCATCCGCGACCTGTACCATCCCGACCTGGCCATGCTGCCCATCGGCGACCACTACACCATGGGACCGAAAGGCGCCGCGGTGGCCGCGAAATTCCTCGGCGCCAAAACCATCCTGCCGATTCACTTTGGAACATTTCCGCCACTGGTCGGGACACCCGCTGCGCTCGAAAAGGAACTCGCCGGAACCGGCGTGGCCGTGATCCACACCGAACCCGGCAAAACCCTTAGTTAGCTTCTAGCTTCTAGCTTTTTGCATGCAGCTTCGCTGTTAGCAGCGCGGAAGCGCCCTGATCACAGTTCACTGATCACTGATCACTGTTCCTCACGCCGTCGCCACTTCCTCAATCAGCTCGTCGGAGTACCGCTCCCGGCTTTCCGGAACGATCAATACGGGGATCGAGACCCCGGCAATCACCTGCGCCACCGTGCTGTGCTCCAGATCGTGTTCCTGGTGGGCCGGCGAGGGCGCGCCCAGCACGATCAGGTCCGGCCGCAGCGCCTTCGCCGCTTCGAGGATCATGGTCACCGGGTCGCCGCCGGTGACCGTATGGTCCACCGGGATCGTGTGCGATTCGTTGAAAGGGGCAAGGAAGCGCAGCCGCTCCAGACAGTTGGGGCACTCCAGATGACGCCCGCAGCGCGCCGAGTGCAGCACGATCAGGTGCCCGCCCGCCACCCGCTGCGCGTAATGCAGTGCGCTCAGCGAAGCGGCTGAAAAGTCCGTCGCCGTCAGCACATTGTTCCATTGTCCAAAATTCCGTGGCGCCTTCTCGTTCTCCGGCGGCACAGTCAGGATCGGGCAAGGTGAATGCGCCAACAGCTGGCGCGTGACCAGGCCGAGGGCCACGCGCCCGGCTCCGGTGATCGCCTTCGTGCCCAGCACCAGCAGCGCCGCTTTGTGATCCCGCAGCGACAGCAGAATGCGTTCGCACACAATCCCCGTTTCCACCCGCGAATGCACCGGGACTCCCTGGCGCCGCACCTCGGTCTCGATTTTGGCCAGCTCTTCCCGCGCGGCCCTGTCGTGATCCACCACCGCCGGCGCGCCCTCCGGAAATGCATACCCCACCGGATCGATGACGTGAATCAGCAGCAGCATCGCATGCCGCAGCCGCGCCAGTTCCTGAGCGCAGCGCAAGGCGGCTGACGATTCCTCAGAGAAATCGATGGCCGCGACAATCGTCCTGAACGGGAACTGCTTCGCGGCATGCAGGTATGTGGTCTTCCCCTCTTTGTCTAAGCTGTGACCTTTGGAAGCCGGCATGGCCGATCGCCCTCTCTTTCCGCTCGTTGGGCTTGGTCTGACCCTACGCTGCGCCCCAGGGCGAATCGGTGACGAAGGTCACCCGATTTTGTGACATTGAACACACAGATTGCCGCAAAGGGTGTTAGGCCCCCATCTCGCCCGCTGCGGTCGTCGCGCCGAGCCGCTACTGCTGCGGCGGCGTGAACGTCAGCACCACATCCACGCCGTGTGTGTCCTGGTTCCCGCTCCATTTCGCATCGAAACTCCAGCCGCGGATCGACTGCAGTTGTTCGGCGCGCGACTTGTGATAGTCGGCCATGAATTTCGGGATGAGGTCGGCATTGAACGCCTCGCCCTCCCGCAGTTGCCAGTACGGCATCACTTCGGCCTTCTGCCGCTCGTTCAGGTTCACCACCGTCAGCTTGCCCATGTGATACACCGGCCCGGACTGCACCGTAATCGTATAGTCCACGGTGTGCGCGGCGCGATCCAGCACAGGCACGGCATCGATTTTCGCGTCGATGTAGCCATGCGTCCGGTAGGGCGCCGCAATCATTTCCCTGATCTGCTTCCACACATCCAGGTTCGCCACGTCGCCGGGATGCAGCTTCGCGTTCTCGGCGAATTGCTCCTGGCTCATGAACAGATCGCCCTCGAGATGCAGGCCCGCAACCCGGTACTGGCCGCCTTCGGAGGTGATGGAGGCGGTGACAGGCACCAGTACCTTGCCGTCCGCCACGTGCGGTTGCCCAAACGCGGGAGGCATCATCGTCATGTCGATGAATCCCTGGCTGCCATAGACGGCGCGCACCAGGTCGGCGAGCTGGTCGCGCATCGACCCTTCGATTTTCTGGCCGGCCGTAGCTTTCTCCAGGGCCTGGAGCGGCCTCGTCCAGACGCCGCTGTAGTCATGAATCCTGAACGACTCCACCACCACCGGAGGCGAATCGATCTGATACCGGATCGCCACCTGATCGTGGCTCTCATTTCCGACCGCGCTCGTCGTAATCGTGGCGCCCTGCACGCCCTTCGTCGCCAGTAGTGCAGTCAGCGCCGCACTCACCTGGTCCCGCATCGGCCCACCCGGATAGAGCGCTCCGTGAAACAGCGGAACCTGCGCGGCCACAGCGGCATTCAGTACTTTATCGTCCCACCACGGAAAGTTGTCGTACTGCACCGGCACCACCGCGGGCGAGGGCTTCAGCTCGAAGGTCAGCGTCTGGCCATCGAACGAGAAGCGCACGTCGGTGAACAACCCCGTCGCGGTGAGCTTGTTCGTCGCGGTCTGCATCTGATCGCGCGTCATAGGTTCGCCCGCGCGCAGCCCGGTAAACGCCAGCAGCTCCGCCTGGGTAAGCGTCGAGCCGGAGAAGGTGATCGCCTGAGGGAGGTACGCCTGCGCCAATCCGGAGCAGCAGAAAGCAGCGTTAACCAACAGTCCCAGGAGGAGACGTGCCGAGGGGCGAACACGCATGCTCGCACCATAAACTGCGAGGCCGGTCTTTCGCCAGCGCTGCACCCTACCACCAACTGGGCATTGTGAAGTTTGCTTCCGGCTCCCGTCATTCCGGGGCCGCTTCATCGAAGGCGAACCGCACGTCGGAAAACAGGCCGGTATCCATGAGCCTTTGCGCCGCGGCCTGAATCTCCGCCTGCCCCAGCGTGTCGCCGGGCTTCAATCCTTAGACGGCCGGCAATTCGGCCTGGGCAGGCCGTGGTGCCGGAAAAAGCGATCTTCTTCGGGACGTATTTCTGCGCGCGGGCCAAATGAGCCGGCCCGCACAGCAGCAGGCAAAGCAAGAGAGTCCAACGGAGCATGCTCGCAAGATTAATGCGAACGGCTCCGTCTCGCCAGAAAAATTCAGATGTTTCAGACGTGCTCGATGACTACAGTCTCCAGCACCACCGCCTTCACCGGCTTGTCCTGGCGCGTCGAGACTTTGGCAATCTTATCGGCGACCTCCTGGCCCTCCACCACCTCGCCAAAGATGGTGTGCTTGCCGGTCAGCCATTCTGTCGCAGCCACGGTGATAAAAAACTGCGAGCCGTTCGTGTTCGGCCCCGCGTTGGCCATCGCCAGCTTGCCCTTCTTGTCGAACCGGTGCGCCGAGCCCTTTGTCTCGTCTTCGAACTTGTAGCCCGGTCCGCCCATCCCCGTGCCCGCCGGATCGCCCCCCTGGATCATGAAGTCCGGAATCACCCGATGAAAAATCGTTCCGTTGTAGAGTTTGTCCCGGCTCTTGTTCCGGCTTACCGGATGCGTCCATTCGCGGTTGCCTTCCGCGAGTTCCACAAAGTTGGCGACGGTTTTCGGGGCCTCTTTCTCAAAAAGCCTGCAAATGAATTTGCCTTCGCTGGTGGCGAAAACGGCATAGGTTCCTGGCTGTCGGGGCATAAGCACTCCTGCGTGGGATTTATGAAAACTAGCTTTGCGGTGGCGGCTGCGATGCGGGCGCGGATGGCGGCGCCGGAACCCGCTGCCCGGCGGGAATAATCGTCACCTTCTTCAGAACTACCGGATCAAGCGGCTTGTCCTTGCTGTCGCGATTCACGCGCGCGATTGACTTGACGACCAACACACTCGAATCGTCGCACTGCCCGAAGATCGTGTACTTCTGATCGAGATAATCCGTCGGCACTTCCGTGATGAAGAACTGCGATCCGTTCGTGTCCGGTCCCGAGTTCGCCATCGCCAGCCGCCCCGCCACATCGAAATTCAGCGCGGGGTCGAACTCATCCTTAAACATGTAGCCGGGATCGCCCTCGCCCGTGCCCAGCGGATCGCCGCCCTGGATCATGAACTCCGGAATCACTCGATGGAACATCGTCCCGTCGTACCAGGGCTTCCCGCTCACCTTCTGCTTGGTCGCGGGATCGGTCCAGTCCTTTGTGCCCTGCGCGAGGCCGACAAAATTCGCAACCGCCCCCGGCGCCTGCTTGTCGAAGAGCCGGCACGTCATCCGTCCCATGCTGGTGTCAAACAGCACCGTCGGCCCGGTTGGCTGCAGCCCGCTATGCGCCTGCGCGCCCGGAGCGTCCGGCAATGCAGCCGGAGCGGTCTGCGGAGCGGTCTGCGTCTGGGCGCCCGGCGAATCGGGCAAACTCTGCGTCGACTGCTGCGCGAAAGCGGACCAGGAAACCAGGAAAGCGGCGGCAAAAAGAGGAGTGCGGAATCGATGCATACCAGAAACCAGACTAACTGAGATCGGCGCCCCACGTCTCCACATGGTTCGCTCGGCTCGCGCCGCTACCGTCTTCCCGTGACCGGACTGGTGCGCGTGCTTGGCCCGCGCTTCTTCACGCTGGCGCGGTTGCTCCCCGGCAGCAGCACGAACACGATCGCCACACCCATGTAAGCCATATCCAGGGTCGGCACGTAATGCCGGAAATAGTAGTGCACTCCCAGCGCCAGCACCCCCGCCAGAAACGCCAGCTTTCTCCAGCGCAGCAGCGGAGCCAGCAACGCCAGCGCGTCACACGTCACCAGCATCGACCAATCCTGGGTGAGCCGCGACGGCAGGACGTAGTCCGGAAAATCCGCCAGCAGCACGGGCAGCGCAATGCCCAGCAGCACTACGCGGCAAATCACACTGGAGACCGCACGAAGCGTCTGTGTTGTCGCGTGCTGCACCGATCCAGACTACCCTGGACTTCCCCGCGCCCTCACTTCCCCGTATAGGTCACATGCCAGATCGAACCAGACCCGTCATCAGTGACGAACAGTGAGCCGTCGTTGGCCACCGTGACTCCCACCGGCCGTCCCCACACCTTCCCGTCCGGCCTCACAAATCCGGTCAGGAAGTCCTCGTACTCCCCGGTCGCGCGGCCGTCCTTCATCGGCACACGGATCACCTCATAACCCGAGCGGTTGGCCCGGTTCCACGACCCGTGCTCGGCGGCGAATCCATCGCCCTTGTACTCCGCCGGAAACTGCGAGCCCTCGTAGAACTGCATCTCCAGCGACGCGAAGTGCGGGTTCACCAGCACATCCGGCGTGATCACCTTCCCCGCCAGTTCCGGATGCTTCCCCACCTGGCGCGGGTCCTGCACGCCGCCATTCGTGCTCATGTAGTACCACGGCCATCCGTAGAATCCGCCCTCCTGCACGTGCGTGATGTAGTCGGGCACCAGGTTGTCTCCCAGCATGTCGCGCTCATTCGTCGAGCACCACAACTCGCCGGTGATCGGATTGATCGTCTCCCCCACGCAGTTGCGGAGGCCGTACGCGTAGATCTTCACGAACTTCCCTTCGGGCGTGAACTCCAGCACGTCTGCCCGATCCTTCTCCTCCGGATGCGTGTCCGCATCGTCATCGTTCGAGTGCGACCCTACCGAGACGAACATCCGCTTGCCGTCCTGCGAAAATGCGATGTCCCGCGTCCAGTGCCCGCCACCGCGCAGCCGTCCGCCGCCCGGCAGATCCGCCAGCTTCTGCGCCGGACCCGTCGCCTTCATGTCCCCCACGTGATATGGAATCCGCACCACCGAGTCCGTGTTCCCGATGTACACCCACTTCGGGTCCGGTCCCGCCGGATAAAACTGGATCCCGAACGGCTGGCTTAGCCCATCGGCGAACGTCTCCACCTGCTTCGCCTTGCCGTCCGCCCCCACGCCGCGAAAAACCATCACCTTGTTCATGTAGCTGAGCGCCACGAACAAATCGCCGTTCGGCGCGGTCCGGATCAGCCGCGGCTGGTCGAGCCCCGTGTAATACATATCCACCTTGAAACCCGCCGGAGCCTGCGGCCACGCGTTGTCCGGCCGCTCCACCATATCCGGGCCATTGTCCACTCCCTTGCTGGCGTAAGGCTCGGGCAGATCGGCGACGGTCAGGTGGCGCCGGGTCCCCGGCTGCTCTTTGGTGTAATCCGTGAAGGCCGCCTGGCCGGTCAGAACTTTGTTTTGCGCGAAGACAGGAGCAGCAGCCAGCGGCAGCACCAGCGCCGCTGTCAAAAGAGAGGCAGATAACTTCCGCATGAGTCCTCCAGGTTTCGGTCAGTCAGTAAATGAGGATAAGTTCAAGGCCTTGCTCGCCTGTGAGACCGCGTACTTTCCTGATGCGCGCGGCGACGCGCCGGATACTTTTTGCATCGCCGGCTCACGGCTTCTTCCCGCTATTCGGGACAGGCAGCGACTGCAGATTCTGCGGGCTGCTCATCATTTGCTGCAGCAACGCGGTGGGAATGGTCGCGGTCACCACCGCCTGATTGCGCCGCCGCTCCACCTGAATGCTGTTGATCAGGGCGCGGGCTTCGCTGTCGTACGGCTCCGTTCCCCCCGAGTTGGCCATCGACTTCACCAGAACCAGAATCGTCTGCAGCGATTCGGTGGTGTCCGCCGCGGCCGCATCGCTCGGCGCGATCTCCTCCACGCGCAGATGGACCTTCCCGATCCACGTCAGCGACGCGATAAACGTCGCATCCACCGGCAGCGGCAAATGCAGCCCCAGCACCCGCGCACCGCCATTGCTCAGCGGGGCGCCAATCTGGCCGATTCCCCACGCGATGGCCAGCAGCGGCACCTGCGAGTAACGTTTCGACAGCAGCGACGACCCGGAGAACGGCAGCGCTGCCGTCCGGTAGCGGTCGATCATCGAATGGATCTGCTCCGGCAACGGCGTGTTGCTGGCCGCAACGATGTCGTACCCCAGCAGCGTCACGCGCACTGTCCGCCCCTCGCTGGGAATGTTGTAGATGGTGTGACCGGCGTAGTCTTCATGCGAAGCTGCAATGTGCGCCAGATACTCCGCGAGTCTTCGCCCGTCAAAATGTCCGACAAAAACCTCGCTGAACGCCATCGCCCCGTTGGGCCCGCGCGGATTTGCCATCCGATGCAGCGCGAACGCCGCCTCGTCCAGGTCCTTCTCGACCTGAATGCCGGTCGCGTCGATGAAATGCTGGTACTCCGGCGAATGCTCCACCGGGTGCTGGTCGAAATGCGTCGCCGAGCGCAGCGGCCGCAGGTTGAAGTACACGATCCCGTCCGACTCGGGCAGCAGCCGCGCCGCTTCCGGCGGCGCTTCCTTGCGCAGGTAAACCGCCCCAGCCAGCAGCAGCAGGACGATCAGAACAATGGCGATGGAGACCTTCTTGCGCCGGTGGGTCATCTTCAGACGCGCCTCCCGCTGTTCCGGGAAGCAGCGCTATCTATCTTCTCATCCAGCCCCTCTTCCCGCACCTGGGTGCCCCATGTCCCTGCCGTTGGGGACATGGGTTTGCGGCCTCTCCCTGACTGTTTCACGCCTTCCCAATGTGTCGTTGCCGCCCTCATCGCCGTATGATATTTTCAATGATGGACCTTCCGAAAATGGATGCATCTGTGCGTCTGGACGCGGCAGGTCTGGAATGGTCCGGGCTGGCGTAGCTCAGCTGGTAGAGCATCTGATTTGTAATCAGAGGGTCGGGGGTTCAAATCCCTTCGCCAGCTCCAGTCTTCCAGCCGAAAACGACAGGGTTGGATTCCCTTCGCACAGGTGGCCGAGTGGTTAATGGCAGCAGACTGTAAATCTGCCGCTCTTTGGAGCTACGGAGGTTCGAATCCTCCCCTGTGCACCAGGTTTTGAACGCGCCTGCAACGCGCGAAGGTTTTTCGGGGGGGCAGAACATGCAGATGGCAGGCGGAAAGCGCAAGATCGCGGCGCTGGCCTTCCTCGCCATCCTCGCCGCCCTCGCATGGTATACGCTGGACCCCGGCAGAGTTCGCCTGGTGGTCATGATTTTGTTAGGTGGCTTCGCACTCCGCATCGCTCTCACCGCAAAGGTTGCGCAGGGCGATCAGGAAGCCCAAAGCAGTCGCTAAGATTTTGACTCGGTTTTCGCTCGTTGTCGGCTCGATTCTCGCTCGTCGTTGGCTAAGTTTGCTCGTCGTTCGCTCGGTTTTCGCTGTCGTAGTTCAGGGCTGATGTAGCTCAGTTGGTAGAGCACTCCCTTGGTAAGGGAGAGGTCACCGGTTCAATCCCGGTCATCAGCTCCAGAATTTGTTGATTCGCCCGCTCGCTGAGATTGTCAGCGAGCGTTTGCATGTCCAGCAACGCTACCAGCTCCCAGCTCCTGGCTCCCAGCTACTGGCTACTGGCTACCGGCTACTGGCTGCTTTTTAAGGCGGGAGTAACTCAGTGGTAGAGTCACAGCCTTCCAAGCTGTTGGTCGCGGGTTCGATTCCCGTCTCCCGCTCCAGAAATTCGAAGAAGGTGCTGTCTTGAAAGGGCACGGCTTTAGTTTTCCCGATCAATCGCAAAGTCACGGGGCCCTGGCCCCGGAGGGAAGTCACAGGATGTTCGAGCAGGCCACCATCCCGATTCAGGACGAGAAGATCTTCGCCGAGGTGAAGAAAGCCATCGACGAGGCCTTTGCGTCCTCCACCGTTGCCTCCTTTCTCCGCCGCGTCGAAGGCGCACGGCTGCGCGTTCGCCAGTTTGAAGCCGTCCTGGCCCACGGATTCCTCGGCGCCCAGGCGCAAAAAAGTTATGCCGCCCTCGGCGATGCCGACCGCGGCCAGATTCGCGAGCAGTACCTGCGCCAGGTGGAGCGCGTCGCCCCCGAAATCCGCCAAAAGTTTTTCCGGCTCTACGCGAGCTACTAACTAGAGGCACGGCTCAGGAGCAAGATTTGTCGATTTCCAGAAGTTAAGAGGGTAGAAGAATGGCGAAGGAAAAGTTTGACCGGTCGAAGCCGCACGTGAACGTGGGGACGATCGGGCACATCGATCACGGCAAGACGACTTTGACGGCGGCGATCACCAAGGTGCTGCAGAAGCACAATCCGAAGAATCAGTTTCGGTCGTTCGATTCGATCGA
>JBEKIN010000132.1:0-11273 GCA_050011735.1 Acidobacteriaceae bacterium | reverse complement strand
CGCTCTACGGCAAGGTGGCGTGGCTGGGGGCGTGGGGACAGGGGCAGACGACGCTCAAGGAGACGGCGAACGGGGTGACGCCGATGACTCCCTACCACTTGCAGGTGCACGGGCCGTATGTGATTCCTCCGATGGCGGAGGGGATGCCGAAGCTGAAAGCGATTGCCGAGGACGCGGCGCATTTTCTGATACGGCAGGTAAGGGCGCATCCGCACGAGGTGACGATTTATGCGGCGGGGCCGCTGACGAATATTGCGCTGGCGGTGCGGATCGATCCGGAGTTTGCGGAGCTGACGCGGGGGATCGTGATGATGGGCGGGAGCCTGAATCCGCAGACCGATGACCCGGAGTTTGCGGAGAGCCCGCGGCACGAGTTCAATTTCTGGTTCGATCCGGAGGCGGCGCACATCGTGATGCGCGCGCACTGGCCGCGGATCGATGTGACTACGGTGGACGTCTCCATCAAGGCGCCCTTTACGCAGGCGATGCTGGACGAGATCAGCAAGTCTCAGCAACCGGCGGCGCGGTATATCGCTGCGTGGTCGCAGGACCGCTACTACCTGTGGGACGAGCTGGCTGCGTGCGCGTGGCTGGATCCCACGATCATTACGAAGGAGAAGCAGGTTTATATGGACGTCGATCTGAGCCACGGTCCGAGTTACGGCGACACGCTCACCTGGACGGATGCGATGCGGCCTGCGACGGATGTGCAGAAGGTCCATGCGCAGCTGGATGTGGATCTCGGAAAATTTACGCGGGAGTTTATCGAGCTGATGTCTGCTCCGACGCAGAAGAGCGGGCGAAGGCCGGGTGACTGAGACGAGAGATGACGGACACTTCTTTGATTTCTTCTGAGGCGCTGCCGCGTGGGTTTCAGTTCGCGGCGGTGAAGGCGGGCATCAAGCCGAGCGGCCGGGCGGATTTTGCGGTGGCGGTGGCGGATGAGAGCGCAAGCGCCTACCCCATCGCGCCAACGACGGGCGCGACGGGGACCCCAGGGGCAAGCGCGGCAGCGATGTTCACGGCGAATCGGGTGCAGGCGGCGCCGATCACGGTGGGGCGGAGGCATCTGGAGCGGAGCCGCGGACGGGTGCGCGTGGTCGCGGTGAATGCGGGGAATGCGAACTGCGCGACGGGCGCGGTGGGGATTGCGGCGTGCGAGCAGGTGTGCAAAGCAGCGGCGGAGACGTTTGGGTGCGAGGGGCACCAGGTCTTCCCTTCCTCGACGGGGATTATTGGCGTGCCGCTGCCCTGGGAGAAGCTGGTGGCGGCGCTGCCGGAGGTGAAGGACGCGCTGGCTGCGGATGTGGAGGGCTTCCAACGATTCGCGCAGGCGATTCTGACGACGGACACGCGGGCGAAGGTGGCGCACGATCGATTCGACGTGGACGGGAAGACAGTGCGGGTTGCGGGGGTGTGCAAGGGGGCGGGGATGATTCATCCGCGGATGGAGCCGGCGGCCTCGGGACTGCACGCGACGATGCTGGTGTACGTGTTCACAGATGCGGCGGTCGAGCCGGCGACGCTGGATGGGTTTCTGCGGAATGCGGTGGAAGCGAGCTTCAACCGGATCTCGATTGACGGGGACACTTCGACGAACGACACGGTGCTGTTGCTGGCGTCGGGCGCGTCGGGAGTGAAGCTTGGTGCGGGAGACGAAGAATTTGCGCGAGCGCTGACTTCGGTGTGCACATCGCTGGCGAAACAGATTGTTGCGGACGGCGAGGGCGTGACGCATGTAGTGGAACTGGTGATTGACGGCGCGCCCAGCGATGCGGATGCGCTGACGGTGGCGAAGTCGATCGCGCATTCCGCGCTGGTGAAGACGGCGTGGGCGGGAGCCGATCCAAACTGGGGGCGGCTGATGGCGGCGGTGGGCTACTCGGGCGTGGCGATTGATCCAGAGAAAATTGCGATCTGGTTTGGCGGGTTGCCGATCTGCGTGAATGGCGGGCGCGCGCCGGAGTATGACGAGGAGGCCGCGCACGCTTATCTCGAGCGGCGGGAGTATTCGATCCGCGTTGCGCTGGGTGTGGGCGAAGGGCGCTGCCGATTCTGGACAAGCGATCTGACGGCGGAATATGTGCGGATCAACGCGGAGTACTCGACTTAGTGCAGCGAGAGGCGTTTAGCGAAAGACTTTTAGCGAGCGACCCTCAGCGAAGGGCTTTTAGCGAAAGGCGGCGACGAGGCCGCGAGGGCGGTGATTGAAATCACGTCGCGCGCCTTCTCGGGAGTGCATCGCTGGGAGTGCAGAGTGCTGAAGGGCGCATCATTTCTGCGTGCGGCGGCGATGTGAACCGGAAATGCACAGGGTTATGCACAAAACTGTTGAAATCCGAGCGGGCTGGAGAATGAACAGGCGCGGCGGTGACGGCAGGAACGAGAAGCGAAGCTGCGCTACAATTTTTGTATAGCCGGTTCTGCTCGACGCGGCGCACATGCGGTACGGCCAATGTGCTGGAGCTCTGGCGCCGAAAGCAGCGAAGGCCACCACCCCCGAATTCAGCGGTTGAACAACGAACATCTCAGGAACAGATGGCGAGTGAAGCGAGGAACCAGGTTCTGCCTGCCGCGGTGAACGGCAAGAATGGGCATTCGCTCATCGACGACGCGAAGTTCCGCCAGCTGTACGAGCTTGCATTGAAGCTGCAGATGGTGGGGAGGCGCGCCAATGGCCACGGGCGCGGGCTAAAGTGGCTGCGCGGGCGCGAGGCGGCGCTGGCCGGGGTTGCAGCCGATTTGCGCGAGGACGATGGTTTGGTGGCGGAACCGGCCGCGTCGATTGCGGAGATCCTCGCGGGGGTTGCGCCGTTCCGGACGGAGAGGCGCAGCTTTGAAGAGAGGGTGGTCGAGACGTTGAGTAATGCGGTCGGGGATCGCATGAGGAAGACGGGCCGGATCAGCGTGGTTTTTTTCAGCGGCGTGCAGGCCAGAGGGATTTTGCGGGAGGCGCGGGCGATGGCCAGCGCCGCAAGGCTGCCGGTGCTGTTTGTCGAAGACGGACTCAAAGCGGAAGCAGAGCGGCCTTCACCGCGCAGGAAGGGAAAGAATGCGGCGGCCAGCGAGTATCCGACGATACCGGTGGACACGCAGGATGTGGTGGCGATGTACCGGGTGGCACACGAATCGATCGCGCGGGCGCGGGACGGCGGCGGCCCTACGCACATCGTGGGCGTGCGATGGAAGTTGAAGGCGGGCCGCCGGAACAGAATGGCAGCAAGCGAGGACGCGGTCGTCCATCTGGAGCGATGGCTGATGGCGAGAGGGTTGCCGGCGCGGGAGTGGCGGCAGGAGATCGTCGCGGAGTTCGCTGAGCGAAGCTCAGGCACGCTGCACCTGGCGGAGACCGCGAGCGAGGGCGACGAGACAGAGACGCGGGCGATCGCGTGAGCGCCGAGAGAGATCAGGGGACTATGGCAACGAAGGTGAGCAATCCGGCGGGGAGCGATTTTTCCCAGGAGCTGCGGGAGTGGATCGAAGCATTTGACGATGTGGTGGTGGGCGAGGGTCCGGAGCAAGGCGCGGAGTTGTTGACGGCGCTGAAGCAGCGCGCGAGCGAGGCGGGGATCTCGCAGTCGAGCGAGCTGACCACGCCCTACGTGAACACGATTCCGAAGCATGAGGAAGTGCCGTATCCGGGCGATCGCGCGCTGGAGCGGCGGATCGAGGCTCTGATCCGGTGGAACGCGATGGCGATGGTGCACCTGCAGAACAAAAAGGACCACGGCATCGGCGGGCACATCGCAACGTATTCGTCGCTGGCGACGCTGCTGGAGGTGGGGTTCAACCATTTCTTCCACGCGAAGTACGGAGATCAGCCGGGCGACTTTGTTTATTTCCAGGGACACGCGAGCCCGGGAATTTACGCGCGGGCGTTCTTGCTGGGGCGGCTGGATGAGCAGCGGGTGCTGAACTTCCGGCATGAATTGCGGGAGACGCCGGGATTGTCGTCGTATCCGCACCCATGGCTGATGCCGGATTTCTGGAGCTTCCCGACGGTTTCGATGGGGATCGGACCGCTGAACGCGGTGTATCAGGCGCGGTTCATGCGGTATCTCGAAAACCGGGGGCTGATCGAGAAGACGCCGAGGAAGATCTGGGCGTTTGTGGGCGATGGCGAGACGGACGAGGTGGACACGCTGGGCGCGCTGTCGCTGGGCCGGAGGGAGAAACTCGACAATTTGATCTTCGTGGTGAACTGCAACCTGCAGCGGCTGGACGGGCCGGTGCGCGGGAACGGGCGGATCATTGACGAGCTGGAGGCGGTGTTTCACGGGGCAGGCTGGAACGTGATCAAGGTGATCTGGGGCTCGGACTGGGACGAGCTGTTCGAGCGCGATCACACGGGGCTGCTGCTGAAGCGCATGGAAGAGTGCGTGGACGGGGAGTACCAGGCGTTCAAGGCGAAAGGCGGCGCTTTTATTCGCAGCGAATTTTTCGGGAAGTATCCGGAGCTGCTGAAGCTGGTGGAGCACATGTCGGACGACGAGATTTTCCATCTGCATCGTGGCGGACATGATGCGAGGAAGATTTACAACGCCTACAAGCGGGCGGTGGAGCACAAGGGCGGGCCGACGGTGATTCTGGCGAAGACGGTGAAGGGCTACGGGCTGGGCAGCACACAGGCGCGGAACGCATCGCACCAGGAGAAGAAGGTTGCGGACGACGCGCTGGTAGAGTTCATCCGGCGATACGATCTGCCGATGGGGGAGGCGGACGCGAAGGCGGGGAAACTGTATCGTCCGGCGCCGGAGGCGCCGGAGATGGCGTACATGCACGCGCGGCGGCAGGGGCTGGGCGGCTATATGCCGAAGCGCGACGTGCCGAAGATCGAGTTCAAGGCGCCGACACTGGAGTCGTTCAGCGAGTGGACGGCGGGATCGCGGGGGCGCGCGGTTTCGACCACGATGGGATTCGTGAGCATTCTGCGGCACCTGATGAAGGACGCGGAGATCGGCAAGCTCATGGTGCCGATTGTGCCGGACGAGGGGCGGACGTTCGGCCTCGAATCGGCGATCAAGCAGGTGGGCATCTACGCGAGCGAGGGACAGAAGTACAAGCCGCACGATGTGGACATGGTGCTGTCATACCGCGAGGAAAAGGACGGGCAGATTCTGGAGGAGGGGATCACGGAAGCCGGAGCGATGGCGTCGTTCACGGCGGCGGGCACGGGCTACGCGAATTATCACGTGCCGACGATTCCCTTCTATATGTACTACTCGATGTTTGGATTCCAGCGCGTGGGCGACATGATGTGGGCGTTTGCCGATGCGCGGGGCAAGGGGTTCCTGATGGCGGGAACCGCGGGGCGCACCACGATGATGGGCGAGGGGCTGCAGCATCAGGACGGGCACAGCCCTCTGCTGATGAGCGTGATTCCGACGTGCGTTAGCTACGACCCGGCGTACGTGTACGAGCTGGCGACGATCCTGCAGGACGGCTTGAAGCGGATGTATGAAGACGGCGAGGATGCCTTCTACTACATCGCGATGTACAACGAGGACTACGCCATGCCGGAGATGCCGGAAGGCGCGCGGGAAGGGATTGTCCGCGGCATTTACAAGCTGAAGGCGGCAGCGGGAGGCAAGGCGGTGGCGCAGCTGTTCGGCAGCGGTCCGATTCTGAACGAGGTGCTGCGCGCGCAGGAGATTCTCGCGGAAAAGTACGGCGTGCAGACCGATGTGTGGAGCGTGACCAGCTACAGCGAGCTGCGGCGCGAGGCGCTGGGGGTGGAGCGGTGGAATCGGCTGCACCCGGCAAAGGCGGAGAAGACGCCGTACATCGTGTCGGTGCTGAGCAAGACGAAGGGGCCGATTATCGCGGCGACAGATTATATGAAGGCGGTGGCCGACCAGCTTTCTCCGTGGCTGACGACGCGGCTGGTCTCGCTGGGGACGGATGGGTTCGGGCGCAGCGACAATCGCGAACAGCTGCGGCGGCACTTTGAGGTGAATGCGGAATCGGTGGCAGCGGCGACGCTGTCGAAGCTGGCGCGCGAGGAGAAGTTCGACGCGAAGAAGGCGCAGAAGGCGCTGGCGGAGCTGGGCGTGGATGCGGAGCGGGGCGATCCGGCACACATGTAGGCGGGCTTTTGCTCCGGGCCAACGCGGGATGGATTTTTGTCATCATGACAGTAGCGTCATGGAGGCGGCCGCTCGCTTGACAGCGCAGATTCGATCCTCCAGTCTGGATTCAGAGGCACACTTGCGATGGTCCCCGTGCCTGGAAGGTAGAAACCCACCGAGGTTCGCTTGAAATCTTCCGTTTTTCTTCCCGCAGTTCTTTTGTGCATCGCAACCCTGTCAACGGCTGAAGCCCAGGTCACAACGCAGCAGCCGTTTCCTCCCGGATACAAACCGGCGGCGGATACGATCACGACCAGCTCCGAGGGGTCGACGTATGTGCCGATGGACAGCTGGGTCTATCCGGCGCTGGACCGGCTGCATTCACTTGGCTATCTGGATTCGGCGTTTCTGGGAATTCGGCCATGGACACGGCTGAGCATCGCGCACATGCTGGAGGAGAGCGCGGACCGCATCGACACGGACCAGAATAACGATGAAGCGCGCAGCATCTATCTGGCGGTGCTGAGGGAAGTGCAGCCGGACATCGATCATGCGACAGAACTGAATCACCCAAGCGGGCAGCTGGAGAGCGTGTATACGCAGGTGCGCGGCATCAGCGGGACGCCGCTGCGGGACGGCTTTCATCTGGGGCAGACGATTATCAACGACTACGGGCGGCCGTACGAGAGCGGGTTCAACAATTACTCGGGATTCAGCGCGAGGGCGGAAGCGGGACGATTCACGCTGTATTACAGAGGCGAATATCAGTATGCTCCGAGCGCGACAGGATATTCGGCGGCGCTGTACACGCTTCTCTCCTGCAACATCGACGCCATCGCCTTCAATGCGACAACCGGCGTCTGCACTCCGGATCCGAATCAGGCGACGATTCCCGGCGGGCCGATCGCGGCGGCCAACAACGCGCGGCTGATGGAGGCAAACCTCTCTTACCATTTGCTGGGGCATGAGGTTTCGTTCGGCAAGAGCGATAACTGGCTGGGACCCGATCAGGGGGCCGCAATGTTGTGGAGTAACAACGCGGAGGATATTTACCACTTCCAGATCGACCGCGTGGAGCCGCTGCGGATTCCGGGATTATCGAAGGTGACGGGGCCGTTTCGCTACGAATTTTTGGTCGGCAGCCTGAAGGGGCACACCTATCCGAACGACCCATGGGTGCACGTGGAGAAGGTCAGCTTCAAACCCATGCGGGATCTTGAGTTTGGATTCAGCCGCATGGTGATCTGGGGCGGTAAGGGGCATGAACCGATCACGCTGCATACTTTCCTGAAGAGCTTCTTCAGCTTCCAGAACGTTACAGGGGCTGAGAAGATCTCTCGCGACGATCCGGGCGCGCGCTTCGGCAACTTCGATTTCGACTGGCGGCTGCCTTATCTGCAGAAGTGGCTCACGCTTTACACGGATTCCATGACGCACGACGATGTGAGCCCGATCAGCGCACCGCGGCGCGCCGGCGTGCACCCCGGTCTGTATCTTTCGCAGTTTCCATACCTGCACCAGCTGGATCTGCGGGTTGAGGGCGCAAATACGGAACCGGCGAGTCACAGCAATCCAGACGGCTCTCCGATCAATCAGGGGCAATTTCTGTATGTCGAGACGATTCAGAAGCAGGGACCGACAAACAAGGGATTTCTTCCGGATTGGGTGGGGCGGCAGGGCAAAGGCGGGCAGGCGTGGCTGACGTATCATCTGTCGGCCAACGAGGATATTCAGTTCATGTACCGGAATGCGAAGGCATCGGCGCTGTTCATTCCCGGCGGGACCACGCAGAATGACTTCGGAGGCTCGGTGGTGAAGCGGATCGGGAAGGACATCGAGGTGAAGGGCTGGGTGCAGTACGAGGGGTGGAAGGCACCGGTCTACATGACCGGGGCGCAGAGCGATACGAGCGCGGCCGGGCAGATTACGTGGTATCCGCCGCAGAGGAACTAGCTGCGCAGGCGGGCGAGCAGGTCCTGAGGGTGGACGGGCTTGGCGAGAATTTCGAACTCGTGGCCCTGGGCGCGCACCCGGTCGAGTAGATCGGCGGTGGCGGCCTGGCCGGAGAACAAGAGGATTTTGCAGCTGGGCAACATGGCGCGAATCTGAATGGCGGCGTCGATGCCGTTCAGGTCAGTCATGATGACATCGCTGATGAGCATGTCGGGCCTGAGGATTTGAGCCATCTCGACGGCCTTCTCACCGCTGTAAACGGCGGTGGCGTCGAATCCGGCCTGGTTGAGAATGATCGCAAGAGTGTCGGCGATCACGCGCTCGTCATCGGCGACAAGCACCCTGGGTTTCGCAGGCTGTTCGGACATTCGTCTCTTACCGCTTCCTCGTCGTCGAATGAATCAGGAGAATGGAGATTGCAGAATCGCCGAGCGGACTCCTGGGGGAAACCGCGCCGGGATGGCCTGCACCACCACCTCTGATGATACGCTTTCTTCGGGAGATGCTTCACTCTGCTGCAATGCTCCCGCCTGAAGATATCAAGCCCACGGATCTTAACGGAACCTTTTTGTTGGCAGCATTATGCTGAGCGGTGCCGGGCGACTTCGCAGGAGCGACGGGCCTGACTCTTATGACCGAACCCATCATCCAGGCGCGGCAGGTCGAGAAGTATTACGCGCAGTCGAAGGACGCACGCATCCTGGTGATCGCGCCGACCGATCTGGCCATTTATCCGGGCGAGATCGTGGCGCTGCTGGGCCCCTCCGGCTCGGGTAAATCGACGCTGCTGCGGATGCTGTCGGGGCTGTCGCGGCCCTCGGCGGGCAAGGTTCTGTGGCATGGGAAGGACCTGGACTCGGCGGAGATCAACGTCTCCATCGTTTTTCAGAGCTTCGCGCTTTTTCCGTGGCTGACGGTGCTGGAAAACGTGGAGGCGCCGCTGAAGGCGCGGGGCATGGACGCTCCGCATCGGTACCGGCGGAGCCTGAAAATCCTGGACACGGTGGGCCTGGACGGATTTGAGGCAGCGTACCCCAAGGAGCTTTCCGGCGGGATGCGGCAGCGGGTGGGGTTTGCGCGGGCACTGGTGGTTGAGCCGGAAGTGCTGTTCATGGACGAGCCGTTTTCGGCGCTCGACGTGCTGACCGCCGACAACCTGAGGAGCGAACTGCTGGAGCTGTGGCAGAAGAAGACCATCCCAACGAAGGCGATTTTCCTGGTCACGCACAACATCGAGGAAGCGGTGCTGCTGGCGGATCGGATTATCGTGCTGGGGCGCAACCCCGGCCATGTCCGCACGGATTTCAAGGTGTCGCTGGCGCATCCGCGCGAGCGCAAGCACCAGGCGTTCACGGCACTGGTGGACTACATCTACAAGGTGCTGACGAAGCCGGACGTGGTGCCGACGGAGGTGCCGGTGCTGGCGGACGGGCGACGGGTCCGCGACCAGCGGCAGATGCGCTACGAGATGCTGCCGCATGCGCGGCCGGGCGGGATTGCCGGATTGCTGGAGTTGATTATCGATCTGGGCGGGCGCACCGACATCTACAAGCTGGCGGACGAGCTGGCGTTTGAGATCGACGATCTGTTCCCCATCGTGGAAGCCGCGCAGCTGCTGGGTTTCCTGAAAGTGGAAGAAGGCGATGCGGCCATCACGCCGGAGGGCAAGGCCTATGCGGAGTCGGAGATTCTGAAACAGAAGGAACTGTTCCGCAAGGCGGCGATCGATCACGTGCTGCTGCTGCGGCAGATTACGCGCGCGCTGGCCAACAAGAGCGACCACTCGGTTCCTGAGGAATTCTTCCTCGACATGCTGGACGAGCAGTTCAGCGACGAGGAATGCCGGAACCAGCTCGAGACCGCCATCAGCTGGGGCCGCTATGCAGAGCTGTTCGACTGGGACGACGCGCGACGCCGCTTCATGTTGCACGTCCATGAAGGCGAGGACGGCGGCGAAGGGCCGGCGGACGAGGTGACCGAAGGCCCGAGGGAGCAGGAGAAGGCGGGATGAGGCCGCGCCTGACGCTGTCACGCGCTTTCGTGATGGAGCGGACCTGGCCGTTCTTCATCGATCTGAGCGTGGCCGCGGCGCTGCTGGCCGGTTTCTATGCGGTTTTGTGGGTCGCTAAGTTCTGGTTCAGCTCGGCGATTCCGGAAGTGGAGATTTACCGGTCGCCGGCGCACTTGCCGCTCTACGCGTTCTATTCGGTGGTGCGGATTTTTGTGGCGTACGCGCTGAGCCTGGTGTTTGCGGTCGCCTACGGATACACGGCGGCCTACAACAAGCGGCTGGAATCGCTGCTGATCGCGACGCTGGACATCCTGCAGTCGATCCCGGTGCTGAGCTTTCTGCCGGGCGTGATGCTGGCGATGATGTCGCTGTTCCCTTCCCGCCAGCTCGGCATCGAATTCGGCGCGATTCTGCTCATCTTTACCGGCGAAGTGTGGAACATGGCGTTCAGCTTTTACACCTCGCTGAAGAGTATCCCGCGCGAGCTGATGGAGGCGTGCGCGATCAACCGCTATTCGCGCTGGCAGAGGCTGTTCCAGCTGGAGCTGCCGTTTGCGGCGATCGGGCTGGTCTGGAACTCGATCGTCTCAGTGGCCAACGGATGGTTTTTCCTGATGGTCTGCGAGATGTTTCCGGTGGGCAGCAGGAATTTCCGGCTGCCGGGGCTGGGGTCGTATCTGCAGACGGCGGCGGCGCATGGCGATCTGGTAGCGGTGGCGTGGGGGCTGATCACGATGGTGCTGATTGTGGTGATCACCGACCAGCTGTTGTGGCGGCCGCTGATCGCGTGGTCGGACAAGTTCAAATTTGAGACGGTGGAGAGCGGCGATCGGGTGACGTCGCCGGTGCTGGATGCGCTGCGCAACTCGAGCGTGGTGGGGATCATTAACCGTTACACTTTCCGGCCGGTGGCGGAGCGTTTCTACATGGAGGCGGCGGCGCGGCGGAAGCGCAGAAAGCCGAAGCCGGTGGGAGGCGATGCGAAGAAAGGCTCGATGGCGATTTATGTGGTGGCCGGGGCGGTGCTGCTGGTGGTGGTTGGCATTGCGGCATTCCACGCGCTGCTGCTGCTGAGAGGAATCCACGAATCGGAGTTCCTGCGTTTGCTGGGAGGCGCCGGGCTGACGCTGCTGCGCGTGAACGCGGCGCTGGTGATCGGGTCGCTGTGGACGATTCCGGTGGGCGTAGCGATAGGATTCAATCCCCGGCTATCGCACATAGCGCAGCCGATCGCGCAGATT
>JBEKIN010000131.1:0-11274 GCA_050011735.1 Acidobacteriaceae bacterium | reverse complement strand
CGGGGATTCAAGATTGGGGCTTCGGCTCCGTGATTTGCAACGTTAACTGCGAACGCTCGGGAGATCGCGTCGCAAAGGGAGCGGGAAACAATCCCGTGCCCGAAGGAAGAGGACATGACTAGTCAGGAAATCGTCAGCGCAGTGCCCCGTGAGGGCAAGTTCAACAAGAATGCAGCCCGGCGCGTGCGCGCGAAGGGCAAAGTGCCCGCAGTGGTGTATGGAGCGGCGGAGCCGGCCGTAGCGGTGGAAGTGGACCCGAAGCAGATCCAGCGGATCCTGTACTCCGAAACCGGCCACAACTCGATTTTCGATCTGGAAGTTTCGGGGTCGACGGCGAAGGTGATGATCGTGGACTGGCAGTACGAGCCGATCAAGGGCAAGCTGATCCACATCGATTTCAAGCGCATCGCGCTGGACAAGCCGATTCGCGTGGAGGTGCCGATCCAGCTGACGGGAGTAGCGGTGGGCGTGAAGACCGAGGGCGGCATCATGGACCAGATGCTGCGCGAGGTGGAGATCGAGTGCCTGCCTGGCGATATTCCGAACAGCATCGCAGTGGATGTTTCAGGCCTGACCTTTGGCAAGGTGCTGCGGGTGTCCGATCTTCCGCACACCGACAAGCTGCGCTTCATCACTTCCGAGGACACGCCGGTTGCCCACGTGATCTCGATCAAGGAAGAAGTGGTGGCGGCGCCGGAGGCCGAGGCTGCAGCGGTGGTCGAGGCTCCTGCGGAGCCGGAAGTACTGAAGAAGGGCAAGCAGGAGACCGCGGAAGGGGCTCCTGCCGCGGCTGCTCCTGTGGCGGAGAAGAGCGAAAAGGGCGGCAAGAAGTAAGTGTCCGGGGAGAGCGGCGCGTTTCTGGTGGTGGGCCTCGGGAATCCGGGGATCGAGTACCAGTTCACGCCGCACAATGCGGGTTTTTTGGCGATCGACCGCATCGCCGGTGAGCACAACGCGGAGGTGGTGAACCGCCGCTGCCGCGCGCTCACAGCCAGGATTCAGATGGCGGGCCGGGAAGTGATTCTGGCGAAGCCGGAAACCTGGATGAATCTGAGCGGGCTTGCGGTAGGGACGCTGGTGGACGAACTGGACACCGAAGTGCCGGCAAACCTGCTGGTGGTGTACGACGAACTGGATTTGCCACTAGGGAAGTTACGAATTCGGGAGCGTGGCAGCCCGGCGGGACATAACGGAGCGCGTTCGGTTTCAGGGGGTTTGGGAACGGACGAGTGGTGGCGGATCCGGATTGGGGTTGGGCCAGAGCCGGGAGTGCAGCAGGAGGCTTTTCGTCGCGGCAAGGATTATTTGCTGACGCCGATGAGCAAACGGGATTTGACGGCGATCGATCCCGTACTGGATCGAGTCGCGCGGGCCGTAGAGATGGTGGTGGCGAAGGGAATTTCGGCCGCCATGAATGAGTTCAACCGCCGGGATACGGAAGATTCCGGGAACACTCCGGCGGAGAAGTAAAGACAGACGGAAGCGAATTTGTTGCCGGGCCCGCGGGTTCGGAAGGAAGAGAAGCAGACGATGCAACGTTTCTACGAAGTGATGTTTATCGTGCGGCCGGATGTGGCCGACGAGGATCTGGACAAGCTGATTGCCGGTCTGGAGCAGACGGTGACCGGCGGCGGCGGCAAGATCCGCTCGACGGAGAAGCTGGGGAAGCGGAAGCTGGCGTACATGGTGCGGAAATTCAACGACGGCAACTATGTACTGCTCACCATCGACGCGGACGGGGTGCTGATCGCGGAGCTGGAGCGTCGCCTGCGGGTGTCAGAACCGGTGATCAAGTTCATCACGGTGCGGATGGATGAGGAGGAGAAGCGGCTGGCGAAGGTTCGGGCGATTCGCGCGACGAAGAAGAAGCTGAGCGCGATTCCGCCCGCTCCTCCGATTGCCGCGCCGGTTGAAGCTCCGGAAGCGGCACCGGCGGCGACGACGGCGGCGGCAGCTCCGGCAGCGGCGGCGGAAACAGCGGCACCGGCCAGCGCGTAACGCGTTCGGCACGATTTTGGGGTTTTAGAGATTTGGCTGGCGCCGGCAGCGGCGGCCGGCCGGAGGAATGAATATGGCTGACGAAGCAACGGCAACACCCTCAAGGCCGGACGCACCGGCTGGACGTCCTTCCGGGCCCGGTGGGCGCGGTCCTGGCGGACCAGGAGGTCCCGGAGGACGGAAATTTTTCCGCCGCAAGAAGGTCTGCAAGTTCTGCACGGAGAAGATTGACGCCATCTCGTATCGCGATGTGCGGCTGCTGCAGGGATTTGTGGCCGAGCGCGGCAAGATTGTGCCGCGGCGGCTGACCGGCGTGTGCACCACGCACCAGCGGCGGCTGTCGAAGGCGATCAAGCAGGCGCGCAACATTGCTCTGCTGCCGTTCGCGGCGAGGTTCTAGATAGCTAAAGGCCGGTTCGCTAAACACCGGTTAGCTAAAGGGCGGTAAGCGAAAAGCGGTTAGCGAAAAGCGGCCAGTCTGTTTTTGAGGAGATTGTGCAATGGAAGTGATTCTCAGAGAAGATGTCTCGAACCTCGGCAACCGAGGCGATGTGGTGAAGGTCGCCGACGGATATGGCCGCAATTACCTGCTGCCGAAGCAGCTAGCCATGGAAGCCACGCCTGCCAACAAGGCGGTGATCGAGCAGATGAAGGCAGCGGCCGTGCGGCGTTCCGCGAAGGAGAAGGCAGAGGCGGAGCAGCTGGTAACGCAGCTGAACACCGTGTCGCTGGTCTTCGAGCGCAAAGTCGGCGAAGGCGATCACCTGTTCGGTTCGGTGACTTCGTCGGACATCGCGCAGGGACTTGCCGCGAAGGGCTTCACGATCGACCGGCGCAAGGTGCAGCTGGACGAGCCGCTGAAATCAACCGGAGAGTTTCACGTTCCTGTGAAGCTGCACCGCGAGGTGACGGCACACATCAGCGTGACGGTGAAGGGCGAAGAGACGGCCGCGGAGTAGGCCTCAGCCGGCGTTGATGGGTCAGGCGGCTGCGCCTGGCGGGACGACACGCGTGGGGTGAGAAGATAGGAGTGCAACCAATTCCCGGTTCTCATCCATGCTAAAGGCGATTTCTTCGCACGTTTTTCTCGATCACAGGCTGCATCCTGGGCTGCTAGACGTTTTTGCCCGCGCCGGAGCGCAGGGCGTGGAGTTGTTTGCCGCGCGCCAGCACTTCGACTACACGAGCCGGCCGCACATCCGCGAACTCGCAGAGTGGTTCCGGGCGAATTCGACCGAGGCATTCTCGATGCACGCGCCGCTATACTCCGATGCGGAGATGGGGCGCGGGGGGTCGCCGGCGGTGAACGTTATCCATCCGGAAAAGAGCCGTCGCATCGATGCGATGGATGAGGTGAAGCGGGCGCTCGAGGTCGCCGAACAGATCCCGTTTCGGTTCCTGATTCTTCATCTGGGCGAACGCGAAGACACGTGGAGTCCGCGGGCGCTGGAGCATTCGATCAGCGCGCTCGAGCATCTGCGCGCCTTCGCGAGCCCGCTGGGCGTGAAGCTGCTGGTGGAGAATCTGCAGGGCGATGTGGCGAGGCCCGATCATCTGATGGAGATTCTTTCAGCGGGTCATTTTCGGGACATTGGCGTGTGCCTCGACGTGGGTCATGCGCATCTGGGCGAGGGTGTGGCGGCGGCCCTGTCGGAGCTGAACGCGCACATTCGCTCCACGCATCTGCACGACAATAAGCGGGACAAGGACAACCACCTGTGGCCGGGCGACGGGACGATTGACTGGGACGAAACGCTCAGCGGGCTGAAAGCGGCTCCACAAACGCCGGCGGGCGTGCTGGAGATTCATTACGCTCTGGGGGATTCCGCGGAGGCGGTGGAGGAGAAGGCCAAGCGGGCGTTCGAAAAGATGGATGCGGCCAGGGGGAAGTAGAAGCTGGGAAGGTTATGGCAGACGAAAGCACAGAAATTGTAACGGAAACGGTGACAGAAGCTCCGCTTTCGACGATTGCCCATATCGGCGAGCACGAAGGGCAGACGGTGACGCTGCACGGGTGGCTTTACAACCTGCGCGAAAGCGGGAAGCTGCTGTTTCCCATCTTTCGCGACGGGACGGGAACGATTCAGGGCATAGTGCCGAAGGCCGCGGTGACTCCGGAAACCTTCGAGACGGTGAAGGGGCTGACGCAGGAATCGTCGGTGGTGGTGACGGGGAAGGTGCGAGCCGATAAACGTGCGCCCGGCGGTTACGAATTGGATGTGCAGAGCGTCGAGGTGGTGCAGCGGGTACCGGAAGACGATCCGTTTCCCATCTCGCTGAAGGAACACGGCACCGATTTTCTGATGGAGCATCGGCACCTGTGGGTGCGGACGCCGCGGCAGGCGGCAATTCTGCGGATACGCGCGGAAATTATCAAGGCGGCGCGGGATTATCTGGACGACAACGGATTTGTGCTGACCGATCCGCCGATTCTGACGCCGGCGGCGTGCGAAGGCACGAGCACGCTATTCCCTGTGGACTACTTTGGGGATCAGGCGTATCTGACGCAGAGCGGGCAGCTCTACATCGAGAGCACGGCGCTGGCGCTGGGGAAAGTTTATTCGTTTGGGCCGACGTTTCGCGCGGAAAAGTCGAAGACGCGGCGGCACCTGACGGAGTTCTGGATGGTCGAGCCGGAGTGGGCGTTTGCCACACTCGACGATTTGATGGGACTGGCGGAGAACTTCATCAGCTATATCGTGGGGCAGGTGCTGACGAAGCGCGCCGCGGAGCTGAAGACGATCAACCGTGACACGACGAAACTGGAGGCGGTGCGGCCGCCGTTCCCGCGCATTCGCTACGACGAAGCCGTGAAGATGCTGAACGACGCGCACGCGAGGGGCGAGCTGGAACAGGCGTTTGAGTACGGGAACGATTTTGGGTCGCCGGATGAGACGTATATCTCGTCGCAATTTGATCGGCCGGTAATGGTGCACCGCTATCCCGCGGCGGTGAAGGCGTTCTACATGGAGCCGGATCCGGTGGATCCGAAGTACGCGCTTTGCGTGGACGTGCTGGCGCCGGAGGGCTACGGCGAGGTGATCGGCGGGTCACAGCGTATTCATTCGTACGAGCTGCTGAAGAAGCGGATTGAGGAGCACCAGTTGCCAATCGATGCGTTCAGGTGGTATCTCGATCTGCGGCGGTACGGTTCGGTTCCGCATTCAGGCTTTGGCATGGGGATTGAGCGCGCAGTGGCATGGATCTGCGGGCTGGATCACGTGCGGGAGACGATTCCCTTTGCCCGGACGCTGAATCGCATCTACCCGTGACGTTATGCCGAAGGTAAACGAGAAGTTGGCCCAGGCCCCCGTGCCTGGCGCGGTCATTTCGAAGGCACCGGTGTATGGCGGCGTGCAGACGCTGCCGCCGCGCAAGATCAAGGTGATTGGGGTTCCTCTGGACCTGGGCGCGTCACGACGCGGTGTCGATATGGGGCCGTCGGCGGTGCGCGTTGCCGGGCTTGAAGCGCGGCTGGAAGCGCTGGGGCACGAGGTGCGCGACAGCGGCAACATCAGCGTGGCGATCGCGGAGACGAAGTCGTCGGGGCACCAGAGCGCGCGGTATCTGAAGGAGATCACCGACACCTGCACGCGGGCGGCGGAGATGGTGGTGAAATCGCTGACCGAAGGCATGACGCCGGTGATTCTGGGTGGGGATCATTCGGTGGCGGCGGGGAGTGTCGCCGGGGTTGCGGAATTCTACAGGCGGCAGAAGCAGAAGATCGGCCTGATCTGGATCGACGCGCATGCGGACATGAATACGCCGGAGAGCTCGCCGAGCGGCAACGTGCATGGCATGCCCTTTGCGGCGTTGGTGGGACTGGAGCCGGAGCCGCTGGCGAACATTCTTGGATTCGCGCCGAAGGTGCAGCCGGAGAACGCTGTGCTGATCGGGGTGCGCGACATCGATCCGGCGGAGAAGGAGAATATCCGGCGGGCGGGGATCAGCGAGGTCTACACGATGCGCGACATCGACGAGCGCGGGATGCGCGCGGTGATGGAAGAGGCGTTGCGCGCAGCAGGACGGGGGACGGCCGGGTACCACGTATCGCTGGATATGGACTGGATCGATCCGGAAGACGCGCCTGGGGTGGGAACGCCGGTGCGGGGCGGAGCGACGTATCGGGAAGCGCATCTGGCGATGGAGATCATCGCGGATCACGGACGGATGGTGTCGCTGGAGGTGGTTGAGGTCAACCCGGTGATCGACGAACACAACCGCACGGCGGATCTGGCGGTGGAGCTGATTTCTTCGGCATTCGGAAAGAAAATTCTGTAACAGACAGCGCTACAATTCAGAGCCGGCAGACGGCTACAGCTTCATTTCTGTAGGGGCAGTCGAGACCTTCGACGCCCGGTGCCTGGACGATGATCCAGTTGACGCCGAATTGCTGCTGCAAGTGGAGAAAATCCTGCTTTTGAAAATGCTGCCAACCGGTGGCAGCCTGGACCTGCTGTTGCCAGAGCGGGGCGAGGTCGGGCACCTGGGTGGCGACGGCTGCGTCCTTGACCGCGTCGGCGAGCTCGCTGCGCTGAGCGAGGGCGCGGAAGCTGTGGTAATCCTCGCCAGCAAGCTGCATGTAGTACGGATCGAGGGCAAAGTACGCGTCCACAGGCGTGTTGGTGCGGACCCACGCGAAAGCGCGCAGCCACGGATTGTGGGACGCCACTCCGGGCAGTTCGATGGGTTCGGTTCCCGCGAAGAGCGAGCGCTGGGCAATGAACATGCCGAGGGCGAGGGGCAGCAAGAGGGCGACCCACCGCCAGAGGTGGTTGCGGAGGATCTTTTCGCCGATCAGGCCGCCACCGAGGAGCGCCATGAAGATATAGACCAGGTGCAGGTAGCGCATCGGCTGCATCGGTGTGAGACGGATGAGCGCAGGGGTGAGCAACACAACGCAGGCGGCTACGAGCTGGAAGGCCGCAAAAGCAGCGGCGCATCCGGCTAGTCTCGCCATCGCGGCACGGTTGGCGCGGCGAGCGTAGCGGGCGATGAGCCAGAGGATGAAGATGGGGGCGACGGCGCCGAGCCACTCGTACCAGGTCCAGCGCGAGATGAAGTAGTAGTCGCGCGTGTTGAGCGCCTGCTTCCATGCAGGGGAGGGGCCCTCGAAGATCCATACCGGCGCGATGCCGAGGGCAACAGTCGTGGCGCTGGGTTGCTCGGCGAATGCTCGGGAGCGGACTGGGTCGATCCAGAGAATCACGCAGAAGGAGATGCCGAAGACGCCCATGATGGGATGGACCACCACGGCGGCTGCGAGCAGGAGGCCGGCGAGAACCATGCGGCGGTCGAGAACGAGGAGGATGGCCCAGAGGATGAAAGCCGTCGCGATGGCGCGAGGGTGCAGGTACTGATCGAAGATGTAAAGCGCGGTACCCGCGACGGGCAGGGTGAAGAGCACGCCGACGAGGGCGATGCCGGCCCATTGTCCGGCAGCGGACGAAAAGCAGCGGCGAGCGAGTGCCCAGCAGCCCCAGAGCAGAAAAAATGCGGCAAGGCACTGACCCATCATCTCGGAGACCGAGACGGGAATGTGGGTGAGGCGAGCCCAGGCAGCGATGAGCCGGTCGAAGACGCTGGCCTGCATCTGGAGCGTGAAGAGGCGAAAATCGTGCGGATAGAGGGCGGGATGGAGCCGACGCTGAATCGCGGAAAGGTAGACCGCGTCATCTTCCACACCGGGGTGGTATCCTTCGACGAGCAGCGCCCCCGCGCTAATCGACGCGAGCAGGATGAAGTTCCTGTATTGAGAGCAACTTTTCAAAACCGTTTAGCGTCACTCCAGGTAAGCATGGATTCTCGCAAGGCGAATGCTCCGTTTCTGGTGCAGGGCGGAGAAAAGGCGAAGCTCCGCGAAGCGGCCCCATGCTCGCCCGCATTAGCTCTTGTCATCCCCACTCTCCGCGAAGCGAGAAATATACGGCCCCTGATGGGGCGGGTGCGGGCCGCGCTGGATCCGTCTGGTATTGCCTACGAAGTGATTGTAGTGGACGATGACAGCCGCGACGGGATCGACGAGATTGTGGCGGAGCTGGCCCAGGAAGATCCCCGCATTCGGCTGGTCGTGAGGACGAGCGAACGAGGACTGGCCGGGGCTGTGCTGCGGGGCTGGGCGGAAAGCGATGCGAAGCTGCTGGCGGTGATGGATGCGGACTTGCAGCATCCTCCTGAACTGCTGCCGAAGCTATGGGCGGAACTGGATCGCGGCGCCGATTTGGTGGTGGGCAGCCGCTATGCCATCGGCGGGTGCATGCGCGGATGGAAGCTGGTGCGCCAGCTGATCTCAAGGATCGCGATATGGATGACGCTGCCGGTGCAGCGGACCGGTATTCGCGCGCGCGATCCGATGTCGGGATTCTTCATGGTGCGTCGCGCCTGCATCGACCGCATCGAGTTGCAGAAGTCCGGCTTCAAGATTCTGCTCGAAATTCTGGCGCGGGCGGAGATACGCTCCGTCGTGGAGGTTCCTTTCAACTTCGGACGGCGCTACGCGGGCGCCAGCAAGGCTACGGTGGGCGTGGCCATCGATTATGTGGCGCTGCTGGTGCGGCTATACCGGCAAAAGGGCAGGACGCCCTCCGAGGCGGAGCGCGAGGTCGCTGCCTCCTCGTTGCGAAGAGGCCAGGAAGCGGTCGGCAGCTAAGGCCTGTTTTTCCCGAAAAGTGAAGATGATGTAAGCGGGGCGGCGGGTACGTTAGTCTGCCAAAAGAGGATTTTTCATGTCTGCGCCGGTTTCCGATTCTGTTTCCCCCGCTTTTATCCATCCCTGGAACCCAGCCGGAACCGGCTCTGTCGATGCGGCAGGGCTGGAGGCCTGGGTTGAGGATCGTCTGCGCCGCCATCGCGAGGCGATTGGGCGGCTGCTGGCCGCGGAGGGTCCGCGCACGATTGAGGGCACATTGCGCGCCTACGACGACGCGGTGGCCGAGCTTGCGGCGGTCGGATCGCTGACGGGACTGGTGCACAGCGTGTACCCGGAGAAGGCGGTGCGGGATACGGCACAGACACTGTTACAGAAAATCTCCCAGGCGGGAGTGGAGCTTTCGCTGAACCGGGAGGTGTACCAGGCGCTGGACAAAATCGATGCGAGCGCGGCAGACGCGGCCACGAGGCATTATCTGGATCGCACGCTGCTGCAGTATCGACTGGCCGGCGTGGATAAGGACGATGCGACGCGGGCGAGAATCAAAGAGCTGCAGGATCAGGCGACACTAACCTCGCTGAACTTTGCGCGCAACGTGCAGGAGGGCGGCAATACCGTCACGGTGGAGAATGTGGCGGAGATGGACGGGCTGCCGGCGGATTTCCTGGAGGCGCACCAGCCGGGAGAAGACGGAAAGATTACGCTGACCACGGATTTTCCGGATTATCTGCCGGTGCTGACGTTCGCGCGATCATCGGACCTTCGGCGCCGGATGTTTCTGGCCTACAACACACGGGCTTATCCAGCGAACCGGCAGCTGTTGCTGGATCTGCTGCGCATCCGGCAGGAGGTGGCGACAATTCTGGGATTCGCGCACTGGGCGGATCTGGCGACGGCGGATCAGATGATGGAGTCGGCGGCGAATATGCAGGCGTTTCTCGACGACCTGGATCACGCGAGCAAGGGCGGAGCGGAGAAGGAATACGCGATGATCCTTGAGTTTGCGCAGTCGCGCGAGCCGGGACTGAGCCAGATTGACGCAGCGAGCCGCGCGTATTGGGTGGAGCAGTACCGGCGGTCGGCGTTCGACTTCGATTCGCAGGCGGTGCGGCCGTATTTTCCGTATACGCGCGTCGAGCCGGGCGTGCTGGCGACGGCGGAGAAGCTGTTCCAGGTGAGATTCCGGCGCATCGAGAATCCGGATGTGTGGCATCCGTCGGTGAGCGCGTGGGATGTGTGGGACGGGACCGAGTTGACGGGGCGTTTTTATCTGGACATGCATCCGCGCGAGGGCAAGGACAAATGGTTTTCGGCGCATCCGCTGATTCCCGGCATTCGGGATCGGCAGCTACCGGAGGCGGCGCTGATCTGCAATTTTCCGGAACCGAAGGAAGGCAATCCCGGACTGCTGCAGTATTCCGACGTGGTGACGTTCTTCCATGAATTTGGGCACCTGATGCATGCGCTGCTGGGCGGCCGGCAGGCGTGGGCCGGAATCAGCGGGATTGCGACAGAAGGTGATTTTGTCGAGGTGCCGTCGCAGATGCTGGAGGAATTCTTCCGCGATCCAGGTTTGCTGGCGAGCTTCGCGCTGCACTACGAGACGGACGAGCCGATTCCGGCGGAGCTGGTGCTGCGCATGAATCGCGCGGGAGCGTTTGGGCGGGCAGACTGGGTGCGGAGCCAGCTCTTCTACACGACGTATTCGCTCGAAACGCACAGGCTGGATCCGGCGACGCTCGATCCGGACGCACTGTTCCGCGAGCTGTATGAGCGGTTCCTGCCGTACGAGTGGATCGACGGCAACCGCATGTATGCGAGCTTCACGCACCTGACGGGGTACTCGTCGAACTACTACACGTATCTCTACGACAAGGTAATCGCGTTGGACTTCTTCGCGCAGTTTCCGCGGCATGCGTTGCTCGATTCGCCGGCGGCGATGCGGTATCGCAGAACGGTGCTGGAGCCGGGCGGATCAATGCCGGGCAGGGAAATTGTGCAGCGATTCCTGGGACGCAGCCAGTCGAGCGAGGCGTTCACGGAGTGGATCGGCGAGGAGTTCCAGGCGATGAGCGCCGCTTAGGCGCGCGTCGGGCTGCAGGGCGAAAGCCGGTCGGCAACCGATCAGGTAAGCTGAATCGCGGAACAAGCTGGAGTGTGTAGATGGCGCGAAGAACGTGGTTGCTGGCGCTGTTGTTCGTTGGTCTGCTTGGTGGGGCGCAGGCCCAGCAGGCGGTCATCACGGTCTATCACGGGCCGAATGCGGAGGCGCAGCAGAGCAAGCATTACGTGGTGCTGGTTTCGCTCGACGGGTTCCGCTACGACTACGCGAGGAAATATGGGGCGAAACACCTGCTGGGGATCGCGGCGCGTGGCGCGAGCGTGCCCGAGGGAATGATTCCGGCGTATCCATCGCTGACGTTTCCAAACCACTACACGCTGGTGACGGGGTTGTATCCGGAGCATCACGGCATCGTGGGGAAT
The DNA here is from genome assembly GCA_050011735.1 of Acidobacteriaceae bacterium. Lineage (GTDB taxonomy): Bacteria > Acidobacteriota > Terriglobia > Terriglobales > Acidobacteriaceae > Palsa-343. Next base: position 143 of record JBEKIN010000131.1, on the reverse strand, counting down.
CAGTTCTACGATCCCGCGCGCAAGGAACGGTATTCGTACTCCGACTCGAAAACGAACGCGGACGGTTCCTGGTATGGTGGCACGCCGCTGTGGTCGCTGGCGGAGAAGCAGGGGATGCGCAGCGCGTGTTTCTTCTGGCCGGG
>JBEKIN010000130.1:0-11290 GCA_050011735.1 Acidobacteriaceae bacterium | reverse complement strand
GACGGTGAGGAGGGACGGATGAGAATGGGCGGCGGGTTCATGGTGGCGGCGGTGGTTTTGGCGTCGTGTCCGGCGAGGGCGCAGGAGGCTGATGTAGCCAGAGCAAGTGTGGCGACGACGCATCCGATTGTGCTGCATGCGGCGCGGCTGTTCGATGTGGAGGCGGGAAAGATTGTCGCGCCGGGCGAGGTGCTGGTGGAGGGCGAGCGGATTGTGGCGGCGGGGACGGCGGTGGAGCATCCGACGGGCGCGGAGACGATCGATTTGGGCGACACGACGCTGATGCCGGGGCTGATCGACGCGCACGTGCACTTGTTTCTGCATCCGGGCGCGGAGGATTTGCAGACAGTGGAGGAGAGTGTGCCACAGCGCACGATCCTGGCTACGCTGGCGGCGAAGGCCGATCTGATGGCCGGGTTCACGGCGGAGCGCGACATGGGGACGGAGGGCGCGGGGTCGGCGGACACGGCGGTGATGCGGGCGATTAATGAGGGACTGATTCCGGGGCCGCGGTTGCGGATCAGCGGGAATGCGGTGGACCTTTTGGGCGGGCATGAGGACGCGATCCACTACAACCCGGCGCAGCATGTGCTGAGCAATGCGGACTACGCGAACAACGCGGATGAGATTGTGGCGGTGATTCGCGAGCAGCATAAGGAAGGGTCGACGTTCGTGAAGATGTACGAGACGGGGCCGGATGCGTTGGTTGCGGGAGGACAGCCGGGGATGCCGCCGGTGTCGGGCGATCCGGAGTTTTGGAATTTTCATTCGCCGTACCAGTACACGGAGGCGCAGCTGAAGGCGGGCGTGGAAGAGGCGGCGCGGCTGGGGACGAATGTGGGCGTGCATGCGCAGGGCGAGCCGGGAACGCTGTATGCGGCGGAGGCGGGGGTGGCGTCGATCGACCATGCGACGCAGCTGAGCGAGGAGACGATGCAGTTGATGAAGGAGAGGCACATTCCGGCGGTGCCGACGTTCACGATTTTCGAGTACTTCGCGGAGCATGCAGAGTCGGAGGCGGCGAGGACGCGCGAGCACGCGATGCTGGACTACAAGATTCATGAGTTCAAGCGGCAGGTGGCGGCTGGGGTTCCGATGGCGGTGGGATCGGATGTGGGGCCGTTTCCACACGGAACGCAGGCGACGGAACTGGAGCTGATGGTGCGGTACGGGATGACGCCAGTGGCGGTGCTGCAGGCGGATTATCTGAACGGGGCGCAGATTCTGACCTGGCAGAACAGCGTGGGGCAGCTGAAGGCTGGGTACTACGCGGATGTGGTGGCGGTGCCGGGGAATCCGCTGGAGGATATTACGGCTGTGGAGCGGGTGGGGTTTGTGATGAAGGGCGGAGCTGTTTACAAGCAGACGCTCCACCAGGGACTGACCGCTAATATGCCCTGAAGCGTACTCCGATTAGAGAACCGCAATGGCTAGACCGGGAGTTGATCTGGCGTGTAGAGGAATGGATTGACGACGATGATGCCGTCGAGATTCTGGCCGGGCTGCAAGTCTTCGGTGAGAAGCCAGCGGCAGGAGGCAGCTTTCGCTGCAGCAACGATCAGAGAGTCCCAAAAAGAGAAGCGGTAGCGGTCCTGGATTTTCCAGGCGTGCTCGAGAAGCGGCGGGTCGATGGATACCGGATGCCAGGCGAGGAGGTGGCGAACCTCGGCGCGGATCTTCTCGACAGCTTCCGGCTTTCTTTTTGTCGCTGCGAAGAAGAATTCCTGAAGGACCTGGAAGCTGATCCGTCCGGATCGGGCTTTCCAAAGTTCTTCGGTCCAAAGGGATGCCCTTTGCTGTTTGGCTGGGTCGCTTCCGTCCACCCAGTAGACGAGCACATTGCTGTCAACGAAGACGGGGGCGCTCATGCATCTCTTCGCGGGTCATGTGCTTTCCGTCGCTTTTGAACAGTGGCTTTCCCGAGAGCGCACGTCGCATGGACTTCTCGTAGTTGCCGGCTTCGGTCATGCGCTGTTTGAGGATGCCGGCGAGGAGCCGGGAAACGCTGGTGTCCTGGCGCGCGGCCTCAAGGCGAGCCCAGCGGGCGACATCTTCTTCAAGGGTGAGCGTGACGTTGCGGAGTGCAGTCTTCATGACACGAAACCAGTGTAGCACGAATCTCGTGTTCCCGTGTAAGGGCCGGACCGAGGCAGCGGCACCGGCAATTTCCTCCCGGCTTCCGGATCATGGTACAAGAAGGTACGTTTCCCCGTCCGAGGCGTGAGCGGTTTCCCTGTCCGAAACGGATCGACCCCTGTTTCAGCCAAATCCGGCATCCGAATAACGGACAGCTATGACGACACTGCCTCTGCGGGGGGCTTTCGAGCACCCGCTGCTCCGCGAATACTTTATGAACACCGCCTTCGACGAGATGTTCGATGCGGACGGGGCGATTCGTCTGCACTATCAGGCGTTGTTCAATGAACTGACGACGCTGCCGGCGGAGGAGATCCGGAGGCGGAAGCAGTCAGCGGACGCGTCATTCCTGATGCAGGGGATCACCTTCACGGTTTATGGGCGCGAGGAGGGGACGGAGCGGATTTTCCCCTACGATCTGATTCCGCGGCTGGTGACGGGCGAGGAGTGGGACCAGATCGAGCGGGGGCTTACGCAGCGGATCACGGCGCTGAACCTGTTCCTGCACGATGTCTACAACGACCAGAAGATTCTGGCGCAGGGGGTGGTGCCGCGCGAGGTGGTGTACAGCTGCCAGCAGTTCCGGCGGCAGATGCGCGGGCTGCGGGTGCCGCGCAACGTTTATGTGGCGATCGCGGGCAGCGATTTGCTGCGGCTGGAGAGCGGCGAGTTCGTGGTGCTGGAGGACAATCTGCGGGTGCCGTCGGGCGTGTCGTACATGCTGACGAACCGGCGCATCATGAAGCGCACGCTGCCGAGCCTGTTTCGCGATTACGGGGTGCGTCCGATCGATCATTATCCGCAGGCGCTGCTGGCGACGCTGCGGTCGCTGGCGCCGGAGGGGCGGCCGGAGCCGAGCATCGTGGTGCTGACGCCGGGGGTGTACAACTCGGCGTATTTCGAGCACACGTGGCTGGCGCGGCAGATGGGCGTGGAGCTGGTGGAGGGCCGCGACCTGGTGATCCACGACAACGTGGTTTACATGCGGACCACGGCGGGGCTGAAGCGGGTGGATGTGATCTACCGGCGCGTGGACGACGATTTCATCGATCCGCTGGCGTTCCGCGGAGATTCGATTTTGGGGGCGGCGGGGCTGTTCAATGCGTATCGCGCGGGCAATGTGACGCTGGCGAACGCGTTCGGCACCGGCGTGGCCGACGACAAGGCGCTGTATGCGTATGTGCCGGCCATGATTCAGTACTACCTGAGCGAGGATCCGATCCTGAATAACGTGGAGACGTATCTGCTGACGGACGCGAAGCAGCGATCGTATGTAAAGGAGAATCTGGAGAAGCTGGTGGTGAAGGCGGTCGGCGAGTCGGGCGGCTACGGCATGCTGGTGGGGCCGCAGAGTTCGGCGGCGGAGCGGGAGGAGTTCAAGCGGAGGATCGACGCCGATCCGCGGAATTACATAGCGCAGCCGACGCTGAGTTTTTCGCGAGCGCCATGCCTGCTGGAGGATGGTTCGATTGGGCCAAGGCACGTGGATTTGCGGCCGTACATCTTATTCGGGGACAAGGTGACGATTGTGCCGGGCGGGCTGACGCGGGTGGCGCTGCGGCAGGGGTCGCTGGTGGTGAATTCGTCGCAGGGCGGCGGGAGTAAGGACACGTGGGTGCTGGGCTCACAGGAGACACATGCTATCGCGGGTAGCTGACAGTTTGTACTGGACCGCCCGGTATCTGGAGCGGGCCGAGCATACGGCACGGTTGATCGACATCAACATGGGGCTGATGCTGGACCGGTCGCGGGTGAGCGCGGAGCGGCGCTGGCAGCGGGTGCTTTCGGCGGCGGGATCGGCGCAGGGGCTGGGGTGGAACGACGACGCAGAGGGCATGGGGGGCGAGCCGGGGCGGTGGGTTGGGGTGACGGCGCTGGTGCACGCGCTGTGCTTCGATACGACCAAACATGCGTCGATTACGGCGTGCATCTTTGCGGCGCGGGAAAATGCGCGGCAGATCCGCGACGAAATCAGCACCGAGCAGTGGCAGCGGCTGAACGGGCTGTTCCACGAGATCAGCCGGTTGCGGACCGCATCGCCGTCGGAGAGAAACCTGGGGGAATTTCTGCCGACCATCATCGACGGCATTCATCTGTTCCAGGGCGTGACGGATACGACGCTGAGCCATGGCGAGGGATGGCACGTTCTTCGCGTGGGACGGAACCTGGAGCGGGCGTGGTCGATCACGACGCTGCTGGATGTGTACGAGCGGGAAGTCTTTCTGGGGGAGGACCAGGACGATGCGGGCGAATATCTGGAGTGGGTCGGTTTGCTGCGCGTGTGCACGGCTTTTGAAGCGTTTTGCCGGGTGCACACGGCGGATCTGACGCATGAGCGCATCCTGGCGTTTTTGCTGCTCGATCCCGACTTCCCGCACTCAGTGCGCTATGCGGTAGATGCGCTGCACAACGCGCTGGAGGCGATCCAGCAGCTTACGCGGACCCAGCACGGGGGCGAGCTGATGCGGGTGGCGGGAAGGCTAAAGGCGACGCTGGGATTCGCGCAGATCGGGGAGATTCTGGCGCACGACCCGGTGCAGTATCTGCGGCGGATTCTGGAGCAATGCCGCGAGATTCACGATTTGATCTATGCGGTGTACATCCAGTACTCGGTGGAAACGGCTCTGGCGGTTTAGACAATGCATTTCTATTTTGTGCGGCACCTGACGAAGTTCCTCTACACCCGCTCGGTGAGCGAGAGCACGATGGAGGTGCGGATGCACCCGAGGAGCGACAGCAATCAGCGCTGCCTGTCGTTCACGCTGTCGGTGAGCCCGCGGTGCCGCGTGTTCAAGTATCGGGATCACCTGGGGAACAACATCCATCATTTCGACATTCCGGGACGGCATGCGCAGCTGGTGATTGTGGGAGAGGCGGTGCTGGAGCATCAGCCGCTGGCGGCGATTCCGGGCTCGCTGGGGCCGGAGGCGTGGAAGGAGCTGGATGCGCTGGTGGCGGAGGGAGATTACTGGGAGATGCTGTTGCCCAGCGAATTTGCGAAGCCGACGCCGGCGCTGCTGGCGCTGGCGAAGGAGCTGGCGGTGGTGCGGCGGGACGACCCGCTGCAGCTGCTGCACGAGATCAACAGCAAACTTTACGACAGCTTCAGTTATGAAAAGGCGAGCACGCAGGTGGACTCTCCGATTGAAGAAGCGCTGCGGACGCGGCGAGGGGTTTGCCAGGATTTCGCGCACATCATGATTGCGCTGGTGCGGAATGTGGGGATTCCGTGCCGGTACGTGAGCGGATATCTGTATCACGGGAGCGAGGACCACGACAGGTCGACGTCGAGCGCGACGCATGCATGGGTGGAGGCGTTTCTTCCGGCGCTGGGATGGGTGGGTTTCGACCCGACCAACGCGCTGGTTGCACGCGACCGGCACATTCGCACGGCGCTGGGGCGCGATTACGCCGATGTTCCGCCGACGCGGGGCTTGTTTCGCGGGCGCACGGACAGCGAGCTGTATGTCGCGGTGCAGGTGACGGCGTCGGATGCAGCTCCGGACCTGGAGCGGGAGCTGCCGATTCCTGAAGACTGGTCGATGCTGGTAGAGAAGGCGCAGGCTCCGCCCCCGCCGGCCGAGCCGCTGTTGCAGATTCAGCAATCGCAGCAGCAATAAAACAGCCGGTAGCCTGTAGCCGGCAGCTATTACTCGATGATGGCCAGGGTGTCGCCGGCGGCTACGGTGTCTCCTGGGGCGACACGGAGTTCGGCTACCCTACCGTCTTTGGGCGATTTGATTTCGTTCTGCATCTTCATCGCCTCGATCACCAGAATGCCCTGATGCGCGGCAACGGTGTCGCCTTTCTCAACGAGCAGACGCACGATGCGGCCGGGCATGGAGGCTCTGAGAGTGACGGGGCCGTCGGTCCGGCCGTGGCGGCGGCGGGAGCGCAGGGAGCGGGGGTCGTCGACTCGATACGGGATTCGTTTGGCGCCGAGATGCAGCGCGGGCTCGTAATGCTCCATGTCGAGAACGACTCGATGGGACTGGCCGGCGATGAGCAGGGAGAGAACGCCGGGCCTGACGAGATGAGCATCGGCTTCCACCTCATGGCCGTCGACCTGAATGCGCCACTGGCCGGGCAGGTCGGCGGGCTCGATTTCGACCTGCCGGGTCTGGCCGTCGATTTCGAGACTGAACTTCATGGGCGTGACGCTTTCCCGCTCCCTTCGCCGACGGCCTCGCGGCGGGCAGCGGTTTTCCAGCCACCCGCCGGCAGAGGACGAGAGTGGGCATTGCCATTGAGGGTGGTTTTTGTCGCCTCGAAGAAGGCGGCGGCCGCGACGGCGGGAATGGCGCCAGTGCCATTCGGCGATACAGCTGGGTCCTGGGGCACCTGGGCCAGCAGCCGGTCGAGATAGCCGGTGTCAAGGCGGGCGGCGCGAAAATCCGGATCGCTGAGAATGCGGCGAAAGAGGCCGAGGTTGGTGCGGATGCCACCGATGACGTATTCGTCGAGAGCGCGCAGCATGCGGGCGATGGCGAGCTCGCGGGTGGGGGCAAAGGCGATGAGCTTGGAGAGCATGGGGTCGTAATCCATGGGGACGACCCAGCCTTCGTAGATGCCGGAGTCTTCGCGAATGCCTGGACCGCCGGGCTGGAGGAGGCGCGTGATGCGACCGGGCGAGGGCAGGAAGCCGTTGGCGGGGTCTTCCGCGTAGATGCGGCACTCGATGGCGTGGCCGCGAAGCTGGACATCCTTTTGCGTGAAGGGGAGCGGCTCACCCTGGGCGATACGAATCTGGAGATGGACGAGGTCGTAGCCGGTGACCAGTTCGGTGACGGGGTGTTCGACCTGGAGACGGGTGTTCATCTCAAGGAAATAGAATTTGCGGTTGTCGTCGACGAGGAACTCGACGGTACCGGCATTGGTGTAACCGGCAGAGAGGGCCAGCTTGACCGCGGCTGCGCCCATGCGGCGGCGCAGGTCAGCGTCGACGACGGCGGAGGGAGCTTCTTCGATGACTTTCTGGTGACGGCGCTGAACGGAGCACTCGCGCTCGCCGAGAGAAACACAATGGCCGTGCTCGTCGGCGAGAATCTGAATTTCGATGTGGCGGGGGCGCTCGATGAGCTTTTCGAGGTAGACCTCGCCGGAACCGAAGGCACGATCGGCCTCACTGCTGGCCTCGGCAAAGGCGGAAGGCAGGTCCTCGGGGCGGGCGACAGCGCGCATGCCTTTCCCTCCGCCCCCCGCGGCAGCCTTGAGCATGACGGGATAGCCGACTCCGGCGGCGACGTCGAGCGCTTCTTCCGGTGAAGCGAGCCCGTGCACGCAGCCCGGAGTTCGGGGCATCCCGGCCTCATCGGCAGCCTGGCGGGCATTGGTTTTGGAGCCGAGGATGCGCATGGCGGAAGAAGTGGGGCCGATGAAGCGGATGCCCGCGTGTTCGCAGGACTGGGCGAAATCCGCGTTCTCAGAGAGGAAGCCGTAGCCGGGGTGAATGGCGTCGGCGTGGGTGCGTCGAGCGATGTCGAGGATCAGATCGCCGCGCAGATACGATTCGGCGGCAGGGGCGAGGCCGAGGCGGTACGCTTCATCGGCCTCGAGCACGTGGGGAGCGGCGCGGTCGGCGTCAGAGTAGACGGCGACGGTGGAAATGCCCAGCTCACGGCAGGCGCGCAGGATGCGGAGGGCGATTTCGCCCCGGTTGGCGATGAGGACTTTACGGAACACCGAAAGACAGCGTACAGCGTTCGGCGATCAGGGTACAGGGGAAATGAAAAGCCCTCGCTTTAGGCGAGGGCTTTTTTGTCCTGAAGTGAAGCAGGAGCTACTGCATCACAACGCCACCATTGGCTTTCTCGTTGGCCTTTTCTTCGTTGGCTTTGCGAGCGCCCATAGCTTTCCGGACCCAATCGCCGGCGGAAGCCAGATCGGCTTTGCGGGCGGCGTCGTCACCGCAGTCGAGGTCGGCTTTGCGGCGGTACATCAGGTTCAGATACTGCATGGCGTCGTCGTAATTGGAGCGAAGGGTGACAGCCTTCTGGAGGTAGGCAAGGCCATCGGTGACGAGCTGTGTGTTCTGGTCCTGAATGGTCTTGCAGACGGGTTTGGGCATCTTGGCGTTGCCCTGGCCATCGTCCTGCAACCCGGCGCTCTGGAGCGCATGGATGGCATTCTGATACGCCTGGGTCCAGTCGACGACGCCGATGGTGTAGGCCGCTTCGGCATCCTTCGGGTCGGCCTGCAGCACTTTGAGCTGCCAGTCGCGGGCGTCGCCGAATTTCTTGAGGTCGTAGTTGAGGGCGGCAATCTGCTTCAGGCTGGTGATATCGTCGGGATGCTCCTGGAGGACCTGCAGAAAGCCGTTAATGGCCATCTGGGCGGTCTTCAGATTTTCGGGAGTATCGAGGCCGGGAACGACCTGCTGCGCGTAGGCCGTGGCGAGATAAAGCCGGGTCATGGGATAAGTGGGATCGAGGTTCACGGCGCGCTGGAAGTGGTCGATGGCCTCTTCATATTTCGCCTGTTTGTAGGCCTGCACACCTTTGTTGAGCTGATTGCGGGCCTCCAGGCGCTTACAGCCGGTCGCGGAAGCCACCAGGAGGATTGTGGCGGCGGCCAGCACTGGTAAACGTGCGATTCGGTTCATTCTGTGTGTCATCTCCTTCAGCTCGCCAGGCCTAAACGCCCCGCGCAAAATGCTGCAGCAAGCGATTGTACTTGGTCCACGGCCCGAGGCAAGGTAACCGGAGTGCTCTCCGGTAATTACCCGCTACTGGCCGGCCGCGATTTTCGGCGTAATCAGCCCGATATGGTCTACTCCGACGGCGTGGCCGGAGTCAATAACAGAGGCGACGGCCTGGAAATCCAGGTTGGGATCGCCTTTAACGAACATCACTTTCTCAGCGCGGGTAGCGAAAATCTCGTTCAGCTTGCTCTCGAGGTCGGTTTTGGCCACAGGCGTCTCGTTAATCAGGTAGTTGGGAACGCCTCCGGCGCCCGCCTGGACCTGCACGACGATGGTGCGGTCGTTGGGTTGCTGCTGGTTCGGATTCTTGGGGGGCTGCGGCACCAGGGCATCGAGCCCACGGGGCGTTACCGGCACGATGACCATGAAGATGATCAGCAGCACCAGCAGCACGTCGATGAGGGGAGTTACGTTCGGCTCAGCATTGAGGGCGCCGGCTCCGCCTACGCTCATTGACATAATTCAGTTCCTCGTTTCTTCGAACTCTTCTGCCGCGGGTCGCGGATTTATTGGCCGCCGGCCGCTGATGGAGGCCTGCTGGTTGATATTGGCTGCTGCTGTTCGGTCAGCATGCCCACTTCCTCGACCCCGGCGGTACGGACGGCGTCAATGGCATCCATGACGGTGCCGTAGTGAGCGCGGGCGTCGGCGCGGAAGTAGACGATCTTGCTGGTCTTGTTCTCGAGTTCGTCGCGAACCTGGGGGCCGAGATTGGCGATGCTGGTCTGATTCTGCCCCAGGTAGACTCTGCTGTCGCGGGTAATGGCGACCACGACGGAGTCTTCCTTATTGGCATCGTCCATGGGCGTGGCGTTGGTGCTCTGGGCGAGATCGACGTTGACCTTGTTCTGGAGCATGGGGGTGATGACCATGAAGATGATCAGCAGCACCAGCATCACGTCGACCATCGGGGTGACGTTGATATTGGCGTTGACCTTGGCTCCTTCGTTTCTTACTGCAATTGCCATTGCGGTACGCTCCGATCGGATTTCTTATGGCGGGGGCGACAATCAGGGGCCGGGAGCGCCCGAGGCTGCTCCCGGCTGAAAAGATTCCCGCTCACTTGCACCCCGTCGAGCCAAACCCAGGCCTGCCGGGGACCCCGCTCACTGCTGCTCGATTACCGGCGAATGTTGCTCTGCTTGATGAAGTAATCGATCAGCTCGCTGGAGGAGTTGTCCATCTCGACGTCGAATGCCTCCACGCGGTTGGTGAAGTAGTTGAAGAGCCACACCGCCGGGATGGCCACAAACAGACCAAAGGCCGTGGTAACGAGGGCTTCCGAGATGCCGCCGGCGACCGCGCCGATACCGGGGGTCTTCTGGGTGGCGATTTCCTGGAAGGCCTTGAGGATGCCGGCGACGGTTCCGAAGAGGCCGACGAAGGGGGCGGTGGAGCCGATGGTGGCCAGGGAGCCGAGCCCTCTCTTCAGCTTGGCATGAACGATGGCTTCGGCGCGCTCGAGGGCCCGCTTGGACGACTCGATCTGCTCCTGGCTGACGGCTCCGCCTCCGCCGTAGTTGCGGAACTCCTGCAGGCCGGCGGTGACGACTTCCGCCAGATGCGACTTTTTGTTGCGATCGGCAACCTTGACGGCTTCGTCGAGTTTGCCTTCCTTGAGGGCTCCAGCCACGCGGGGCGCAAACTCACGGGACTGCTTGCGGGCGGCGTTGAAATAGAGGTAGCGGTCGATCATGACGGCGAGCGACCAGATGGACATGATGAACAGGACAAACACGACGCCACGGGCGAGCCAGCCCATGTTGTTCCACAGGTCGATCGGGCTAAATCCGACCGTCTGGCCTTCCTGGAAAAAGCCGAGAGGCGCCGGGCTGACGAAGAAGTGGTTGATTTGAGCGAGAATCACTGAATCTTTCCTCCTGAGGCGGTGGTGCGATGGGTGCCAAAGAGCGCTAACAGAATACCCGCCCGCAGAGGCGGGAAGGCCGGAAAAGCAATCGAAACCGCCCTGACCGGTGTGGGCCGGCCAGGGCGGCTGAATCAGCTGCCAAGACTAAAGACAACGTTGACCTGAGTTTCGACCTCCACGGGTTCGCCGTTGAGGAGGTAAGGCTTATAGCGCCAACCGCGCACGGCCTCGGTAGCAGCCGCCTGAAGCATGGGCGGACCGCTGATGACATGCAAGTTTTCGATCGTTCCATTCCTGGAAATCGTTGCCTGGAGGACGACGGTTCCCTGAATTCTGGCGGCTTTGGCGATGGCGGGATAGGTGGGGTTTTCGCCACCGATACGGGCGCCCTGCATGACGCCGGCAGAAACCTTAACGACCTTGGGCGCGGCAGCCTGAATTTTCGGGGCCGGACCGGTGCCCAGGGCTCCCAGAACGCCGCCCATGACTCCGCCGCCGGAGCCACCCATCCCTTCCATACCGGCGACACCGGTGGAGGGAGGCGCGGCTTCTTCCCTGACCATCTTGATATCGTGGGGAATCCT
>JBEKIN010000129.1:0-11294 GCA_050011735.1 Acidobacteriaceae bacterium | reverse complement strand
CCGCCCACGCTTCGGAATCAGCGGGCAGGCAGGCCGCGACTGCACACGCGCTTCAGATTCAGCCCCCAGCATCCGCCCCATGCCGCGAGTCTACCGCCGCCGGCTCTGCGGACGCCCGTGGAAATCGAGTCCCAAGCACACCAACGCCCCAGCCGAATCCGGCCGGGGCGTGTGCTTTTCCTAAACGCAGAACGCTGAACGCTATCTCGTGTCCACTTCCTTCAGCCGCGCCGCCTTACCCCGCAGTCCGCGCAGGTAGAACAGCCGCGCCCGCCGCACCTTCGACGACCGCACCTTCTCGATCTTGTCGATCACCTTGCTGTTGAAGGGGAAAATGCGTTCGACCCCCTGGCCAAAGCTCATCTTCCGCACCGTAAAGCTGCCCTGGGGCCCGTTCTTCTTGGCGATCACCACGCCCTCAAACGCCTGAAGTCGCTCCTTATCGCCTTCCTTGATCCTCACCTGCACGCGGATGGTGTCGCCCGGCCCAAAGGGGGGCAAATCGGTGCGGTTCAGCTTCTCGGCAAGGCGCTGCATCACTGGATGGATCGACATAACCTGACTCATTTCTCCTGGATTTTGCGAATCTTCAGTTTACAGGAAATTCGCACTCCCCGCGCTCCTCGCCCCGGCCTGAACCGACCTCATTCATCGCGGAGATGTGCCCAAATCAAGCCGCCAATCACCACCACCCCCAGCACGCCCGCCCAAATCATCAGCGAAGCGAAGAAAGAAAAATGCCAAAACTCGCGCAGAGCCCGATCCCCAAACCAGAAGAACAACCCCAAAGACAAGGCAAGAATCTTCGCGACAAGGCTCCGCGGCTTCTTCGTCCCAGTTCCGGCTTTCCTCTCATCATCGGCCTTCAGGCGCCGCTCCATCGAAATCCGCCCCTCAATCCACCCCCTGAAACTCCGGGTAGTTCGGCGGACTCGGCGGCTTCACATCCTGGGTCGCCCCACACTTCACAAACCCGTGCCCCTGCAAACAATACGTCGTCGAACTCCAAACCTCCGCCGCATTCGCATCGTTCCCCGGGGTCGCCTCGTCGAACTCCGTCACCCACGTCCAGTCCGGCGCGATCGTGAAATCCACCGCATCCGGCTGCGTCGGTCCCGCACCCGGCACAGGACTCAGCTCCAGCGCCGGCGCCACCTCGCCCGCCGGCGAAATCGCATAGAAATTCACATTCGCCACCGTGCACGCCCCGCACTGCCCCGACCCAAACGCGCTCAGCATGCTCGCCGACGGCCCCGACCGCACCAGCAGCCACCCATCCGCCAGCACCCGCGCATCCAGCGTCTTCTCATCCACGAAAAATGGAAACCCCTTCGTCACGCTGCCCCGCTTCACTGCCAGCCGCGGCCCGCACACCCATCCCCCGCCATCCAGCGCCTTCCAGAAGTGTTTGTGCTCCTCAATCTCCGGCGAAACGCCGGTCGGCCCATAGTCATATCCGCCCGCGGGATTCGTCACGATGAAATCCGTTCCCAGCCACGCCGGCTTCTCGCTCGCCTTCACCGGAAAAAACCACGCCGGCACCTGATCCTCGTAGATGTTCTGCTCCACCAGCGGCTCCTCGCACGGTGAAAGCGTGAACCCTCGTGCCGCATCCAGCTTTATGTGATTAAAGCTCGCCGGCACGCCCCACTCCCGCGCCGACGACGTCGTCGCGTACGCCCCTGTCTTCTTTCCCGCCGGAGCTGCGCCGAACACATCCACCATCAGCCACAGATCGCTCACCTCGAGCTTCGGCCCCGGGGGAACCGCCTCCCACGGAATCTCCAGGTAAAACTCATAACCGGTCGCGATGTTTTTCTGGAACGCATTTTCCGCGGCATCGTGCTCCGTCTCGCTCTTGCCGTACACGATGTTCACCCCGCCCTTCGCCAGCCCCGCTGCCTTCGGGTCCAGCCCATCGGGCAGATCCTCCGCGAACAAATCTCCGCCAAGCGTGCGCCAAGCCTCCGTCGCATACGCCTCCACCACATGCGCCGGCCCGAAGTTCGTCGATCCCGCCAGCAGCCACTGCCGCGCAAACAGCCGCCTGAACTGCGCCCGATACCGCACCTGCTCCGCATACCACCGCACGCAGGCCGCGCCGCCAGCCTCCGGGCTCCCCGTCTGCGGATCGGTCTGCCCATTGCAATCCTCGGCGCTCTTCATCTCGATCTTGCCGAACTGGTTCCCCCACCCCACCAGCGGCATCGTCACATCCGGCGCCGCCGCCAACCACACCTCCACATGATCCTTCCCCAGCATCTCCGCCTTCTGCTCCGGCCACACCGGAGCCCCGCCCTCCACGCTGCCCCAGAGGTGCAGACCCTCCCCATCGCTCCGCACCCACACCCTCCCCTTGGGCGCATCCGGCGTCTTCCCGATCAGTACGAACGTCGGTGGCTCTTTTGCATAAGGATTCGCCTCGAACCCCTCACTCGCGCTGCCCCCACCCGGCCCAGGACTGCCTGCGGGAATCGTCACCACCGTAGCAGCGCTCTTGTTCGTTGGATTGCCGGCCTGAACAGCACTCGTCTGGCCCTGGGCGACGCTCGCCGCACCCATCATCGCCACCAAAACCAGAACCTTCCCGCGCATGGCCGGGAGTGTAGCACGCGCCTCCGAGACGGGACCCGCCTGTTCAGAGCCGATTCTTCCAGTACCCCGGCCGCCTGTGGCCATGAGCTACCGCGAGCACCTGAATCGCCTCTGCGGCGATGCGATAGACCACAGCAAACGGGAACCGTCGCAGGACATATTTCCTGGTCCCGCTTCTCCCCGCAGGCCACCGGTTCGGCGATTGCACAATCAGAGCGATTGCCCCGTCAACTTCCTCAACAAAACACGACGCCGCGGTCTCACTGCGATCCCGATACCAGAGGAGTGCCGATTTGATTTCTTCGAGCGCCTCGGGATGAATTTCAAGCCGCTCAGCGGCCATGGAGCGTGGCCGCGATCCGGCGTCGCGCCTCGGCCCACGCAATCGTCCTCACCCGCCCCGAATCCAGCTCCTCGATGCGCCGTGCAATCTCTCGATCCCACTCCGCCTCGGCTGACTCATCCACGGTCTCATCGAGGCTCTCCAGCAGCGCTCCTGCCAGCGCCGCCCGAGCCTCGCTCGGCAGAGCCAGCGCCTTCTTCAACACCTCGGATACGTCCTGCTCCATAACGGTAGTTTAGCCCAGCGGCGAACCGGCACGCCCCTCGTCACCGATTCTGGGCCATCCTGGGCGCGCAATCCCCGCCAGATCCCCGTCAGCCGCCCCAGCCCAGCCCCCGCAAAAACTCCCGATCCCCTTCGCTCAACTCCGCACCCACCAGCAGGTCCGGCCGGTTCCGCCACGTTTTCTCCAGCGCCCGCTCCCGCCGCCACCGCCGGATCGCCGCGTGATCCCCCTCCGTCAGCACTGCAGGCACCGCCATCCCGCCAAACTCCGCCGGCCGCGTGTAATGCGGATAATCCAGCAACCCTCCCGACCCGTGCGTCGAAACGGGCGGACCACCATCCCCGCCCCCGGTCCCCTGATCCGCCGGCCCGAAGCTCTCAAACTCGCTCGACGCCTCATTCCCCAGCACCCCCGGCAGCAGCCGCGCCGTCGCGTCCACCACAATCGCCGCCGCCAGTTCTCCTCCCGAGAGCACGTAGTCGCCTACTGACAGCTCCCGGTCGCACAGCAGCTCCTGCACCCGCTCGTCCACGCCCTCATAGCGCCCGCAGAGCAGCACCAGTCGCTCCACCCCGGCCAGCTCCCGGGCCGTCGCCTGCGTAAACCGCGCCCCCTGCGCCGACAGCAGGATCACCTGCTCCCGCCCCGTGTCCCGGCCCTTCTTCCCCCCAACCCCCAGCGATTCCACCGCCTCGGCCAGCGGCTCCGGCTTCAGAACCATCCCCTCCCCGCCCCCAAAAGGCCGGTCGTCCACCGTCCGGTGACGGTCATGTGCGAATCCCCGCAGATCGTGGATTTCCACCCCCACCAGCCCCCCGGCGATGGCCCTGCGCAGCACCCCGTGGCCCAGAATGCTCGTGAAAAACTCGGGAAAAATGGTGATCAGGTCGAAGCGCATCGTCTTCCGCGGTCGAACGCACCCCCTCGCCCGCAAATCCCACCGGCGCGCGGGGACGAATGCGCCGTGGCTGCATCTCATTGTGTCATGCGCTGCGGCGCGCGCTTCTCTGTGCGTGCGTTGGCAACCGCATATGCTGTTGCTATAATCCGCCGCGCAGGGTTTTGCTGGATTTCTGGCATACTCATACAGCGGTGCAAACTGAACGCGGAGCCGGAGGGCGATTCTGATGCGGGACGACTACAGACTTTACGCAAGTGCGGATGGTGAATTCGAACCCGAAGCCGACGACGAAATGGAGGAGATGGAAGGTGGCTTCGGTGAAGACGAGGAGGAAGAAGAAATCTCCACGACAATTTCTTCCGACGACGATGAACTAGGCGACGAGGACGAGGGTCTGGCTGCTTCCGAGCCTCCGCCCGCTGCTCCGCCGCCTCCCGCGAAGAAGGTGGCGAAGGCTGCCCCAAAGAAAGCGGCGAAGAAGGCGCCGGCCAAAAAAGCAGCTAAAAAGGCCCCCGCAAAGAAGGCGCCTGCGAAGAAGGCCGCGAAAAAGGCCGCAAAAAAAGCGCCGGCGAAGAAAGCAGCGAAGAAGTCCGTGAAGAAAGCTGCGAAAAAAGCCGCAAAGAAGGCGCCGGCGAAGAAGTCAAAGAAAAAGGCTGCGAAGAAAGCGGCGAAAAAGTCTTCAAAGAAGAAGTCTCGCCGTTAGCTCAGCCTTCGAAGGCTGGCAACACAAGCGAAGGGCCGCTCCATGCGGCCCTTTTGCATCTCTGCTGCTCCGCGAAATGAACATCGTTGATCCCGATTGCAGTTAATTGTCATCATGACCTCTCCGGACGGCGCAACAAAACGAGGCTTCCATATCATGCGATCCGATATAGTCCCTGGCGCGCTCTTCCCCGATTACCAGCTTTCCGATCACACTGCGAAGCGCCGCAAGCTTTCCGAGCTGCAGGGTCCCCACCCTATGGTTCTCGTGCTCAGCCGCGGAGGCTATTGCCCCAAGGACCGCCGCCAGGCGGAGCTCCTCGTCCAGTTCCACCGTGAGATGGAAGTCGGCTATTGCCGCCTGGTCACGATCAGCACCGACAACATCACTGTCACGAACGAGTACCGCTCAGGCGTCGGCGCTCACTGGCCATTCCTTTCCGACGCAGGACGCACCGTCCAAAAGGACCTCGACATCGCCGAATACACCGATCCCGATCACAATCCCATGATTCCCCACGTCATCGTTCTGGAACCGGGGCTTGTCATCTACAGGATCTATAACGGCTATTGGTTCTTCGGCCGCCCCACCATGGAGGATCTCCGTCAGGACCTCTGTGCCATCACCAAAAAGTGCCGCCCGGACTGGGACATCACCACGCCCGAAATGAAAGCCGCATGGAAAGAAGGCCGCAAAGACCTCTTTTATCCCTATGGCAAAACCTACGCCCAAACGCTCGGCGAGCAGGATTAGAGCCGCCTGCGTCTAGCCGCCCCCTCCCGCTTCTCGCTTCTCTTCTTCCGTCATCGGAGCATTGATCTCCAGCAGTCCCTCCGGCAGCCGCATTTCCACCAGCCGGTTTACCGCGTCCACTCGGATCACATATGCAGCGACAAAGGGGATCAGCAGTTCCCCGCCCTCGCGACGGTCGCGCCGACGCACCACCAGCAGTTCCGCACTCGAAGATTCGCGATCCACCTCGACGATTTCCCCTACATCGGAGCCATCCCGATTCAGGTCGATCACCCGGCACCCGATCAGGTCGTTGACATAAACAGAGCCTGCGTCCAGCGTCGCCCGCTCCGTGGCGGGAATCGCCACTGCAAAGCCGCGCAGCCCCTCCGCCTCGTTGATGGAGTCGATGCCCGCAAACTTCAGCACAATGCGGCTGCGCAGAAACCAGAAGTTCTCCAGCTCAATCTCGCGCGCACGCGAATCGATACGCTCCGGTGGAATCAGAAACAGGCGCGTCCGCTCATGGAATCGTTCCGGAAAATCCGTCAGGATTTCGGCAATCAGCTCGCCGCGCCGGCCGTGCGGCCGAACCAGCCTGGCAATTAGCACCCAGGGAGGCCGCGCACTCGCGGGAGAACCTGCCCGCCCCTGTGCGGACGGCTGGGTCGTCAGCAAAGCTGGACTCTTCACCGCGCTCGATACCGGCGTATCGGGCCCGGCGCGCTGCCGAGGTCGGCGTGAGTTGGCTCGACGGGGCCGCGCCATTCCTTCCCGCTCTCGCTACTCCTCGTTGACGGCTGCTCCCTGGTGGTCCTCTTCGAGAATGTCCAGTGTGTATCGATGGTGGTGCTTCATGCTGACCGCACCCAGGATCGTCCTCACCGAACGCGCAGTGCGGCCCTGCTTCCCGATCACTTTTCCCACGTCTGTGGGCGCAACCCGGAGCCGCAGCACTGTGCTCTCGTCTCGTTCCACCGCTTCAACAACTACTGCCTCGGGAATATCCACCAACGCTCGCGCAATCTGGGTTACCAGCTCCCGCATGTCATCGGGTTTCTCTGTTGTCTGAGTCATCTTGCCCCCCATCGGGAAGACACAGTCGTTCATCTTCCGGGGCTATCGCGGATACTACCGTAAGGCTGCGACGGACAAAAGAACAATCCGCAGACTTTCTCGCCCCGGAGAGTTGCAAAAGTAACTTTGGGAGGTTTCTGGATCAGGCGAGCAGGCGATCCCTCCGGAATCTGGCTGGTTCAGGCGGCAGACGGGGCATCCGACTTGCTCGGCACGCTGCTGGCCGGCACGGCGGGCTGCCCAGCTGGTACGGTACCGGAACGTAGCAGCTTCGCCACCCTGTCCGATGGCTGCGCGCCCTTGCCCTTCCAGTACTCAACACGTTCAAGCTTCAAATCGACCGATGCCGGACTCGTTCGAGGATTGTAGGTACCTACAACCTCCACCGAACGCCCGTTCCGGGCGCGGTCCTTTTCAATCACGACCACGCGGTAATACGGCTGTTTGCGCGCGCCCACGCGCGCCAAGCGAATCATCAGCACAATTCCATTGTCCTTTCAGTCTCGCAGATCTCTGGATCGATGCCCAAACCAAGGCGCCCACAACTGATCCACCTTCCTAATATATCAGGGACTTCGACGCATCGCCGCCACCCAAAATAGAGAACGTCCGCCGGGTCCGCGCCCGAGTGTCCGGAAATGGAACACCGTGGTCACTCGAGCGGTCGCAGACCCCTGTGCCTCAACCAACCTGCGGCTGGGGGCTGAAAGCCAGCGTCGCCTTCTCTCCACGCTCCACCGATTGCCGGAAATACTCGAGGCACAGCTTCAACCCCGTCCTCAGGTCGATCTTCGGCTCCCACCCCAGCAGCCGCTTCGCCTTCGTGATGTCCGGCCGCCGCTGCACCGGATCGTCCTGCGGCAGCGGCTCGAACCGAATCTTGCTGCTCGAACCCGTGACCTCCAGTATCTGCCGCGCGCATTCCAGAATCGTCCACTCCACCGGGTTCCCGATGTTCACCGGGAGGTGCTCGTCCGATCGCGACAGCCGCAGAATCCCCTCCACCTCATCGGAGACGTAACAGAAGCTCCGTGTCTGGCAGCCATCGCCATAAATTGTGAGGTCTTCGCCATGCAGCGCCTGTGTCATCAGGTTGGAAATCACCCGCCCATCGCTGCTCTGCAGCCGCGGTCCGTACGTGTTGAAGATCCGCACCAGCCGCGTGTCCACCTTGTAGTAGCGGTGGTACGCCATCACCAGAGCCTCCGAGAAGCGCTTGGCCTCGTCGTACACCGAACGCGGTCCGATCGGATTCACGTGCCCCCAGTAGCTCTCCGGCTGCGGATGCACGGTCGGATCGCCGTAACACTCTGATGTGGAAGCGTGCAGAAACCCGGCTCCGTATTTCCTGGCAACCTCAAGCGCGTTCTTCGTCCCCTCCGAACCCACCCGCAGAGTCTCAATCCCCAGCCGCATGTAATCGACCGGACTCGCCGGCGACGCAAAGTTGAAAACAAAATCCACCGGACCCAGGTCGAACGGAACGCAAATATCGCGCTCCACCACCGAAAACCGGCTCTCGTCCTTCAAATGCTCGAGATTCGCCGGCCTCCCGGTACAGAAATTATCGACGCCGACAACGCTGTGCCCCTCCGCCAGCAGCGCGTCGCAAAGATGCGACCCCAGAAATCCCGCCGCCCCGGTGACCAGAACACGAGTGGCTCCCGTTGTTTTCCCGCTTTTCAAGTAAAGAAATTCCTCCGGCAACACATCTGTTGCGTCTGTCTTTCAGGTGATCGCGACGGAGAGTCGTTGCGAAGGCTGCGCCGATTGCCTGCCCGCGCCCTCGATGGTACCATGCCGATATCGCTGTTCTTCTCTTCCCCTTCCCGCTGAAGCCTGGTGATGCCTCGACTTTCAACCAGCAACATCGTTGAAACCAACCTCACCATCGCGAAGCCCCCGCGGCCTGTGCGCGTTGCCTACTTCGTCAGCCATCCCATCCAGTACCAGGCTCCCTTACTCAGGCGCATCGCTCAGGAACCCGACATCGATCTGACCGTTTTCTTCAGCAGCGATCTTTCTGTGCGCGCCTACAAAGATGCCGGATTTGGCGTGCATGTCCACTGGGATATTCCCCTCCTCGACGGTTACAAATACGAATTTCTCCCCCGCATGCGCGCATCCGATACCCTCGGGTTTGCAAAGCCGCTGAACTGGGGTATCTTCCATCGTCTGCGCAAGGGACGCTTCGACGTCGCATGGGTCTTCGGCTATAACCGCCTCGTCTCCCTTAATGCCATATTTGTGGCGAAACTGCTCGGCATTCCCGTGATTCTCCGCGCCGAATCCAATCTCCACGATCACCAGCGATCGGCGGCGACTCTGGCTGCAAAACGAATCTACGCCCGTTTTCTGCGGGCCGCGATCAGCAGTGTGCTTCCCATAGGGAGGTCCAACCAGGAATACTGGAAGCACTATCTCGGCGACGATTTCCCCATGTCACCCATGCCCTACGCCGTCGACAACGACTTTTTCCGCCGCAAGGCGCTCGAAGCGGCTCCCCACCGGGAGAGCTTTCGCCGCGAGCTCGGCCTCGTCCCCGGCCTGCCCGTCATCCTCTTTGCTTCCAAGCTCCAGACCCGCAAGCGCTGCATCGACCTCGTCGAAGCCTTCATCCGCCTCGCCCCCTCGCCTGGAACCAACCCCCAGCGTATCTGCTGATCGTGGGCGACGGCGAAGAGCGAGCCCATCTCGAAGCCCGCGCCCGCGAATCCGGCCTTTCCACCATTCGCTTTCTCGGATTCCGCAATCAGACCGAGCTGCCCCGCATTTACGACCTGTGCGACGTGTTTGTCCTTCCCTCCTACAACGAGACCTGGGGGCTGATCGTCAACGAAGTCATGAATGCCGGGCGACCCGTCATCGTCACCGACCAGGTCGGATGCCAGCCGGATCTGGTGCACGATGGCTTCAACGGCTTCGTCTATCCGGCGTTCGACGTCGACGCTTTGTCTCGATGCCTCCGTCGTCTCCTTGACGATCCTGCCCTGCGCGCTACGATGGGAGAGAACAGCTTGCGCGTCATCCAGCAATACAGCTTCGAGGAAGACGTAGCCGGACTGCGCCAGGCGCTTTCCTCAGCCGTGCCGGGGTTCGCGGCATAGATGACCATGCTGAATCGATCGGCAAGAGTTCTGCGAGCTCCTGCCTCCCTGCTGAACGTCCTCCGCTTCATAACACAGCACCCGCTAAACAAGAAAAGAAAAGGCCGCGCGCTGTTCGGATATCTCAAGTGGCAGATCGGGAGCCGCCTGGTTCCCGGCCCGGTTGCGTTTAACTGGATCGCCGATACCAGGGTCCTCGTTCACCCCGGAGAATCGGGCATGACGCAAAACATCTACTGCGGCCTGCACGACTTTGAGGACATGGCCTATGTATTGCACGTATTGGGGCCTCAGGATCTTTTCATCGATATCGGTGCCAACATAGGTTCTTACACGGTGCTCGCCTGCGGAGTAAGAGGAGCACGCGGCTATTGCTTCGAGCCCGTTCCCTCGACTTATCGCCGCCTCTTGGACAACCTCTCCATCAATAATTTGTCTCCGCGAGTCGTTGCCATGAATATCGGACTGTCCAATGCCGACGGCAACCTGAGTTTTACCGACAATGAGAAAACTGAGAACCACGTAGTCAGCGAGAGTGAGGCGGGCACGCAGTCCGTCAGGATTCCCGTGCTCAAACTCGACACGGTCCTTGCCGGCGAGTCGCCCTCCATGATCAAGATCGACGTAGAAGGGTTTGAGACTGCCATTCTCGACGGTGCGGAAAAAACCCTAAGCAACCCGTCACTCCATTCGGTCCTGATCGAGTTAAATGAGTCGGGAAAGCGATATGGGTTCGACGAGAACGGTATTCTCTCCAAACTCATGAGCTTTGGTTTCTCCCCCTATGAGTACGAACCATTTTCCAGAACCCTCCACCCGCTTCCGGGAAAGAATCCAAACCACGGAAATACCCTTTTCCTCCGAAATGAGAGCCTCATCAGGGAAAGGCTCGCGAGTGCTCCGCGCATTTCTGTTGGCTCGAGTGAAATCTGATCGACATTTCGCACCCTGCCTCCTGTTGCTCCCGCTTCAGTTACGATTCTGAATAACGTCAAAATGTCCGTCGACTCGATTTTCTTGTTCGGCCAGTTCTCTCCCGGTGATTTGGGCGCGTCGTATCGCCACGCCTTCAGCGCGCTCGGCATTCGCACCCATACCCTGGACCTGAACGAGCACCGGCATCATTTTGGCTGGTGGACCCGCACCCGCGTCCCTCACCGCCTCACCATTCGCAGTGGCCTCATCCGATCGAAGTCCCTGCGGGCATTCAATCGGCTGCTGGAGGATGCCGTTGTGCGATCCGGCGCCCCCACCATGCTCTCCCTCTCCCTTGCAACCCTGCTTCCCGAAACCGTGGACAATCTTCGCCGCCGGGGCATCCGGGTCGCCTGCTTCTTTCCGGACAACCCTTTTCCGCCGCACTACGGTGCCCGGCCCGAAACTCTCCCCGTCGCGCGGGAAGCCGATCTCTGCCTGATCTGGAGTGAGCGCCTGGTTGAGAAGCTCAATGCTGCGGGCGTCCCCAATCCCGCGTTCCTTCCCTTCGCATGGGACTCTCAGGTATTTCCGTACCAGGGCGCTCACGACCAGGGGACCTGGCCGGGCGTCCTGTTCGTCGGCAATTGGGACAGGCAACGCGAAGCGTTCCTTGAAAAGCTGGCGTCCCATGT
>JBEKIN010000128.1:0-11473 GCA_050011735.1 Acidobacteriaceae bacterium | reverse complement strand
TACTGGTGCGGGGAACTCGAAGCCGATACCACGCTCGAGTCCGATTACATTCTGCTGCACACGCTGCTGGGGACGGGCAATGCCGAGCGGTTTCAGAAGTGCGCGAACTGGATTCTGCGCCACCAGAATGAAGACGGCGGGTGGAGCATCTATGCGGCGGGGCCATCGAACATCAGCGCTTCGGTGAAGGCTTATTTCGGGTTGAAGCTGGCGGGGTACACGGCGGACCATCCGGCGCTGCAGCGCGCCAAGGCGAAGATTCTGGAGTTGGGCGGCGTCACGGAAGTCAATACATTTACCAAGATCTATCTTTGCTTTCTGGGACAGTATGACTATGACGCGGTGCCGGCGGTTCCGCCGGAGATCGTGCTGTTTCCGAACTGGTTCTGGTTCAATATCTACGAAATATCTTCGTGGTCGCGCGCCATTCTGGTGCCGCTCTCGATCTGCTACGCCAAGAAACCGTTCAAGAAGATTCCGAAGGAAATGGGCGTGGAGGAATTATTCGTCGGCGGGATGCAGAAGTCGCGCATGCACCTGCACTGGTCGAAGAAGCTAGTTTCGTGGCGGAACTTCTTTCTGGTGTTCGACCGCATGACGCACTGGTTTGAGCGCGTGCACGTGCGGCCGCTGCGTTCTGTGGCATTAAAGAGTGCCGAGAAGTGGATGCTGGAACGGCTGGAGATGAGCGACGGGCTGGGCGCGATTTATCCCTCGATGATGAACGCGATTATTGCACTGCGCTGCCTGGGATATTCGCTGGACGATCCGCAGGTGATTCGCGCGATGGATGAGTTCGAGAAACTGGGGGTCGACGAGCCGGAGGGGACGAAAGATTATCCGGAGCCGACGTTCCGCATGCAGCCGTGCATGTCGCCGGTGTGGGATACAGCGCAGGCGGTGTATGCGCTGGGCGAAGCGGGAGTGGACCGCACGGATCCGCGCCTGCTGCAGGCCGCCGACTGGATGCTGTCGAAGGAAGTACGCCACAAGGGCGACTGGGCGGTGAAGAATCGGCGGGCGGCGCCGGGCGGATGGTACTTCGAGTTCAACAATGAGTTTTATCCAGATGTCGATGATACGGGGCAGGTTTTGCTCGCGCTGAACAAAATCGACAACCCGCGGGAGCGCTACCAGTACGACGTGTGCCAACGGGCGATTGAGTGGGTCTTTTCGATGCAGTGCCGCAATGGCGGGTGGGCGAGCTTCGACAAAGACAACACGCGGCTGATCTTCCAGCACATCCCGTTTGCGGACCACAACGCGATGCTGGATCCGCCGGCGGTGGACATCACGGGACGCATTCTCGAAATGCTGGCGACGTATGGCTACACGCGCAAGGACCGGCGTGTGGAGAAGGCGATCAAGTTCATCTACGAGGAGCAGGAAGCCGATGGGAGCTGGTTCGGCCGCTGGGGCGTGAATTATCTGTACGGAACGTTTCTGGTGCTGCGGGGGCTGGAGGCGATCGGCGTATGGAATCACGAGCCGGAGATCCAGCAGGCCGCGGAGTGGATTCGCATGGTGCAGAACGCCGATGGCGGGTGGGGAGAGAGCTGCGACAGCTACGACGATCCGACGACCCGCGGAGTGGGCGTGAGCACGCCTTCGCAGACGGCATGGGGGATTTTGGGGCTGCTGGCGGCCGGCGATACGCGGAGCGACTCGGTGGCGAAGGGCATCAAATGGCTGCTGGCCCGGCAACAGGCGAACGGCTGCTGGGATGAGAGCCTGGGCCAGGGCAAAACTCGCCAGGCGATTTACACGGGGACGGGATTCCCGCGAGTGTTTTACCTGGCGTATCCGCTGTATCGGGATTATTTCCCGCTGCTGGCGCTGACGAATTACAAGCGGGCGGTCGAGAAGGCTGAGTAGGGCACGAAAATCCCCACCCTGTCGCGCGGAAAAGCACCGCGCAACAAAATGGGGCACCCGGATTTGATACGGAGGAAGGATTCCTGATGGCGGTACCTGTATCGCAGGCGTGGACGGTAGCCACGTACGTTCTGACGCAGAAGATGAAGGGACGGAAGCGCTTTCCGCTGGTCACAATGCTGGAGCCGCTCTTCCGCTGCAACCTGGCGTGTGCCGGTTGCGGCAAGATCCAGTACCCGCCGCACATTTTGAAGCAGGAACTGACGCCGGAGGAGTGCTTCCGCGCCGTGGAAGAGTCGGGCACGCCGATGGTTTCGATTCCCGGCGGAGAGCCGCTGCTGCATCCGCAGATCGACAAGATCGTGGAGGGTTTGGTCGCGCGGAAGAAGTATGTCTATTTGTGCACGAACGCGCTGCTTCTGAAAGAAAAACTTCATTTGTTCAAGCCCAGCAAATTCCTGTCGTTTTCGGTGCACCTCGACGGGCAACGCGAGCACCACGACTTCTCGGTATGCCGCGAAGGCGGATACGACATCGCGATGGAAGGGATCAAGGCGGCAGTGGCTGGGGGATTCCGCGTGACGACGAACACGACGCTGTTCGATGGGGCCGATCCCAACTCGGTGCGCGGGCACTTCGACGATCTGATGACAGTGGGTGTCGAGGCGATGATGGTCGCGCCGGGATACACGTACGAAAAGGCGCCGGACCAGAAGCACTTCCTTGGGCGGGCGCGCTCGCGGCGGCTGTTTCGGGCGATTCTGTCGAACCGGAAGAAGAGCTGGAAGTTCAACGCGAATTATCTCTATCTCGAATTCATCATGGGCAAGCGGGATTTCAAGTGCACGGCGTGGGCGATGCCGACGTTCAGCATCTTCGGCTGGCAGAAGCCCTGCTACCTGCTGCAGGACGGCTACGCGGACACGTTCCAGGAGCTGATCGAGTCGACGGATTGGTCGAACTACGGGACGGAGAGCGGCAACCCGAAGTGCGCGAACTGCATGGTGCACTCCGGCTATGAGGGCACGGCGGTCAACTATACGTTTGGCTCGCTGAAGGGGCTGTGGCAGACGGCGAAGGCGATGATGAATCTCTATCCCGACAAAGGCGCGTTGGATTTGCTGAATGAGCCGGTGAAGCCGGTGCACAGCTTTAATCCGCTGGTGCAAATTAACGCCCAGATTGAAACGCACGTCACCGTTGAAGAGGGAACTCGGGTATGAGCCAGCCGACGGTGGATCCGAACAGCGTTGAGGTGATGGAAGGCCGCCAGCGCGAGCAGCTCGAGGGATGGATTCCGTCACTGGCGGGCGAGAATGAGATTCGCCAGGCGCTGGAGAAAGCGTTCGATTATCGCGGCGATGTAACGCTGACGCTGAAGGATGGGCGCGTGGTGCACGGATATGTGTTCGATCGGCGGACCGGCGCGAGCCTGCAGGATTCCGCGGTGCGCGTGATGCCGTCCGAGGAGCGGACGAAGCTGACGATTCCGTATTCCGACATTGCCGCGCTGGCGTTTACCGGGCGCGACAACGCGGCTGGGAAGACCTTCGAGGCGTGGGTGCGGAAATACTGGGAGAAGAAGGCCGCGGGCGAGAAAAATATCGCGATTCAGCCGGAAAACCTCGAGGGCTGATCTTCCAGCTTCATCCCCATTTTTTGAGCTTTGGCCAGACGGCGCGAAAATCCCATTTCAATCCGCGGCAAAGCCAGATGGTGAAATGCTCATCTTCGCGTGACCAGGGATTATCGACCTGGCCCGCGGCGACGACGCTCTGGAAGTGTTCACGGTCGCCGGTGCCGTCGCTACCCAGCACGATGACAATGCTCCCGTCGGCGTCGCGCGGTCCCCAGAACCAATACGAATTGTGGTTGCTGATGGCGCGGGGCAGGCCGTACTTCGGACCGAAATAATCCACTGCAGCCGCTTCGCCCCAGTCGTTGGCGAAGATCGACGTATGCGCTCGCTCTTCGGGAGACAGACTCCAGTAAACCGCGGCCGTCTTGCGCACCATGTCCTCCCAGCCGAATTCGTCGGCGAAGAACTGCGGAAGCCTGCCGGTGCGCTGATTCTCGGCTTTGATAATGGGCCCGGTGCCGAGGGCGCGCTCGTAGCGCAGGTACGTTTCCGGGCGCAGGAGCGGGAGCGAGAGCGGCGCAAGCAGAATGCCCGAGACGGCTAGCAGCGCGGTGTAGGCGGCGCGCGACCAGGCACTCCTGAACCATTGGGTGAAGGCGACGGCTCCGGCGGCGAACATCATGGGGTAGACCGGCGCGACGTAGTAGTTCTTGCCCTGCGTGACGAGCAGAACGCCGACGACGACCAGGAAGGTCCAGGCAAGCAGGCTGTAGCGCGCTCCGGTTCGGGTGAAGAGGAGCCAAAGCAGTCCGAGGATCCACAAAACAGCGGATACGGGATTGAGGATGTTGGCCTGATCAATGAGGAAGGCGAGCGGGCCGCGGCGGATGTCGCGCGAGGTCATGCGGACGTTGTGCTCGTATTCAAGAAAAGGGAAGTGGTTGTGGATGAGCCAAAGCAGGTGGGGCAGGAAGATGAGGAAAGCGGCGAGGCAGCCGAGCCAGAACCATTTTGAGCGGAAGACGCGGCGATGCGGAGTGAGCGCGAGGCCGAGAAGCAGGCCGGCGGCGAAGAGCACGATGGTGTACTTCATCTCCAGACCGATGCCGCAGAGGACGCCGATCCAGAGCCACCAGCGCGGGTTGCCGCTCTCGATGGTGCGCAGGACGCACCAGGCGCAGGCCATCCAGAGCAGAGGCTCGAAGGCGTTCATGGTGAACCAGTGCTGCATGAGCATGTAGATGGGAGCGGTGAGGACGGCGAGCGCGGCGAGGGCCTGGGCCATGCGGCCGCCTCCCATCCTGCGCGCCATCGCGCCGGTGATCCAGACGAGGGCTGCTCCGGCGAGAGCGGGCAGGAGGCGTATGGCGATGAGGGATGTGCCGAGGGTGTGGCTGACCAGCCATGCGATGAAGGGCATGAGCGGCGGGTGGTCGACGTAACCCCACCCGAGATGCTGCCCGCAGGCGAGGTAGTACATTTCATCGCGAAAGATGCCGTAATGCGCAGCAGCGTGGAGCTCGAGCGCGAGCTTCAGGATCGCAATGCCCGCGACAATCGCAGGGCCGGAAACGAACCAGGGTTGGGAAGGTTTTGAGGCACCGGGTGAAGCAGCTGCGGGTGGGTTCACGAGTAATCCTGTCGGGTTCCTGGCGTAACTACGCAGCCGCGGAAGGGCAGGTTCCAGGCCTCGGCGGAGGCCGCAATCTTTATCTTTACTTCGAAAACGCGTCCATGCTACGTTCCTATACCAATCCCCCCAGCTTAGAAGAAGTGGAGAACCCAGGTGTACTGCGTCCAATGTGGATCGGCAATCCCCCCAGAAGATAAGTTTTGCAGAAACTGCGGAGCCGTGGTTTATCGGGCTGCCGGCAGCACCCAAAATGTTCAGCCCGGCTCAGCCGTTCCCGTCGCGCCGGCTGTTTATCCCGGCGTGCCCCAGCCCGTCTATCAGGGCGCCCCGCAGCCGGTCTATTACGTCGTGCAGCAAGCACCGGCGCACCACACGGCTCAGCAGCTGAATATCCTGCACAGCCTGCAGGCCAAAATCCAGAACCTGGCCTCAACCGAAAAGCTGGAAGGCTTCAGCCTGAAGCAGATGTTCTCCGATGTGTTCAAGAAGCGCAGCGCGGAGCAGGTGGAAGACTACATGCTGGTCGGCAGCTCGAAGACGACGCCCGCGATCGATGTGGTGGAAACCGGGTGGCCGAAGCCATGGCTTTTCTTCCGCGTGCTGGCCACCATGATCGTCGCGTACCTGATCTGCACGTTCATGCTCCTGCATCTGTCTGACGCTGGAAACATGATTCCCGCGGTGATGATTCTCGGCTCGTTCGCGTTTCCTTTGGCGACACTGGTGCTTTTCTTCGAGCTGAACACGCCGCGCAATGTTTCCCTGCATATGGTGGCGAAGCTGTTTGTGTTTGGGGCAGTGGTTTCTCTGGGCGTGGCTCTGCTGGGCTACACCCTGCCGATTTTCCAGCTGGGAACGTGGGAAGCGGGCATCGTCGAGGAGGTCGCCAAGCTGCTGACGGTGGTGATCGTGATGCGCAGCACCCGGTACAAGTACATTCTGAACGGGATCCTGTTTGGAGCAACGGTGGGCGCGGGCTTCGCGTGTTTTGAGACGGCGGGTTACGCGCTGAACTCGGCGCTGCTCCCCGGGTTGCTTCAGGGCCTGGAACAGGGACAGACCATCCCGGTGGCAACGCACGCGGGCATCGTAGCGATGCTGCAGATCCTGCGGCTGCGCGGCATTCTGGCTCCGCTGGGGCACGTGGCGTGGACGGCGATCGCGGCGGGCGCGTTCTGGCGCGTGAAGCAGGATAAGCCTGCAAACCCCTCCATGTTTCTTGACGCGCGCTTTCTTAAAGCGTTCCTGATCCCGGTGTCGATGCACGCCATCTGGGACGCTCCGGCCTTCATGCAGTTGCCCTTTCTGGGGAACGACATCATTACCGGAGTCGTTTCCTGGTATGTGGTGTTCGGGCTCGTACAGCAGGGACTGCGCCAGGTGCAGGATGAACAAAGGAGTCATCTGCAGCAGACGCTGCAGACCGTCGAGGCTTCGATGCAACCGCCGGGCAGCATCGCGGTTTCGTAGTACAGTCGCAGCGGGAGTACTTTATCGGTTTTCTGAGGAGACGGATCGGCTATGGCATTCTGCAATAACTGTGGCAACCAACTGAAGGGCGCGGAGCGCTTTTGCGCGCAATGCGGAGCCGATGTCTCCGCGAAGGCTACCTCCGCATCGACGCCCAGCTCCCCACCCGCGCCGCCGCCGGCAGCGGCGCCGAGCGGCTCTTTCGCAGCAGCCGCACCTCCTCCGCCGATGCACCCAGCGGCGAGCGCACCCGTTGCCTATCCTCAGGGGGGACCGACGCCGATTCCTGTGGCCTATGTGCCTCCGCAAGCCGGCGCAGCCGCCCAGAACAAGAATGGAATGCTGGGAACGGTGATCATCGTCGTGATCGCCGCCGCGATTGGGTACTACTTCTACAACAAGTCGCACACCACCACGAATCCGCCAACGACGACAACGCCTCCGGCCACTCAGCCGGGCGCACCGACCAATCCTCCGCCGTCTACGGGAGGAAATAGCGGCAACGCAGCGCTGGTGCAGCAGCAGCAGCTGGACGCTCAGTGGCAGGCAACCGGTGGGTTCATCATGGTAACCGCGAAATGGACCAACTCCTCGACCGTCAATCTGGCTACGGCAGTGATGGAATGCGATCAGTACGACGCGAACGGGACGGATCTGTCTCAATTCAGAGTGACGCTGAACGGACCTACTCCGGCGAATACGTGGAGCAGCTACAGCAACGTGCAGATGGGGGCGGTGGCGAACGGCATGACCAAGCTGGCCTGCAAAATCGCCCACGTCACACCGACCAGCTGAGTAAGAAGGAATAGCAGGGGAGCGCCGGATGGCATTCTGCCCGAAATGCGGCAACCCAATCGGGAGCAGCGAGCGCATCTGCGCCCAGTGTGGAAGCGATGTTTCGGGAGCGGCAGCGACCGCTGGCCGATCTGCTGGTCAGTCTGCTAACCCCAGCGGAGTTCCGGCGCAGCCGGCAGCGTATCCGCAAACGGCAATGGTGCCGCCTCCGACTGCGCCGTTGAAACAGAAGAAGGGGACCACGAGAATCGTCGCAGTGGTAGCGCTCGTTGTTCTGGCGGGCGCTTACTTCTACAACCGATCGCACGGCCGTGCGAGTCCGACGGGAACGCAGCCAAGACCTGGCGCGCCCAGCAACACGCCTTCGGGTCTGGCGGCGCAACAGTGGCTCAGTGTGCAGTGGCAGAACGAAGGCGGGACGGTCATGATCACAGGCGCCTGGACCAACAACTCAGCGTTCACGCTCGCTTCGGCCACAGCCGAGTGCGATCAGACCGACTCCGGCGGCAATCCCGTGACGAAGAATGACGTGACGCTGAAAGGGCCATTAGCGCCGAGGGCCGTGGATAACTTCATGCGCGTGCGGGTTGGGACTCTTTCTTCCGGAACCACCGCCATCAACTGCGTCATTGTGAACGTGACTCGGGAGTGATGCAGGCAAGCGCCCACGACGCCCTGGCGCGCCTGATGCAGGAAGTTCATCAGGCTGCCGCCAGCGAAGGGCTGCAGCGTAAGGGTCAGGATGAAGAGAACAAGGCCGACAACGGCCAGCTGAAATGGTGGAGGAGTTGCGGTGACATCGTCCAATCCCAGGGCCAGGGTTACCGGCGCCGTTTATTTGCTGTATTTCCTGACGGCAATATCGGGTGCTCTCATCAGCCACCATTTTCCTGTTTTTGGTAACGCAGTCACCGTCCTCTCGATGGCGTGCTACGCCGTTTTGGCGGTGCTGTTGTATTACCTGTTCAGGCCTGTGAACCGGAGCCTCTCCATGCTCGCTGCGTTGCTGAGCCTCGCCGGATGCGTCGTTGCGACTCTTGGCCTCTTTCATGTCGCTTGGCGCTACGTTAACCCGCTGGTGTTTTTTGCGATTTACTGCATCCTGATCGGCTACCTCATTCTGAGGTCGCGCTTCCTGCCACGAATTCTGGGTGCACTGATGGCCATTGCCGGCGTGGGCTGGCTGATCTTTCTGTTCCCGTCGCTGCCGAAGCCTCTTTCCATGGGGATTATGGGACTGGGCATCCTGGCGGAAGCCGTGCTGATGCTGTGGCTGCTGGTAAAGGGCGTGAACGTTCAGCGATGGCAGGAGCAGGGTGCGTCCGTTCGCGGCTGAGATGCCGCCGGGACTTCGCCGGCGCAGCTAATGGAGGAAGTTCATCAGGCTTCCGCCGGCGAAGGGCTGCAGCGTAAAGGTCAGGATGAAGAGGACCAGGCCAACCACGGCCAGCCAGACCCGCGATCGTGAAAGCGTGGGGACTTCCGGCACCGGGGGATGACGAAGACTGGGCAGCAGGAAGCATCCCCAGACCAGCCAGCCGATCCAGAACATCGTCCCAGCGAAAAACAGGAGGAAGACGAGCGTGTTGGTCGCCCACCGATGCAGCCGGGGCGAAACCGCGTAGAGAATGTGTCCGCCATCGAGTTGGCCGGCCGGCATGAGATTGACTGAGGTGATGAAGAGACCAATCCACGCGGCGACCAGAACGGGATGGGGATTGAAAGAGGCGTCGAGCGGCGGCAGCGCGGGATGGAAGAGACGGACGATGGTGTAAATGCCCGAGAGAGCAAGGGGAACGCCGACGCTGATGCTGGCGGAGGACCGAAAGCCGGGCGCGGTCATGGGCTGCGACAGGAGAAGCCCGCTGATCAGCGCGGGCACGGCAACCAGCATTCCCGCCAACGGGCCGGCAACGCCGATATCGAGAAGAGCGATGCGCGACGGAACCCGCGAGCGCAGGCGGATGAAGGCTCCGAAGGTTCCGATAAGAGTAGGAGCGGGCAACACCCAGGGCAGAGAAGAGCGGACGCCATGGATGCGGCATGCGGCATAGTGGCCGAGCTCGTGCGCGGAGAGAATGCCGAGCAGGGTGAGCGCGAACGGCCAGCCAGCGGAGAGTAGCTCGGGATGACGGACGATCCACGCGAAGGGAAAAAAGCCGGCGTTGACCGCAAAGGGCGGCGCGCCGCGATGGAAGTTGTACATCAGCACGGCGCCGGTGCTGAGCGTGGTGAAGATGCTCAGGCCGAGAAGACAAAGAGCAACGCCAGCCTGCTCCAGATGGGAGGCGGGGCCAACGGGGACGATGCGCGGCGCGCTCTCAGGGAAGGGGCGAGGGATTTGAAAAGCAGGCTGACCCATACTCGGCGGTCCTGGCGGGAGGTGACACCGGACGAGAGCAGTTCCCCGAGCGAGGCCGGTGACAACAGTACTTTATTTGTCGAGCAGATGGAGTTCTTTGCCGGGCTTGAAGCGTACCGCTTTGCCGGGAGCGATGCTGACCTCGGCGCCGGTGCGGGGGTTGCGGCCGATGCCGGTCTTGCGCGGGCGGACATTGAAGACGCCAAAGCCACGCAGCTCGATGCGCTGGCCCTCGGCGAGAGCGCGCTTGAGGGTCTCGAACACGGTGTCGACAGCTGCCTCGGCTTTGTTGCGCTGCAGGCCGGTGCGCTCAATCACCTGGTGAATGATGTCCTGTTTTATCAAGGTTTTCTCCCCTCAGGCGGACGGTCCATCTTCAAGGTGATCGTAGAAATGTTTGATGGCATTGTCAATGCGCCGCGCCTCCCGTAAGATGCAATTTTTACCCTGGTTGAAACGGACGACTCCCGAAGAGGCTGTGCAGATACGGCTGGGAGCCGTCGTTTGGGCTCGCCGGGAAGATCATTTAGGCCCTCCGGGGCGTAACAGCAGGGGGTTCATGGCAATCAAAAGCGATCGCTGGATCCGGGAACACGCCCTGAAGGGCATGATCGAACCATTCAGCGAGAAGCAGGTGCGGGACGGGGTCGTCTCCTACGGACTTTCCTCCTATGGCTACGATTTGCGGGTTTCCGACGAGTTTCGGATCTTCACCAACGTGAACAGCGCGATCGTCGACCCGAAACACTTCGACGAGCGGTCGTTTGTCGAGGTGCACGCGGAGTCGGTGC
Organism: Acidobacteriaceae bacterium; assembly: GCA_050011735.1. GTDB lineage: Bacteria > Acidobacteriota > Terriglobia > Terriglobales > Acidobacteriaceae > Palsa-343. The sequence goes on along the minus strand of JBEKIN010000128.1, from coordinate 968 downwards.
TGGTTCCGCCCAACAGCTTCGCTTTGGCCCGATCAGTCGAGTATTTTCGGATTCCGCGTGACGTTTTGACCATTTGCGTGGGAAAATCCACCTACGCGCGGTGCGGGATCATCGTGAATGTCACGCCTTTCGAGCCGGAATGGGAAGGGTTTGTGACTCTGGAAATATCGAATACAACGCCGCTGCCGGCGCGGGTGTACGCGAACGAAGGGCTCTGCCAGATTCTCTTTTTCCAGTCGGACGAAGTTTGCGAGATCAGCTACGCCGACCGAAAAGGCAAGTACCAGAAGCAGCAGGGAATTGTTCTGCCTAAACTGTAAAGCTCTATGGAACCGATCACTCACTTCACGCGGCCTATGCGAGTAGGGTTTCTCGATTTCGAGCCCCTGCGCATCACCGGATTGCGTGAGATCTTTGCCGGGCATCCGGATTTCCAGGTGGTTGCGACCGACTGGGCGGTGGCCCTGAAGGAGTCTGCCTTCGACCTGGTGGTGGTGGTGCTCCGGGAGCAGGCGTTTTCGCTGGCGTTGCTGGCCAGACTTCGGTCGCGTCAGCCGGGCCTCAAGCTTCTGGTCATCGGTTCGGGCTCGGAGCCGGAGAAGATCCTCGAAGCGATCACCGCCGGGGCCAAAGGCTGGCTGGAGGATACCGCCTCTCCCGCGCAGGTGATGCAGGCGGCCTACGCCATCCTGAGCGGATCGATCTGGGCGCCGAGACAAGTGTTGGCGACCTTCGTGGATCGCGCCCTCGATACCTCGGTTCAACGGCGCCGGCGGCACAATCCACGGTTTACGGAGCGCGAAGAAGAGGTGTTGCAGCAGCTGGTGCTGGCGCGCTCCAATCGGGAGATCGCCCAGGCGCTGAGCATTCGCGAGCAGACGGTTAAGTCCTACGTGGCGCGGCTGATGCGAAAGGTGGGAGTGGGGAACCGCATCGCGCTTTCGGTGCAGGCAGCCAGCGGAGTCTGG
>JBEKIN010000127.1:0-11610 GCA_050011735.1 Acidobacteriaceae bacterium | reverse complement strand
CGGGCGTGCTGTTGCTGAAGAAGCCGGGCAGGATGCGGTGGACGTATACCGATCCCGACGGGAAGCTGTTTGTGCTGGATGGGAAGAACGGGTATTTCTACTCGCCGGGGGAGAGCGAGGCGCAAAGGGTGGACGAGAAGAAGCTGGACGATCTGCGCTCGCCGCTGCGATTTCTGCTGGGGCATACGGAGCTGGAGAAGGAGCTGACGGGACTGAAGGCGACGCCGGATGGCAACGGGGCGTGGGTGCTGGAGGGCGTGCCGAAGGGGCTGGAGCAGCGAGTAAGCGCGCTGAAGATTACGGCGGGTGCGGATGGGACGATCCGGTCGATGACGATTGAGGAGACGGATGGGGTGACGAACCGGTTCGAGTTCAGCGGAGAGGCGGGGAATGTACCGGCTTCGAACGCGGAGTTTGTGTTTACGCCGCCGGCGGGGGTGCATGTGGTGGAGGGGGAGCCGCCTGTCTGAGCGAGAAGCGATTAGCGAAGAACTTTTAGCGAGAGGCGATTAGCGAAGAACGATTAGCGAAGGGCGATTAGCGAAAACGAGCAAACTGCGAGCGAGAAACGAGTGGGTGTCCGGGTTTGGACGAGCGAGGCCGGATTTGGACACGCGCTGTCCGTCAGATTCGACCGTTGGCATGGCAACTTCTTTAGCTCCAGCAAATCCGGGCGCCTGAAATCCGGCTGGGGAATTGCAGCTTTCCTTCCTTCGGGCGTGCTGAGGGTGTGCGTCCGGCGTTGAACCTCAGAGGGTTGCTGCGCGTAATACATCGCAAAACGGTGAAATCTGCCATGGCCAACTGGAATCGGGATGTGCGTTTTGGGCTGCGCATGCTGGCGCGCAACAAGGGATTCGCGGCGATCGCGATCCTGGCGCTGGCGCTGGGGATCGGGCCGAATGTGGCGATCTTCTCGATCATCTGGGCGACGTTCCTGGCTCCGCTGCCGTATCCGAACGCGAACCAACTGGTCGTAGTCTGGACACACTACAAGGGAGAGCGTGATGCAAGTCGCGCGGAAGATTATGCGGAATTGGCCGTGCAGAGCCAGTCGTTTCAGCGGCTCGATTTCCAGTCGTGGAACGGGCTGCACCTGACCAACTCGGATCATTCGCAGGACGAAACGAGGGGGCTGCCGACCACGCCGGGATTTTATACAAAGAATTTCGGGATCCCCATGGCGCTGGGGCGCGATTTTCTGCCCGATGAAGGGACGCCAGGCAAGGATCATCTGGTGATCCTGACGCACCGGCTCTGGGAGTCGCGGTTCCACGCCGATCCTGACATTCTGGGCAAGCCGATTCTGATTGACGATGAGGCCTACACGGTGGTGGGTGTGATTCAGGCCGGACCGTCGGACCGGGTGGAAGGCACGCAGTTCGTGGTACCGTTTCGTCCTCAACAGGGAGTGCCTTCGCAGCAGATCGGCAATGTGTTTGGGCGGCTTAAGCCGGGGGTAACGGTGGCGCAGGCGCAGGCTGAGATCGCGCTGATCGACAGCCGTTTGGCGCCGAAGCGGAATGGGGGCGCGGCCAACGCGAAGTCCTGGTCGGTAAGCGTGGAGCAACTGAAGAACGACTGGCTGGACCCGAAACTGGTGCGCAATTTGTGGCTGCTGCTGGCCGCGGTGGGTCTGGTGCTGCTGATCGCGTGCGCAAACGTGGCGAACTTGCTGCTGGCGCGCGGCTCGGCACGGCAGCAGGAACTGGCGCTGCGCACGGCCATGGGCGCAACGCGGCGGCAGGTGTTCGAGCAGCTTTTGATCGAGAGCCTGACGCTCGCGGTGCTGGGCGGAGGGATCGGCGTCGCGATGGGCTGGTCGATCATGAAGATCGCGATGGCGATTCTGCCGCTGGCTAAACAGACGGCGGAAGCCGTGGTTGGGATCAACGTGCCGGTTTTGTGTTTCGCGGTCGGAGTGAGCCTGATCGGCGGCGTTCTTTTTGGCTGCGCGCCGGCGTGGCAGGCAGCGAAGCTGAACCTGAGCGAAACGCTGAAGCAGGGCTCGCGCGCGATTTCAGGGCGCAGCCGCTCGCGGACACAGGGGATTCTGGTGACGGCGGAGTTTGCGCTGGCACTTACGCTGCTCGCCGGGGCGGGGATGGCGCTGCACAGTTTCTGGAATCTGAGCCGGATCGACCTGGGTGTGACGACGGATCACATCCTGACCGCCAACATGCAGCCGCGGGGCAGCAGCGGCCAGTCGCACATGGCGATTCCGGCGCCGGAGCAGATCGTCGCCAGCCAGCGGCTGCTGATTGAGAAGCTGCGGGCCGTTCCTGGCGTGGAGGACGCGGCGCTCACGACGAGCGTGCCGCTGCTGGGTTACGGCACTTTTCCGTTCGCGATTGCCGGCCAACCTGTCGACAAACAGCATCCGACGGCAGCCGACTTCGAGGCGCTGACGCCCGGCTTCTTTCACACCTTTGGGGTGCGCGTGGCCAGGGGACGGCTTCTGAGTGATTCCGACGGCATGGGCACTCCGCTGGCGGTGATGGTCAACGAGGCCTTCGCAAGCCGGTATCTGGCGGGGATGGATCCTTTGGCGCAGCGGCTGCTGCTGGCGCGGATCACTCCCACCAACAATGGACCGCCGCAGCTCGGGCCGCCGGAGCCCTTCCAGATCGTGGGGGTCTTCCATGACATCCGCAACGACCAGCACCTGACCGGTGCGGTACAGCCGGAGATGGTGATCTCGCTATGGCAGGTTGCGTGGCCCTATGTGGCGATTGGCGTACGCACGGGTGTTGACCCCGGAGCGACTTTAAGCGGACTGCGCAGCACTGTTGCGGACGTTATGCCGAATTTCGCTCTGACGCAGGTGCAGACGATGCGCGAGATTGTCGACAACCAGCTGACGGGCGATCGGTTCGGCATGGTTCTGTTTGCAGGGTTTGCGGGGGTTGCTCTGTTGCTGGCAGCTCTGGGGATTTATGGGGTGATGTCGTTCGCGGTGGCGCAGCGCACGCATGAGATTGGACTGCGCATGGCGCTGGGGGCGCAGAAGAGCGAAGTGGTGGGGCTGATCGTGCGGGGTGGAATACGGATGGCGGTGCCGGGGATGGCGATCGGGCTGGCGGGCGTGCTCGTTCTGGGGCGGCTGATGCACAGCACTTTGTACGGCGTAGGCGCGATTGACTACGGCAGTACCGCGCTGGTGGCCGCTGTGCTGTTCGCCGTTGGACTCGTGGCCTGCTGGGTACCGGCGCGGCGTTCGGCGCAGGTGGATCCCATGATTGCTTTGCGAGACGAGTGAGGGGCCAGCGAAAGACGCTTAGCGAGAAGCGATTAGCGAAGAACGATTAGCAGAGTACTTTCAGCGAAAAGCTATCAGCTAAAAACGAGCATAAAGACGAGCGAGAGGCGAGAGAAGAGCTAGAGAAATGCGAGCGAAATCGCGCAAGAGACCCGCGAGAACTGGAGCGCTTCGGGACACGTGGGGACACGAAAGGAACCTTGACCTGTGACCTTTTGGGATTCGCTGCGACCTGGTTGGGGGATATGTTCCTGTAACGATGCGACGCTAAGATGGCGGCATGCTGAAGTGGGCCGGCTGGATTGCGATTCTTGGGCTGATTTGGGGCGCGTGGGCGTGGGGCCAGGGGCTGAACCATAAGTCCGGGCCATGGGTTTTGCAGGAGAGCGGGACGACGGCGGGGCTGCGCGGGGTTTACTCGATTGGCGGCGGGGTGGCGTGGGCCAGCGGAACGAACGGAACGGTTCTGCGGACCGAAGATGGCGGCTACGAATGGCAGAGCTGCACGGTGCCGGACGGAGCGGAGAAACTGGATTTTCGGGGGGTCTGGGCGTGGGACGGGGATACGGCCATGGTGATGTCGAGCGGGCCGGGCGACCTGTCGCGGCTGTACCGGACAACGGACGGGTGCTCGCACTGGACGCTGGTTGCGACGAATCCCGACAAAGATGGGTTTTGGGACGCGATGGTGTTCGCCGATAAGGCGAACGGCTACCTGCTGGGTGATCCGGTACAGGGCGCGTTTCAGCTGCTGAGAACCGCCGATGGCGGGATGACGTGGACAAAGATCCAGTCGCCTGGGCTGGCGACAGGATCGCTGAGCATTGCGGCTTTTGCGGCGAGCAACTCAGCGCTGATCGGCTCGGGACCAGTGGTGAATGCGCTGCTGGCGGGCGATGGGCGGGTGTGGTTCGGTACCGGCGGCAAGGACGGGGCCTATCTTTACGAGGGAGAAAGCAGCTGCGACCGGGACGGCAGCCCTGCTCCGGATCCGGCATGCCTGAACACATGGAATTTCCAGCGCAAGCCGTTGCCCCTGGCTGGCAGCAGCGCGTCAGCGGGGGTATTTTCGCTGCGCGTGATTTGGTGGGATGAGATGGTGAAGGCGGGGGTCGCGGTGGGCGGAGACTTTGCGAAGCCGGGTGAGACGGATGGGACGGCGGCGTGGACTCCGGACGGGGTGAAGTGGACGGCCGCGGAGAAGCCACCGCATGGGTACCGGTCGGCGGTGGCATGGGACGCAGACATCAACGGATGGATCGCGGTGGGGAGCAACGGGTCGGATGTGAGCTATAACGGCGGCCGGTCGTGGAAACCGCTGGACGACGGCAACTGGAACGCCCTGAGCCTGCCGTTTGTGGTGGGGCCGGGCGGGCGGATCGGAAAAATCAACCTGGACGACCTTCATAAGTGAGCGTTTTGGGCTTGGGGCGCGTCTAGTCGACGAACGGCTACGCCCAAGCGCCGAAGTTCAAGGAACTGCTACGCTTGAGTGAGGCATCCCCTGGCCGGACCGGGCTATTCCGGGTCATCGCCGGGCATTTCCATGGCTGAATTTGTCATCAGGCTGGCCGACGAGCGAGGCCACGTGCAGGAGCAGGTGCAGTCGGCGGCGACGGCCGACGAGTTGCGCACGCGCTTCGCGCAGGCGGGGTACTACGTCTACTCGGTGAAGCCGCGGGGGCTGACGGGCGGCTCGCGGAAGGTGAAGCTGGAGACGTTCCTGATCTTCAACCAGCAATTTCTGACGCTGATTCGCGCCGGGCTGCCGATTCTGGGATCGCTGGAGATGCTGGCGAAGTCGCAGAGGAATCCGAATTTCGCGGGACAGCTGCAGAATGTTTCAGCGCGGGTGCGAACGGGCGAGCCTATTTCTTCGGCGTTCGAGGCGCAGGGCGGATTTCCGCTGATGTACACGACAACTCTGCTGGCCGGGGAGCGATCAGGGAATCTGGAAGAGGTGCTGGGGCGGTATTTGTCGTTCCAGCGGATTTCGCTGACTTTCCGGAAGAAGCTGACCGCGTCGCTGATCTATCCAGCGCTGCTGATCACGCTGGTGTGCGCGCTGTTTATTTTTCTGATCACGTTTGTGGTGCCGCAGTTCGCGAAACTCTACGACCAGATCGGGACGAAACTGCCGCCGCTGACGCTCGCCATGCTGGCGCTGGGCAAGGGGGCGCAGCACTACATTCTCTATATATTGCCGGTGCTGGCGCTGATCGGGTTTCTGGCGTGGCGATGGAGCCGGAGCGATGCGGGAGCGGAGCGCATCGACAGCGTGCGGATTCGCATGCCGATTTTCGGAAAGATCTGGCTGAAGTACCAGGTGGCGATGTTCGCGCGCACGCTGTCCACGCTGCTGACCGGAGGCATTCCGCTGGTGCCGTCGCTGGAGACGGCGGCGCGATCGATCACCAGCAAGCGGATCAGCAAGGCCGTCTTTTCATCGGTAACGACGGTGCGCGAAGGCAAGAGTCTGGCGAAAAGCCTGGAAGAGACGAAGGTGTTTCCGGAGCTTTCGACGGAGATGATCGAGGTGGGCGAGTCGACGGGGGCGTTGCCGCAGATGCTGAATTCCGTCGCGGAATTTTTTGAGGACGATGTGCAGGCGGCGCTGACGGCGGCGCTGGCGCTGATCGAGCCGGCGATCCTGATCGTGATGGGCGTGGTGGTGGTGATTATTCTGATTTCGCTGTATCTGCCCATCATTTCGATGGGCAACGCGACGAATCTGGGCGGGTAGCAGCGATCTGTAACTGACCCGTGCAACAGGAAGAGAAGTTAACCGAGGTATTGAAGATGTCTCAGGCTCCCCCGATTGTCGTACCGACCGAGCAGGACGAGACAGCCCACGCGCAGGCGCTGGCGCTGCGGTACCGCTCGGAGTTCATCGACCTGCGCAATTTCCGCATCCGGCACGAGGTGCTGCGGAGCGTGCCGGTGGACATGATGTTCCGCTACAACTTTGTGCCGCTGGAACAGGAAGAGGACCGGCTGGTGATCGCGGTAAGCGATCCGAGCAAGCTGATGATGCTCGACGAAATCAGCGGCCTGCTGGGGCAGCGGATAGTGACGCGGGTGGCGACGCTGTCGCAGATCACCGATCTGCTGAAGAAGACGGAGCAGAGCCAGCGCGTGCTGGACGAGGCGTCGGAAGGGCTGACGTTCGACGTGCTCTCGTCGGAGGACAACCCGGACGAGAATATTTCGATCGAGAAGCTGACGTCGGAAGAGGACATCAGCCCGATCATCCGGCTGGTGGACACGACGATCTTTACCGCGCTGGAGCGGCGCGCTTCGGACATTCACATCGAGACGTACGACGATTCGGTGCTGGTGAAGTACCGCATTGACGGCGTGCTGCAGCCGGCGATGGCGCCGATTGCGCGGGAGCACCACACGACGATTCTGTCGCGCATCAAGGTGATGAGCGAACTGGACATCGCGGAGCGGCGCGTGCCGCAGGACGGACGGTTCCGGGTGCGGTACAAGAAGCGGCTGATTGATTTCCGCGTTTCGATTATGCCGACGGTGCACGGCGAGAACGCCGTGCTGCGCGTGCTCGATAAGGAGTCGATGAGCGAGAAGTTCCGCAAGCTGACGCTGGACGTGGTGGGCTTTGCGGACGAAGATCTGAAGCGGTTCCGGCGCTACATTCGGGAGCCGTACGGCATGGTGCTGGTGACGGGGCCGACGGGCTCGGGCAAGACGACCACGCTGTATGCGGCGCTGAACGAGATCAAGAGCGACGAGGACAAGATCATCACGATCGAGGACCCGGTCGAATATCAGATACGCGGGATCACGCAGATTCCGGTGAACGAGAAGAAGGGGCTGACGTTTGCGCGCGGGCTGCGGTCGATTCTGCGGCACGATCCGGACAAGATTCTGGTGGGCGAGATCCGCGACCAGGAGACGGCGCAGATCGCGATCAACTCGGCGCTAACGGGCCACCTGGTGTTCACCACGGTGCACGCGAACAACGTGGTCGACGTGCTGGGAAGGTTCCTGAACATGGGCGTGGAGGCGTACAACTTTGTGTCGGCGCTGAACTGTATTCTGGCGCAGCGGCTGGTGCGCACCATCTGCGAGTATTGCGTGCAGGAGGTGCGGTACGACGAGGAGATGCTGCAGTTGAGCGGGCTGGATCTGGCGGAGTGGCGGAATTTTCCGTTCCGCGAAGGACGGGGCTGCATTGAGTGCGCGGGAACGGGGTATCGCGGGCGGACGGCGATTCACGAGCTGCTGGATTTGACGGACCCGATCCGGGAAATCATTCTGGAAAAGAAGCCCAGCTCAGAAGTGCGGAAGCTGGCCCAGAAGGAGGGCATGCACTTTCTGCGAGAGAGCGCGCTGGACCGGGTGCGGCGCGGGCTGACGACGCTGAAAGAAATTAACAAGGTGACGTTCATCGAGGCATCGCGCTGAGCGCTGCCTTTTGCGGTGTAAAAGACGATTGATCGGCGCTTGCGCGCCGGGCAAAGGAATACGGTAAAGCAGATCCTTCGCTGACGCTCAGGATGACAGAGTTGATGACAATGATCGAGGCATCGCGGTAGTGGCCAATCTCGAAAACCTGTTCAAGCCGGTGGCGGCCCTGCGCCCGAGAGTGGCGTGCGAGATCCGGCCGGAAGGAGTGGTTGCGGCGCGCGCCGGGAAACGACGTGGCGAAATGGTGGTGTCGTTTTCGCCGTTGACGAAAGGCGAGGTGGTGCCGGGGCTAAAAGTGCCGAACCTGGCAGACGCGCGTGCGGTGACGTCGGCAATCGAGTCGGCGCTGGGCGACATCAACGCGCGGAACAAAGCGGTGACGCTGGTGGTTCCCGACGGGGCGGCCCGGGTGCTGCTGCTGGATTTCGATACGCTGCCGTCGAAACGGAGTGAGGCGCTGCCGGTGGTGCGGTTCCGGCTGCGGAAGATGGTGCCGTTCGACGTGGAAGGCGCGGCGGTGAGCTACCAGGTGATGACAGCAAAGGATGGGCAGCTCAACCTACTGGTGACGGTGATGCCGGGCGATGTGCTGGAGGAATACGAGAGCGCGGTGCGGAATGCCGGATACGAACCGGGCGCGGTGTTGCCGAGCACGCTGGCGGCAGCTGCGGCGGTGGTGGACGCGAACGCGGCGCTGATGGTGAATCACACGGGCGCTTCTGTCACCACGGCAATTACACAAGGCGATGAGATGCTGCTGCACCGGTCGATGGATCTGCCGGCGGAGCCGATGGCGCGGGAAGAAGAGATGGCGCAGGCGGTGATCACCGCGCTGGCGTGGTTTGAAGACACGCTGGAGAGGTTGCCGTCGACCATGTATTACGCCGGACCGGGCGGGGCAAGCGTGGCGGCGCAGTCGAGGTGGGCTGCGCTGGTGGAGCCCGCGCCACGGATCGTGGACCTGGGCGCGCCGGAACTGGCATCGACACTGACGAGCGTGCCGGCGGGAGTTACGGCGGGAGTAATGGGGGCTCTGGCAACGTAATGAAGATTGCTGTCAATCTCGCGAGCCATCCTTACATCGAGTTGCGGCCGATTTACAGCCGGCTGCGCACGTGGATCGTGATCCTCGCGCTGGTTGGCGGGGCGCTGTGGTACCTCTACAGGAGCGAGCGGAGCCAGGCGCAAATCGCGCAGGCGGATGTGGCGCAGGTGGAGAATCACGTGCGGGAATTGGAGCGTCAGCAACGGGATTATCAGGTGCTGATGCGGCAGCCGAAGGAAGCGGGAATCCTGCAGCAATCGGAGTTTTTGAACGGGCTGTTCCAGCAGAAAGCGTTCTCGTGGACGGCGACGATGACCGATCTGGAGACGGTGCTGCCGTCGGGAGTGCAAGTGCTGAGCCTCGACCCGATCGTGACGCCGGATGGGCACGTGACGATTCGGCTGCGGGTGACGGGTGAGCGCGAGCGGGCGCTGGAGCTGGTGCGAAATCTCGAAAAGTCGAGACACTTTGTGTCGCCGCGGCTGGCGTCGGAGACGCTGGCGACGGCGCAGGGGAGCCAGGCGAATGTGCAGAGCGCGAGCACGAATAACCTGGTGAACTTCGACATTCTCGCCGATTTTCGGCCGCTGCCTCTGGACACGAGCGGTCAGGACAAGAAGGTCAAAGCGGACAAGACCTCCGCAGCCGTGGAGGGGCAATCGACTCCATGAAACGCAGCGGGGTTTTTACAAAGCTGAATCTGCATCTGTTCGTGCTGGCCGTTGTGGTGGCGGCGGATATTTTCATCGGCGTGCGCTTCGCTCTGGCGTGGCGCGCGGTGCGTTCGAACCAGACGAGCGCCTTTGTGCAGGAGGAGGCACGGCTGGGACAGCTGGAATCGCAGATGCGGCACCTGAATAATCTGCCGAAGAAGGTAGATGCAGCTGATGAGGACGCGCAGAAGTTTTACGACGCGCGGATTTCGCCGAACTGGTCGACGATTCTGGGGCAGCTGGGCGCGGTGGCGACGAAGAATCAGGTGCGGCTGTCGCGGGCGGCGTACGCGGAGAATCCCGCAACCGCGGGAGGATTGACGGAGCTGCACATTGACGCGGGGCTGAGCGGGCAGTACTCCGACCTGATGCGGTTTATCAACGGCATCGAGCGCGACCAGGACCACGTTTTCTTCATCATCGACCGGGTGACGCTCACGGGCCAGCAAGGAGGTCTCGTGAATCTGCGCATGCAGCTGCGGACGTACATTCGCGGGGGAGCGACGGACCTGCCGCCGGCGATTACGGAGACTGACCTGCAGGCGGTGCCGGTGGCTGAGCCAGGGCCTGCTCCGAATGGGGGGCCACAATGAAGAGCGGCCTCGACAACAAGCGGAACGTGATCGTCCTGGCGGTGCTCGGGGTGCTGATGGTGGGCGCGCTGGTGTATTTCGCGAAGTCGATGTTCGGAGGGGGCAGTCCCGCGCCAGCGCCGGTGCAACAGACAACGACGGCGCGCACAGAGCCGGCAGCGGCACGGCAGGCGGGTTCGCGCAATGAGGGTGGACGAGCCGCCGAGAAACTTCCGCCGCTGGAGAAGCTGGATCCGACGCTGCATCCGGAACTGATGGCGGGGGCAGAGGCACTGGAATACAGCGGGACGGGGAGGAATATTTTCTCTCTTGTGTCGGAGCCGCCGAAGATCGAGCAGGTGAAGGGGCCGATTCGGCCGCAGCCGGTCGTTCCGCAGCCGCAGATCGCGCAGGGACCACCGCCTCCGCCGCCGATCGACCTGAAGTTTTTCGGGTATGAGGCAGCGGGCGGGGCGAGGAAGGCGTTTCTGCTGCACGGGGACGATGTGTTCATCGCGGTGGAGGGGGATGTGGTGGATCACCACTATAAGGTGTTGAAGATCACGCCGCTTTCGATTCAGGTGACGGACCTGCTTTACAACAACACGCAGACACTGGCGCTGACGCAGAGCTGAGTCTTTCACCACAGAGGACACAGAGAACGCCAAGGAATAAGGTTGCGATGGTTATGGATATGAAGGATCGCCGAGAGGAATTCGAGAACGAAGCTGGGTACGTGCTGCTCGCGGTGATCTTCCTGACGGTGATCCTGCTGATCAGTTTGGCGATTGCGGCGCCGAAACTCGCAAAGTCGATTCAGCGGGACAAGGAGCTGGAGACGATCCATCGGGGGGAGCAATACAAGCGCGCGATCAAGCTGTACTACCAGAAATTCGGATCGTATCCGACGTCGATCGATCAGCTCGTGCAGACGAACCAGATGCGGTTTTTGCGGAAGAAGTACACCGATCCGCTGACCGGCAAGGACGACTGGAAGCCGGTGTTATTTGGGCGGGCGCACGTACGGCCGCTGGGATTCTTTGGGCAGCCGCTGATGACGGCGGGCGCGGTGGCCGGGGCGGGGTCGATGTACGCCATTGCGGTGACGACGACCACGGATGCGAATGGGGTTCCGATCGCGGGCGGCGATCAATCGGGGACGGGCGCTGCGGGTGGATCGGCAGGATCGGGCTTTGGGTCTTCGGGATCGGGCTTTGGGTCTTCGGGATCGGGCTTCGGGTCCACCGGGTCGAGCTTTGGCCAGCAGGGCGGGACATCGTTCGGGCAACCGACTCCGGGTATGGGTTCGTCGACGGGTTCGCCGAATGGAACGAGTGGGACGGGAACGTCGGCGACGACGTTCGGTGGAGGCGGGCCGATTGTGGGTTTTACGCTGCCGGTGGACAAGCCTTCGCTGGTCGACTACAAGCTGCAGACGCGCTACAACAAGTGGGAATTCAATTACGACCCGACCGAGGAGCAGGCACAGGCACTGAGTGGGTTGTCGGGTGGGACGCCGACGGGGACGAATCCGACTGGGACGCCGGGGTCACCTGGAAATACGCCCGGGCAGAATGCACCGGGGCAACC
>JBEKIN010000126.1:0-11654 GCA_050011735.1 Acidobacteriaceae bacterium | reverse complement strand
CCGCATCGAGCGGCGGAAGACTCGCAATCGCGGTGTCGTCGTCGGTTGCGACCACCTGATCGGCGCCGACAGTCTTCGCCTCATCCGTCTGCCTCTTCAATACTCCTGCAATTACAGTCGCGCCGCGATCCTTCGCAGTGAATACCGCCGAACGACCAACATTTCCTGCGGCACCTACGACCAAAACCGTCTGGCCCGCTTTGATTCCCGTAGCTGCAAGGAGCTGGTTGCCGGTCACCGTCACCAGTGGCAGTGCTGCCGCCTGAATCAAATCGAGCCCGTCGGGTACCTTAGCCAGGACCGCTGCCTTCACGACGCAAAGTTGGGCGTAAGTATTGTCCGCCATAGCGAACACCCGGTCGCCGACGGCAAAGCCTTCCACTCCCGGCCCAAGCTTGACCGCGGTCCCCGCCATATCGACGCCTATGAGTCCCGGGAAGTGCATGGGATAAAAATCCTTCGTTAATCCTGCACGTCGTTTGTAGTCGATCGGATTCACGCTCGAGGCAGCGACCCGCACCAGCACCTCCCCCGGACCCGGAACCGGGTCAGGGTAATCCTCGAACTTCAGCACTTCCGGACCGCCATACTGGTGGACGACAATTGCTTTCATATTTCAGCTCCTTGTTATGGTGCGCACACGGTCACTAACGAAACTTAGGTGAGCGCTCGGCGTTCGCGCGTCACCGCGCTCGCGGCGCCGGCCTCTCCTTTTATTTCTTTTGAGGATGAACGCCCAGGTCGTGCCATGACGTTTCCGCGAGGTTGACGCCGTAGTGCTTTGCAGCTTTCTCGATGTTCGCGAACGCCAAAGCACGGTCGGAATCGGAGACGTCAGTGACTTGATCGAACCGCGCGACCGCGTTACGCACATGCTGTGCGTCGGTCAGTGGTTCTTTACGCTGCTTCGGAAACGCGTAGACGCTGTCAGGTAAGTCGCTCTGCGTCGTCAGCTCTCCGTGTTTCTCGTGAGGTTTCCAGGTCGCTTCCGGCATGTCCTTGCCATCCTTTCTTAGATATTTGGGCTGGAGGGGCCAGCGCAGTGTCGGCCCGTGCACGACGGGTGAACACGCTCGTCCGACCGATCGTAGCACTCTTAAGGGGGCCACGCGCAGACTACACTCCCTATCAATACCAGCACGAATCTCCTGTGGATGACAATCGTCTTTTGCTTGTCCTTTCTGTACTGACGTTTGATTTTGACGCGAGAATCCCACGAATCAACCGGACGCTTGTCTATTTGGGCGCGTGCATCATTGACTGCGTCGGGCGTGGGAACGACAGGTGAACACTCAGGTGATTCCCACGCGGCATGCGATTGAGGAATCCGTAGACCTGGCGGATGAGATTTTCAACCATCGTTCATCTCTCGATCCGAAGAGCGATTCACCGGAAAATCAAACGCCCGCCCACATCCGATTCAAGCAGGACCAGATCCCGACCGAACAATTCAAAAGGATCTCGACATCCTGGAGTACACCGACCCCGAGCACAATCCGATGATCCCGCATACGCTCGTGCTCAAGCCGAGCCTCGTGATTTTCGGCATCTATAACGGCTACTGGTTCTGGGGGCGTCCATCGGTCATCGATCTTTGGCACGATCTGCTCGCCGTGACGAGTGAAATCCGCCCAGACTGGGATCTGAGTTCTCCTGGACTCCGTGAGGCATGGAATGTGGGTGACTTCTCACGTTTCCACGGGTGGAATAAGCATGCCAGTATGGAAACGCCCTCGATTGCGCAGCCACCATCTTCGATCTAATGCGGTATTCGAGAAATAAGCCAATTCTCACTTCAGATGAAAGCCCAGGGCCCTCATTGTGGGCCTCCGTCCGAGTTCTGGCCGATGGTCGGCAACCCGGACCTTTAACCCAATCCCGTCACTCGGGCCCGCTATTTCTGGTTTGCCGCTGATACGGCCATAAGCCGGAAATCTGGAGTTCGACAGTGCCTGAATTGCTCGTTGAGCGCATTGGCGATAAGGTACTTATTGACGCCGTGCGGCGCCCCCAATCCAGGTAGGCCTGGGAGAGGACCGATCGGCGATAGGCGTGTCGCGATTTGCATGTGATCTCGATCACTGCCGGACCGGGAACCGCAGGCTGATGCTGATACTGAGGCTCGGGTTAGACTATGCGTGTGGGCAGAAAAGGCGCGCTCGTATTGCTGGCAGTCGTGGTCCTCTGGGCCGCGACCCCCGCGCTCGCGTGTCTTACGCCCGCAGCGCAGCACGCCTGTTGTCAGGGGATGATGCAGGGTTGCGGCTCATCTCCGATGATGACCAATCACGCCTGCTGCCGCGTGCAGCCTCCCGCACCCGCCGACCCTTCGGGTGCGGCCAGTGCGGCCGATCATGCCTTCCAATGCGCGCAGCTTCCGGTTCGCGTGGCAACACTGGCTCCGCCGTCTTCGACCACCGTGAGCAACCGGATCACCGGCGCGCCTCCTCCGGAATCTTTACCGGGCAATAACTCCATCCTTCGCATCTAGCTTTCTTTCCTCGCTCACTCAGGGGTCGTGTGTCTGCTTCGCGGATGCATGATCGCGCGTTGAATTCTCCACTCACGCGAGGAAACGATGAAAGTTCTCACTGTTGTGCTCTGCGTCTGTGCGCTCTGTTGGCCTGCGACCACGATTCGCGCGCAAAAGCCCGATCAGGCTGATGGCCTGCCGGATCTGAATGCGCTGATCGAGGATCGTCATGCGCCGGAGAATGCGGGACCGGCACTCACTCTCGACGAAGTCGAACGGATGGCGCTCGCCCGGAATCCGGAAATCGCGGTCGCGGTGCGCCGCGTGGTGATGGCCGAGGCGAGCGTGCCCGCAGCCGGAGCGCTGGACGATCCGGAGCTCATGTATCGCGGATGGGGCGTACCGCTGAGCCAGCCCTGGAACTACAACGCCGCGCAGAACATGTTCATGGTGACGCAGGCGCTGCCCGGCCCCGGAAAACGAAGTCTGCGTACCAGCGTGGCGAACTCGGATGTGGCGGAAGCAAAGGACGAGCTGGCGGGGACCAGATTGCGCGTTCGCGTCGAGGTGGGCAAGGCGTTTTACGGTCTGCTCAGTGCCCAGGACGAGCTTCGCGTTCACGACGAGCATGTGGCGATCGCGCGCCAGGCAATCGAAGCAGCCCGCATTCGCTACACGGTCGGCCAGGTGCCGCAGCAGGATCTGCTAAAAGCGCAGCTCGGGCTGACGCGTCTGGGCGAGCATATGATTCGCTTCGACCGCGACGTGGAAGTGGCCCGCGCGCAGCTCAACACGCTCGTCGGGCGCGATCCCGCTGCGTCGCTCGAGGTTCGTGGCGACTACGGCCTCGTTGCGCCGCTGCCTTCTGCGGCGAGCCTGGAACAGCTGGCCCTGCAGTCGCGGCCAGATCTGCTCGCAGCCGAAGCCGCGGTGGAGAAGAGCCGCCGCCAGCAGAGTCTGGCGAAGAAGGCGTACGTTCCCGACTTCACCGCGTCGGCGGGCTACATGCTCATGCCGTCGGGTTCCACGACGCGGAACGACTACATGCTGGAGGGCTCTATGACGCTGCCCTGGCTGAACCATCGCAAGCACGATGCGGACATTGCCGAGGCCGATTCCGCGGTCACCGAACAGGATGCCGAACTGGCCGCGATGCGCACAGCAGCGTTCGGTCAGATTCAGGAGTCGCTGGCCGAAGCACGGGCCGCGCAGAAATTCGCCGCGCTTTATCAGGACTCGCTGCGCCCTCAGGCCGAAGCAACGCTGCATGCGGCCGTCATCGCCTACGAAAACAACCAAACGGACTTTCTGAATTTGCTCGACAGCCAGATGGCGGTTGTCGACATCCAGCTGGCCGCCATTCAGGCCATGGGCGATTTCAGCATGCGTATGTCGGACCTCGAACTCGCCGTCGGTGCGCCGATCGACCCGACGCAACCAGCGGCAGCAACATCCGCGCAGGAGGGACAGCAATGAACGAGCGTAAGTATCGCAAGGCATTTTTCGCAGCTCTTGGTGTTTGCATTGTTCTCTCCGGCGGACTTGCGTTCGCCATCCTGCATCGGAATCGTCCAGCGCCGATGAAGGCCCAGGATGATTCTGATCCCGTCGTGGCGCAGGGACCAAAAGCCGCATCTCAGCCCGCGTCATCGGCGAGAGATCCGGCACAAGCCAGCGACCCAGCCCTCGCGCCGCTCCAGCTCTCGCCGCAGCGCCTGCAGCAGATTGGCGTCACCACTGCCGTCGCGCAGCTTAAGGATGTAAGCGACGAGTTGCAGGCTCCCGGCAATGTCGACATCGACGAGCAGCACATTTCGTATGTGCAAACGCGCTTTCCCGGATGGATCCAGAACGTTTTTGCGAACGCGACCTGGCAGTACGTTCACAAGGGGCAGCGGCTCTTCACCATTTACAGCCCCGACCTCGTCAGCACCGAACAGGAGTATCTGCTCGCGAAGCAGAATCAGAAGTCCTTCCCGCCCGACATGCACGGCATGGCCGCGCAGGAAGGCGGCTGGCTGCTGCAGGCGGCAACAGAGAGGCTGCGTCAGTTCGATGTTCCGGCTGCGGAGATTACTGCCCTCGAACAGAGCGGCACGGTGCAGCGCGACATCGCCGTCGAGTCGCCGGCCTCGGGTTACATCACCGAGCGCAACGCACTGCCCAACGCATACGTGCAGCCGGACACGAAGCTTTACACCATCGCCGATCTTTCGACGGTGTGGGTCTACGCCAACGTTTTTCAAACCGATGTAGGGCGGCTCCGGCCTGGCGATCCCGCTCAGGTGACTGTCGATGCCTATCCCGGTCGCTCCTTCCATGGCCGCATCGACCAGATCCTTCCCGAGGTCGATCCCGCCACGCGCACCGTGCGCGTTCGCCTGGTCCTCCAGAATCCGGGAGTCGTGCTCAAGCCCGGCATGTACGTCAACGTGAACATTGCTATTTCACTCGGGCGGCAACTGGTCATTCCTTCATCGGGCGTGCTCCAGGCAGGCACGCACGAAATCGCCTTCATCGATCACGGCCAGGGCAATCTTGAGCCACGCGAAGTCCAGACCGGCCCGCGTCTCGACGATTCTGTCGTCGTCCTGAAAGGGTTGCAGGCGGGAGACCGCATCGTCAGCTCGGCCAACTTCCTCGTGGACTCCGAAGCGCAACTGCAGTCGGCGATGAGCTCGTTTTCTCCATTGCCGCAACCGGCTGGACCTGCATCCGGCGCGCCGGCTGCGCAGTCAATGCAAATCGACATGACGACCGACCCATCGCCTGCGCGCAAAGGAGCCAACACCGTGCGCGTGCGAATCACCGGCGCCGACGGCAAACCCGTGGTCGGGGCCCAGGTGACGGCGACCTTCTTCATGCCGGCCATGCCGGGCATGGGCATGCCTTCGATGCACGCGGTCGCCACGCTCGCCGATAAGGGCCAGGGCCTGTATGAAGGCCCGCTGCAACTGGACACGGGGGGGACCTGGCAGGTCACCATTGTCGTGGCCCGCCACGGCCAGACGGTGGCCACGAAGCAACTCGGCGTCAGCGCCGCCGGAGGCTTGTGATGATCGCGAAGACGATCGAGTGGTGCTCGCGCAATCCCTTCATCGTATTCACGGCCGCCATTCTGCTCGTGGTCGCTGGCGCGTGGTCCATGCAGCGGGTCCCGCTGGACGCGCTGCCCGACATCAGCGATGTCCAGGTCATCATTCATACGCCCTGGCCGGGCGAGCCGCCCAATGTCATTGAAGATCAGGTGACCTACCCCATCGTCTCCGCGCTGCTTTCTGCGCCGCAAGTGAAGGGTGTGCGCGCGCAGACCATGTTCGGCGACTCATACGTCTTCGTCGTCTTCGAGGACCGCAACGACCTCTACTGGGCGCGTTCGCGCGTGACCGAATACCTCCAGCAGATTGCCGGTCGCCTCCCCGCGGACGTACACCCCGCCATCGGACCCGATGCCACGGGAGCAGGCTGGGTCTACGAATACGCCATCGTCGATCGCAGCCATACGAAAAACCTGGCCGATCTGCGCGCGCTCCAGGACTGGTACCTGCGCTATCAGATCGAAACCGTTCAGGGCGTGTCGGAAGTGGCCAGTATCGGCGGATTCGTGCGCCAGTACCAGGTGAACCTCGATCCCAACAAGCTCTTCTCCTATGGCATTCCCGCCTCCACCGTGATCGACCGCGTGCGGCAAAGCACCAACGAAGTCGGAGGCGACGTGCTCGATATGAACGGCGCGGAATACATGATCCGCGGCCTGGGTTATGTGCGTTCGCTTTCCGATCTCGAGAATGTTCCGGTCGCGACGAAGAATGGCACGGCGGTTCTGGTGCGCGACCTCGGTACCGTCTCCTTCGGCCCCGATGTGCGCCGCGGCGCTGCCGACTGGCAGGGCCAGGGAGAAACCGTCGGCGGCATCGTAGTGATGCGCTACGGCAGCAACGCGCTCAATGTCATCGACGGCGTCAAAGCCAAACTCCGCGAGATTGCACCTGCCCTGCCGCCCGGCGTTGAAATCGTCACCGGCTACGACCGTTCCTGGCTCATCAATCAGTCCATCCACACACTCAAACGCGATCTGATCTTTGAAGCCATCATTGTCAGCTTCGTCAGTATCGTGTTCTTGTTTCACTTCCGCTCCGCGCTCGTGCCCATTCTCACTCTGCCGATCGCAGTGCTGGCCGCATTCATTCCCATGTATTACCTGCACGTCAGCTCCAACATCATGTCGCTGGGCGGACTGGCGCTCGCCATCGGAGTGCTCGTCGACGCCGCCATCGTCATGGTGGAAAACGGCTACCGTCATCTCGCCGAACGGCAGGTTCCTGCCACCGGAGCGGAGCGCCGCGGCATTCTTGTCCACGCCGCGCAACAGGTCGGTCCCGCTCTCTTCTACTCGCTCCTCATCATCATCGTCTCGTTTCTCCCTGTCTTCCTTCTGGAAGCGCAGGAAGGCCGCATGTTTCGCCCACTCGCCTGGACCAAAACTCTGGCCCTCATCTTCTCCTCGCTCCTCTCCATCACCCTGGTGCCCGCGCTTATGCCGCTTTGTCTGCGCGGCAAGCTGCGCCCCGAGTCGCGGAACCCCGCAGCGCGCATCACGCAGGGGATTTATCTGCCCATCCTGCGTTGGTGCTTGCGCCACTGGAAGCTGGTGATCGCGCTGAATCTGGCCTTTCTGGCGGTCACAATTCCGCTCTACTTCCGCATCGGCAGCCAGTTCATGCCTGCGCTCTATGAAGGCTCAGCGCTCTACATGCCCAGTGCGCTGCCCGGCATCTCCATCACCCAGGCCGTCTCGCTCATGCAGGAGCAGGATCGCATCATCCGCTCCTTTCCTGAAGTGGCAACAGTCTTCGGGACCGTCGGCCGCTCCGACTCCGCAACAGACAATGCTCCTCTCGACATGTACGACACTACGATCATGCTGCGGCCGCGCGAGCAGTGGCGTCCCGGCATGACCTACACCAAACTCATCGCCGAGATGGATCAGCAACTACAGTTTCCCGGCCTCGCCAACACCTGGACCATGCCCGTCGAGAATCGTCTCGACATGGAACTCACCGGCATCAAGACCCCCATCGGCATCAAGATTCAGGGCCCTGACCTCGCCCGCATTCAGGACATCGGATCGCAGATGCAGCAGATCCTCTCCGCAATGCCCCAGGCTACGTCGGTCTTTGCCGAGCGCGTCTCCCAGGGTTTCTACCTCAACGTGGACGTGAACCGTCCCGCAGCTGCCCGCTATGGGCTCACCGTTGCCGATGTGCAGCAGACCATCACTTCTGAAATCGGCGGCGCCGATATTGCCGAGAACATCGAGGGCCGCCAACGCTTCCCCATCGCCGTTCGCTACCAGCGCGATTTCCGCGATCACCCGGATGCCATCTCGCAGGTCTTGATTCCGACTCCGTCGGGAGAACAGATTCCCATCGGCGAAGTCGCGCGCGTCTACTTCTCCCGTGGCCCCGCGATGATCCGCGACGAAGACAGCGCTCTCACCGGGTACGTTTATCTGACCCTGAAGACCAGCAACTATGGTGATTTCGTGAATCGAGCGACCCGCCTGCTGCAACAAGAGCTCGCGTTGCCGGCGGGCTACACATGGCGGTGGGCCGGGGAGTATGAATTCGAATTGCGCGCGAAACAGCGTCTCGCCCTCATCCTGCCCATCGTCTTCTTCGTCATCTTTCTGCTGCTATATCTCGTCTTCAAATCCGCAACAGAAGCCGCCGTCCTCATTTTCCCCACCCTCTACGCCATGTCCGGAGGACTCCTGCTGCAGTGGATCCTCGGTTACAACTTCAGCGTCGCAGTCTGGGTCGGCTACATCGCCCTGTTTGGCATCGCTGTTGAAACCGGCGTCGTCATGGTCGTCTACCTGCACGAAGCGCTGGAGCATCGACTCGCCCGCGCTGCGCCCCTCACCGAATCCGACCTCGAACAAGCCACCATCGAGGGCGCCGTTCAGAGGCTGCGCCCGAAACTCATGACCGTGACCGCTGTGATCCTCAGCCTGGCGCCTATCCTCTGGGAGTCCGGCATCGGCTCGGACGTGATGAAGCCCATCGCCGCTCCCATCGTCGGCGGCATGATCACCTCAACGATTCACGTCCTGATCCTGGTTCCGGTGTTCTTCCTGCTGATGAAGCGAAGAGAGCTTCGCCGTGGTCAACTCCATCCGAGTGCCAACGGGGTGAAAACGATGGCATCCCCGACGACTAGCTAGATCCCCGGCACTCATTTTGCGACCGATCTGCTCAACCGCCCTGGTGGGAAAAATGCTCGGCCACCGGAGCGTCACAACCGCGCAACGCGCCCTGCATCCGGAGCTGAAAAGGCTCGCGGAACTCGTCAACCAACGCAATACTCTATGCGCGGATACGGGTTACCGTGACGCGACGCGTCACGTTTCACGTCACGTTCGGGGTTTTGAAGGAGACATCGAAGATGAACAACTGCTTTGTTTTCAGTTGGCTGCCCCCCAGGGATTCGAACCCCGATATGCTGATCCAGAGTCAGCTGTCCTGCCGTTGAACGAGGGGGCAGTAGAAGGTGGGTCGCGGCTCCAAACGCCGCCTTTTCATACTATCGGCCCCGCCCTGGACGGTCAATAACGCTTCAATCCCACCAGCTCCAGGCTCCCAGCTCCAGGCTACCGGCTGCTTCTTCACTCTTCTCTCAAAACTTCCAGCGGCTTCTGCCCCAGAAGCCGGAAGCTTGCGATCCATCCCGTCGCCACTGCCAGCACCGCCGTCCCCACCACCGCCGTCAGCGATCCCCGCACGTCGCGCTGGAATACCACATCCATCCGGTGCAGCAGAATCCGCGACAGCACATTCGCGAACAGCGTCCCCACGGCCCCGGCGAGCAGTCCCAGCACCACAAACTCCACGCTGAACACCGTCGCAATCCGATTCCGCGTCGCGCCCAGCGTCTTCAGCACCACCACCTCGCGTATCCGCCGGAACCGTGTGCTCGCCACGCTCGACGCCAGAATAATCAGCCCCGACAGAATCGAAAATCCAGCCAGAAACCGAATCACCAGGGTGATCTGATCCACCACCCCCGTAATCGTCTGCAAAATGTCCGCAATGTTGATCACCGTCACCGTCGGGTATGTCGCGAACAGCGCCCGCTCGATCTCCGGAATCGCCGTCGGCCGCACGTGAATGTCCCCGTACCAAACCGCCGGCTGATCCTCCAGCAGCGCCTTGGGCAAAATAAACTCGCTCCGCGCAAACGCGTGCTCGCCCACGATCTTGTAAATTGCCGCGACCTTCACCGGAATCTCTTTGTCCCCGGCAACGAAAGTCACCTCCGATCCGATTTTCAGGTTCAGCCGCTTCGCCACATGATCCACAACCGCGAATCCGCTGCCGCCGGCTCCGGTTCCTTCCCCGGGGCCCCCAGCATGCCCGGGTTTGGCATTCTGGGGTGGTAGCCACCACTTCCCTTCCGCAACCTTCGTTCCCTCCGGCACAGCTTCGGCCCACGACAACGTCACGTTCCGCAGCAGCCGTTTCGGATAATTCTTCACCTGCAGATCGTCGACCGCCGTCCCGTCAATCGACTCCACTCGCGCCGACACAATAGGAACCGCCTCGAGGCCACCCATCACCCCCGCCTGCTTCGCCAGTTCCGCGCGAATCCCCGGCAGCTCCTGCGTGCTCATATCAATCAAAAACAGGTTCGGCGTATCTGCTTTTACATCTTCATGTAACGCATTCACAATCGACCTCTGCATCAGGAAAACGCTTAGGATCAGCATTACTCCAGTGCCCAGCGCGGCCAGCACCGCCGCTGACTGGTTTCCCGGCCGGTAAAGGTTCGCCAGCCCGTGCCGCAGCGCCGAATGTAAATGTAACCGTGTCCGTGACAAAAAGGCGCGCAGCGTTCGCAATGTCACCGCCGAAAGCCCCAGAATGAACACCAGCAGTGCAATCAGGCAAACTGTAAACCACTTCCCCACCAGCATCGAATCCGACAGCGCCGCCGCGATCCCGCCCAGCCCGGCGAGAATCACCACCACCGAACCCAGTTGCAGCTTGTGTTCCTTCAGCCAGCCGATCCATCCCGTCCCATCGCCCGACTCCACCATCCTCCGCAGCACCAGGCTCGGCCGCACGTTCCGCACATCCAGCAGCGGCGGCAAACAAAACAGCAGCGTCGTCAGAATCCCCGTCCCCAGCGCCGCCAGCACCGGATTCAGCGGCAGCCGGATCTCCGGCCGCAGCGGCAGCAGCCGGCCCAGCACCGTCGGGAACGCATACTCCACGCCCAGCCCCAGCACCACCCCGATCAGCGCTCCGCCCACGCCAAGCAACAGTGTCTGTAACAAATAGATGCGCAGAATATCCGCCGACCGCGCCCCAATCGACTTCATGATCGCCAGAATCTCGATCCGCTGCTGCAAATGGGCCCGCATCGCCATCGCCACCCCAATCGCGCCCAGCACCATCGCTACCAGGCAGATCAAACTCAGCAGCCCCGTCGCCCGATCCACGCCCTGCGTCAGCGTTGGGCTCGTCTCGCGAAAATCCGTCACCTGCGCGTCCGGCAAAATCTTCTCGATCTGCGCCCGCACATCCGCGACCTTCAGCTTGTCGCCCAGCGCAAACAAATACCGCTCCGTCGCGCGGCTCCCCGGCTGCAGCAGCTCCGTCTCATCCATCGCCCGCCGCGTCATCATCACGCGCGGCCCCAGCCCCACGCCCGCCGTCATCCGGTCCGGCTCTTTCTCAATCACCGCCGCAATCCGGAACCACCGCCCGCCAATCTTCAGCTGATCGCCCACCTTCGCGCGCAGCCGCACCAGCAGATTGTCATCCACCACCACCGTGTCGTCGTTCAGCGCCGTTCGTAAATCGGCGCCCGTCGACAGCACCACCGTCCCGTAAAACGGATACTCCGCTGGATCCACCGCCTTCAGCGTCACCAGCAACGGCACCGGATCGCCCTCGACCATCGCCATCGACACGGTCTCCGTTACAACCGTCCGCCGCACCCCCAGTCCGGACTTTTCACTCGCCAGAGCATCCAGCTGCTGCGACTCCGCCGCCGTCGCCTGCCGGAACATCCGCGCCGACAAATCTCCCGCCATAATGCTCCGCGCCTGCTCCAGCAGCGTTCGCGCAAAAGACGTGCTGAATCCCCGCACCCCCGTCAGCGCCGCCACCCCAAT
>JBEKIN010000125.1:0-11674 GCA_050011735.1 Acidobacteriaceae bacterium | reverse complement strand
AGCGCGGGAAGAGGATCCACACCGGACTTCGAAACCCGGAGCACCTCGCTGACCGCATCCACCACTACGCCCACCGAAACCCCGTTCAGCGTGAGCACGACAATGCGGCTCTTCTCATCGAGATCCCGATGCGAGAGTGCAAACATGCTGCGCAGATTGACCAGGGGCAGAAGGCGGCTGCGCAGGGTCATCACGCCGAGGACGTGTGAATCCGAGCGCGGTACATGAATCACTGCCTCAGGTACCTGCACAATCTCCTGCACGTCTTCGATGGCGATGGCGTACTCCTGACCGTCGACGTCGAAACTCACCAGTTGCAGCTCATCGTTGGAATCTTCCTCCTCGGCTTGCACGCTGGCCTGTGCCGCTCCGGCCACCGCGTTATTTTTTGAGATTGCGGCAATGTGCGAGAACTCCCGCTCGATCACTTTGGCAAAGTCCAGCACCATGATCATGGCGTGGCCGCCCACATCCTTGATGAGGCTGGACAACATCTCGGTGTTGACGGTGGACTGGATCGAGCCCACGTCTTCGAGATGGCTGGCATCGACGCCGACCACGCTCGAGACACGGTCCACGACAAAGCCCAGCGGCTGGCCTACGTCCACCACCAGGGCGCGGGTTGAGTCGTCATGGGCCAGCTCCGGAAAGCCAAACAGCCGGCGCAGGCTGATGATCGGCAAAACCTTGCCGCGCAGGTTCGCCAGCCCCTCCAGCGCGGCCGGCGCCAGAGGCACTCTCACCACATCAGGGACGCGGATGATTTCCTTCACCGGCACCATGTCGGCGGCGAAAACCTCATCTCCGGCCATAAAGGTGACAAACTGCTGGGTCCCCGGTTGCGTACTCTGTTGAGATCGGGTGACGCGCTCGTCGGCAGGATTCCCCGCTCCGTTCTGCTCGCCCGTCGCCTCCTCCGGTTGTACGTCGAGGGCGCGTTCTTCCGGGAGGGTCTCCTCGAGAACCGCCGCCCCATTGTTGCGATGTTTCGCTGTCCTTGTCGTCATGGTGGCGTCCCCTTACGCTGCGCTCTGCAGTTCGTCGGCCAGCGAGGAGATCTCTTCGATCGCTGCGGACAGGTCTTCGGCGCCCTTCGCTTGCTGCTGCGCTGCGCTGGCTGCCTCAGTGGCTGCCTTATCTGCTTCCGTTGCGGCGGTCGAGATCTGGTCGATGCCTTTTTTCACCTGAGCAATCGCCGAGGCGATCTCATTCGACGCGGCAAGAATGTCCCGCGTGCCCTTCTCCACAACCAGGATGTCAGTCTCGATGGATACCAGGTCGGCGGTCGTGGTTTTGGCCTTCTCGACTTCCGTAGTGGCCGCTGCCACGATTTCACCGAGGTCGCGCCCTACCACCCCGATCTGATCCTGCACGGCCTTGACCAGGTCCTTGATTCTGTCGGCGTTCTCCGACGAATCATGCGCCAGGTTGCGGATGTCGGTGGCGACCACCACAAAGCCCTTGCCGAATTCGCCAGCCCGTGCAGCTTCGATGGCGCCGTTCACGGCCAGCATGTTGGTCTGGATCGACACCGTGCTGATCGCTTCGACGATCTTGTCGATGCGCCTCGACACCAGTTCGAGATCATTCATCTGCTTAATGCTGGCGCGGGAGGCCTCAGCAGAGGAGGACAGACCGGCAATCAGCGCATTGACAGCGATCTTGTTCTCACCCAGCATAGCTTTGATGGCCGCGACTTTCTCGGCGCTCACCGTCGCGCGCTTCTGGGCAACTTCCAAGCCCTTCTCGATCTGGTTCGTTGCCGTGGCAGACTCCTCGGAGGCCGAAGACTGCACTTCGGCGCCTTTGCGGATCTGGCCCAGAGCCGTCATGATCTGCGCGCTCGAACGGTTGATCTCCTGCACCGCCGACGACAGCTCTTCGGAGGAGGAAGCCACCTTCTCTGCGCTCTTGGCGACGTCGGTCGAATTCTTGAGATCCTCGGCCAGTTCGGACAAGGCCTGCGCGGTCTGTTCGCACTCGGCCAGCGCCTGCGCCTGCTCGGCTACGGTTTTCGAGGATTCTTCGGCGGCTGAGGATTGTTCCTCGGCTGCGGCCGCGATGTTTTGCGAACCCTTCAATGCCTGCTGTGCCGCCACGTTGGATTGTGTGGCATTGGCGCCGATCTCCACGAGGCCCGTCACGATTTCAATCGCGTCGACCCGGATCTGTTCCAGCTGCTCCGTAATTGTCTTGCCTTTTTCCACCTCGCCTTCCATGGTTTTGGCGGAAGTATTGATCCCGTCGGCGATGGTCTTTACGTCCTTCTGAATCTGTCCAACCAGCTCCTGGATCTGCTTAGCGCTCTTTTCCGAAGTCTCGGCCAGGGTCCGCACTTCGTCTGCCACTACCGCGAAACCTTTGCCGTGTTTGCCGGCGCGTGCCGCTTCAATGGCCGCATTCAAAGCCAGCAGATTGGTCTGGTCGGCGATGCGCGCAACCGCCTTGACGATGTCACCGATGGTCGCAGCCTGCTTTTCCAGCTCGACGACCATCCCCACCGAAGCGACCTGCCGTTGCGCCGCGACTCCGACGTTGTTGATCAGGCCTGCAACATCCGCGCTGGTGCGAACGATCAGCGTCTGGCAGACCTCGCCCTTACCGCGGCTGACGTCGGCGTTTTGCAGCTGCTTTGTGATGGATACGCCCACCTGCTGGAAGGCGGCCAGGGATTCCTGCGCTGCACTCGATGCTTCTTCCGCGCCGGCAGCGATCTGAGAGCTGGCGCGTTTCAGTTCCTCTGCGGCGGACGCTGCTTCGGCAATGCCGGAAGCCAGTTGTCCGGTGGCCGCGGCGATGCGCTCGGCCGCCTGCTGCTGCTTGGCGAGCGTTCTCGCCTTTTTGCGCTGCGCTTCCGCCTCGCGGGTGGTTATAGCAGAGGGCTTTCCGTCAGAAGCAGGCGTTGCCTGTTCCGCAGTCTTCTTCACGAGTGCCATGATTCTTTCCTTTCATGCAGTTTTCCCGAGTTAGCGGCCTGCGGTATCCTGGGCCTGAATGGGCGAATTAGCAGGTAACGCTTTGGAGCAGTTTCAGAGTCGACGTGGCTTTGGTTGCTGAGTCCATTAGCGGCTCAATGCAGGTTTACGTCGACGAAAATTTCAGTCGTTCCTGTTACCCGGGCGGCACAATTGCCCTTTTGGGAAATGTTCCTTTTTTGGGTGGCGATCCGACTGTTGGCTCCATGCATCAGCGGAGTGAATGGAGACGGGGCTGTGGCTTTCGCTCAAGGGCAAAGCCACTCTCGCCGATAGAGAAGATTGAGCAGCAATTCGTCACACGCGCTGGAGGAACCGGTGCCGATCCCATCCTCTTCGCCTTCCTGACGAAAGACGGGAGTCAGAAAACGCCAACATCAAATCAAAGCCCTCCACCGCGGGGCCACGTTGGGTGGGAAAGGACAGGATGAAGAGCCTGGTTGTCGAAGACGACGCCACCAACCGAAAATTACTGCATGCCTTCCTCTCACGTTACGGTGAATGCGACATCGCCGCCGATGGGATGGAAGCCGTCGATGCGGTCCGCCTGGCACATCAGAACCACCAGAACTACGATCTGGTCTGCATGGACATCCGAATGCCCAAAATGGACGGCCAACGGGCGATCCAGGAGATTCGCAAACTCGAATCCGCCGCAAGCATTACGAAGACTGCCCGCATCATTATGACAACCGCCGACAGCAACATGGACAGCATTGCATCTGCCCTTCTGGGACGCTGTAACGCCTACATGGTCAAGCCCATTGATATCGCAAAGCTGAGGAAGGAACTCAAGGCCTTTGGCCTGATTCAATAGACTCGGCTCGGCACAGCTTTGCGACGGACCTGCTCGACCGGACGGGAAAGATAAAGCTGGTGGCCGATGTGCTCGGACACGGGAGCAGAGCGATCACCGGCAAGTACCTGCACCCCGCCCTCAAGCAGGTGGCGCAAATTGTGAACCAGAGAAACGAAGCGTGGAGCAGTTGTGCGGGCAAAGCCTGATCTACGTCATACTTTACGTCATACTCGGGTATCAGAGGCTGACCCTGTATGCAGTAAGTTGCTGAAAGTATGGTGCGCCCTGAGAGATTCGAACTCCCGACCTACTGATTCGTAGTCAGTCGCTCTATCCAACTGAGCTAAGGGCGCACTGGTGAGAGGTGATGCAGACTCCCCAAAGGATAGCAGTTTCCCGCGGGTCGGATCAATCCGCAAGAGGCCGTGCTCAAAGGGTCAGCGTGATTGCGATGCGAGCCGGATCAGCACCAGTCGACGGAGCGGCGCGGCAAGGCGTGGGATTCTTTGGATTCGATCGCCTCGACCGGCGCAGCGGCTGCTGCGGGCTGCTCGCCCGCGGCTTCCAGTTCCTCCTCGGTGAGGATGAAGCGGCGGATGTAGCGGAGCGGCTCTTCCCAAACGGCCATTTGTTCGAGATGGTATTGCCAGACGGTGTTGGAGGTGGAGCGCGATGAGCGGCGCGTGAAGGATTTCCGTTTGATGGTGACGACTTTTCCGCTCGCGTCGAGGCGCGTGTATTCCTGCGACGGAAGGAGGAAGGTAATCTGCGTGCCCTTCTTCCAGAAGTGGCTGGCAAATTCGTGCGAGAAGAGAAGAGCGTAATAGCGGCGGCCGGAGGAGAGCGTGGCTACGGCCTGGTCGAAGCCGGGCCATTCCGACTCGAGGCTGGTTTGAAACCAATGCCGGAACTCGAAGCCATGCACGCGTGCGCGGAGGACAACGATGCGGAGAAGCTCTTGGCGGGTCATGGGAGTTTTTTGTGGAGAGAGGTGGAGGTAATACCCGGCGGTTCCGCTCTCGGTGGCCCCAACGGTAATCGAAAGCGGTGTTCGAGGCAAGAGGAAAAAAAGTGCGCGATGTTGCCGAGCCGGGTGCGCCGACTGGTCGGCAAGAATCCGGCGGGGGCAGAGTTCATTAACTACTTCGTATAGTCTGCTTTTCTGGATTTTGGCTCGTTATAAACCGCTGATTGCGATTGGCTTATGTTTCATGTGTTGAATGCAAAGCGGATAATCGCCTGTTTCTGGTTCCGCTCGATGCGCGGGCTGAAACGGTGGAGGCTTGGCCGCTCCTCCTTGATTCGCGGATGGTTGTCCTCAACCGGTCGGTGCGCGAAGAGACGCCTTCGTCTCGAAGCGAAACAACGAGGTCCGTCGAGGGGCCAGGAATCCCAGGGGCAATGCCGTATCTTCGTTTAACGAAGTCGATACTAGAGACGATCTAACTGCTTGCAGGGAAATATACTTGTTGCGGCACTATGACCTTTGGTAACCAAAGCGGCCAGGGCCCGTCCGGGATCAGCGAACGAAGGGAATGTAGGCGCGGGTGCGGGAGCGGTAAGCGCGGAAGGAATCCTGGAAGCGGCTTTCGAGGAGTCGTTCTTCGGCGCGGATGCGAATCTCAGTGCCGGCGAGGAAGAAGAGGATGGAGGCGAGGAACATAGGCCACCAGGTCCAGCAGAATCCTGTGGCGAGCTCCATGCCCAGCATCGAAGCATAGATAGGATGGCGAAGCCGACGGTAGGGACCGGTCTGGATGAGCTCGTGATCTTCGCGAAGGGCGGCGGCGTAGCGCCACTGTTTGCCGAGGCGACGCGCTGCGACCCAGACCAGCGCAACCGAAGGAGGAGCGAGGAGCATGGATGCGATCAGGGAAGGCGCCGATTTGTGAAAGCCGACGGGGCGAACATAAGCCCATACCAGGGCGAAGCTGATCATGACCAGCAGAATGCCCCACTTCGAAGACGGGGATTTCGCGACCTCTATGCGATCGGCGGCCTGCATGCGCGGTTTCAGGAAGGCCAGCGACCACAGAATCCAGCAGAGGAGGAGTTCGGCGAGGGCGATCCACTGGAGCATGGGCGGAATTATAAGCGTCTGCATAAGCGGGTTTCGCATTCGGAAACCGCTTCTCAAGGGCACCTGGCCGCCGTGATGCAGGGGGGTGGAATTGAGACTGCATGCAGGCAACTGCCGTCTACAATCCCTGAAGGTATGTCGCGTTCCGCGTTGATTGGCTGCATTTCCACGGCACTGTGCGCTCTGCTGCTGATGCCGGGAACGCCGTGCGCGCGAGCTGAGGCGGTGGATACGAATCCGCTGAACCGGCAGCCGGAAGTGCAGGAAGCGTTCGAGCTTTTCTACAACATGGATTATGACGAAGCGCTGCCGCGTTTCGAGAAAATCCAGCGGGAGCATCCAAACGATGCGATGGCGACAGCGTATTTGCTGGATGCGGTGGAGTTCCGCGAGCTGAACCGGCTGGATCTGCTGGACACGACGTTCTACGCGAATGACGGATTCCTGACGGGGAAGCATACGGTCGTCGAGGATCCCAGGGTGCGGGATCGGGTCAAGGCGCTGGGCGATCAGGCGGTGAACCAGGCGGATGCGGAGCTGAAGGGGAATCCCAACGATGTGAACGCGCTGTTTACGCGGGGATGGGTAAGGAGCCTCGAGGCGACGTATTCGGCGATGGTGGAACGGGCGTTTGTCGGAAGCCTGAAGGAGGCGCTGGGGGCGCGCAGCGACTGCGACAGGGTGCTGCAGCTGGATCCAAACTACGTGGACGCGGAGCTGGTGACGGGCGTGTATCAATATGTGGTGGGTGCGCTGTCGGTGCCCTTCAAAGTGGTGATCGGCATCATGGGCATTCACGGGTCGAAGGGCGCGGGGCTGGCGTTGTTGCGGGACGACGCGGAGCGCGGGGTGATTACGCGGGTGGAGGCCAGGACATCGATGATGCTGTTCCTGCGGCGCGAGGCGAAGTACGAAGGGGCGGTGCAGATCGCGAAGGGAATGGCGGAGGAATATCCGCATGACTACCTGTTTCGGCTGGAAGAGGCGAACCTGGAGAAGGACGCAGGCGACGGGATGGTGGCGGTGGAGACGTACGAGGGGCTGATCGATACGGCGAAGCGTCCGGGATATTATCCGCATGCGCATCTGGAGCTGGCCTGGTTCGGGCTGGGCGACAGCCTGCGGGGACAGAGGAGATTCAGCGATGCGGTGGCGGCGTATCGCGAGGGGGCGAATCAGGGGACGATAAGTCCGGAGCTGAAGCGGCGGTGCCTGCTGGAGGCAGGGAAGACGTTCGACCTGATGCGGGAGCACGACAAAGCGGTTCAGCAGTATGAGGCGGTACTGAATGCGGGCAGCGACACGGTGCAGGGAGATCAGGCGCGGAAGTATATGAAGTCGGCGTATACGGGAAAGTAGCCAGGGCGCCGGGCACCGAGCACCGGGCTTTGTACGCTAGAGCGGTGATCGGGCACTGAAGGGATTGCTGGGACTCAGTGTTTTATTCAGAAGAAAGGCGGCGGCTCAAGTTTGAGCGCGCCGCCTTTTTCGTGGGTAAGGGTTGGGGAGGTTAATTCATGTCGTCGATGTAGCGAGCCAGGATCACCGAATCACCGGAGGTGGGGTCCTTGATGAGGAGGCCCACGACGCGGATGTTGGAGCTGACATCGGCAAGGGAGCTGAAGCCGTCGCGGTACTTGGTGCCATCAGCGACATAGACCGTGACGGGTTGACCGGGTACCAGCAGTCCGGCGAATCCATTGATGTTCATCTGGAAGGTGCCATTGCCGGTGTTGAGGGAGTTAGCGACCAGGGTTCCGTTGAATCCCCAGTTACGGAGGACGACGCGCTTCACGCTGAGGGCTTGGCCGTTGGCTGCACCCGACAGCGCTCCGCCGACAGTGACGTGTTGGCCCGGGAGAAGTGTTGAGGGGTTGAAGAGGAACTGGGTGAACTGATTGTGCATCCAGTAGATGAAGAACTTCTCAGAGCCGCTCAGATCCACCTGGGCGATCTGGCCGTCAGTAACGCCGTCGCCAGTGGCGGGCAGCGTGCCGCGGACGTAGAGCTGGAAGTCGCTGGCTACGCCAGATGAAGGTTGAACGTAGGTGACCTGGCCGCCCGCGTAGAAACCATCCTGAGTGAGAATGGCGACTTCGTCGGCGTCGATCGTGGAATCGGCGCGGTCGAGTGTGCCGGAAATCTGGACGATGCTGGTGGTGGTGAGATCGCCAAGGGTCTCGCCGTTATCCCACTCGGTCTGCCCGTTGACGTTGACGGTGAAGACGCGGCCGTGCGGTCCCTGAATCGTGAAGGACTGCGTGGAGAGAGTGGGGTTAACGACGCCGGCGACGAACTCGTCGATGTAGGCGCCTGGAGCACTGGGTCCAACCGCGGTGATATCCAGGGTCGGAGTGACCATTCCGGTGATCGCACCGCCGGTGACCTGAAGGGATTTATCGAGACGGAAATCCATGCGAACGCCGACCGGGCCGGTGGCGCTGACCACCAGCGGATTGGCGAGGGTCTGGGTGTAGGTCGAAGTGGTGAAGGTCGCCGGCATGGTGGCGATGGTGGGCGCGCCGGAACCGGTCTGGAGATAGCCGATGGTGGCGCTGGAGAAGGTAACCGCGATCTTGGTGTAAGTGTCGGCCGGGACGTCATTCATATCCATCAACGTCTGGAGGCCGTTGTAGCGGGCGAAGTCGATGGAGGGGTTGCCGCTGACCAGGGAAACGGAGTTGCCGTCGGCGTCGATGGCGTCGACGGACTGGATGGTGGCGTTAAAAGAGACAACGCTGGCGACGGGCGCATCGGTGCCGATGACGAAAGCGGAGCCGCTGTTGGGGGTGGTATTGGAGGACTGGGTCATCTGGTCGCCGCAGCCGACGATCAGAAACACAGAGAGGACCAAAGGAGCGGCGCCGAGGCACAAAGTGGAAATGCGCGAGCGCAGCCATGCGTGGGTGGACATAGGGAGAGTCGCTTTCCGCAGTTCCGGGGAAGCCGTTCGAGAATGCGGCGCCGATCACGGAAGATCAGGGCCTGGACGCAGGGGGAGTATGCGCGTACGAGACGCGAAAGCTCGTTGCAGCCAGGCTGTGATCCTCGGAAAGCGGCGGTCGCAGTGCGCGATAGAAGCGTGCCCGTGAACCGCTGATGGTTTCGAAAATTGATCGGCGAAGTTCGCCGTCGCAAGGATGAACACAGAGGTTCGCACGAAGTTTCGGAAATTTTCAGCACGTTGGTAACTTTCCGAAAAGATTTGCGTCGGCGATGGGTGACAAGATGGGTCCGCGACGGCGAAATTGTGCGAACTGTAATGCCCTGTTGACTGTGCATTTTCCGGATCGATGCGAACGTGCACAGGGAAGAAAATGGAGCGCGGTGCAGGCGTGCAGCGCGTCCCACGAAAGTTGCAGATGATGAAACGCGACACAGGGACCCGGTTTGGCGGCGCGAAGACGGCCGGCTGGCTGTTTCCGCTGACGCACTGGAACTGGAAGGTTGCGCTGATGACCGCAGTGCTGCGCGGACTGGCGTGCGTGGCGGCGCTGCGGCACATGGAAGCGCATGCGCGGAACCATTTCGGCCTGGTGGAAGCGGCGTTTGTGCTGGCGACGTGCGGGTTCCTTTCGGCGCTGCAGCAGCAGTCGCTGTCAATTCGATCTGAGATTCTGGCCTGGTTCTCCTGTGTGGTGGTGGTGCCGCTGGCGTCGCTGGGCTGCGATGCGGCGCTGCATTTCTGGCTCGATGGACGGCAGACGCGACAGCTGGGAATTCCGGCGCTGGTGTTCACGGTTTTGTCGGCTACCTTTCACTGGCACATGATTCGGAACGGCGTGCTGCTGGTCGGCGATGAGTCGCACTCGCTGAGCACCGATCTGAAGCGGATTCCGCGGCTGACGGCGACGTATTTCACCACGCCGGTATTGTGGATGCGGAAGCTGGCGAGCGCGATGATCGCGAAAGGCGAAGCGTTCGCGGCGTTGGAGGCCGGAGATTAACTCATTGTCGCGAGAAGATCAGCCCGCGTCCTTCGTCCGGGTCGCCAACAACCATCCATAGTCGGTGATGCTTCATTATCTCGAAGCCATAATTCACCGAGTTTTTCCCACAGCTCTGACTTGCTGCATCGCCGACCCGATCAATGTCTATCGAAAGCTGATTATCGAAAACCGTCCATTTCCCTGTCCCGTTCCAGGTGCAATTCTGTAAATCCCCCCAAGCATCGGCACCTGGCACCAGACTCACGCTCGCTGAGTGATCGTCTTCGAGGATGATGCGAACATCCCTCATTTGAGCCGAAGTGAGTTTCGAATTCGCTCGTGCGTCCTGAGTCAGAACATAATTGCCCGGTAATTCCTCGACCTTCATGTCGTTGTCTTCCGTTTCCCAAAAGTAGGGCCGCGTGACGAGCTCTGTCCCCAATTTCATCGTCATGAAAGCCGCAACCAAAAGAAATGGAGCGGCAAGGACGACGGCGGGAATCGCAAGCAACCAAAGCCAACGCTTTCTCGCGCGCGGATTGGGGTGTGCCGTTTCGTCCGCCAATGTGTCCATTGGCTAGTTCTCCAGCTTCTTTGTTACCAGCTCGTTCAGCAGCGCTGGATTGGCCTGGCCTTTGGAGGCCTTCATCACCTGGCCGACGAAGAAGGCGGCAACGGTCTTCTTACCTTTGCGGTACTGCTCGACCTGAGCAGGATTGGCGGCGATGACATCGTCGATCATTTTTTCGAGGGTCGAGGCATCACTGATCTGCTGCGGCTTTTCGCGTTCGTAGACGGCGCCGAAATCTTCGTTGCGCTCGAAGCTGAGATCGAAGAGCTGCTTGAGCTGTTTTGAGGAGAGCTTGCCGTCTTCGGCGAGGTCAGCGGCCTGAGCGACGCCTTTCATCGAAATCGGTGACTGTTCGAGATCGAGGCCAGCGGCTTTCAGGCGCATGGTGAGCTCGCTCTGGACGAGGTTGGCGACGCGGCGCGGATTCTTTGCGGCGCGGGCGGCGGCTTCAAACTGGTCGGCGAAGGCGCGCGTCGCGGTCAGCGTGTGCGCGTCCTGCTCGGTGATGCTGTATTCGGCGATCATGCGCGCGCGGCGTGCCTCCGGCAGCTCGGGCATGCGTGCGGCGATCTCGGACTTCCAGGCATCGGGAACGAAAAGCGGCGGAAGATCGGGTTCAGGGAAATAGCGGTAGTCGTGGGCCTGCTCCTTGGAACGCATGGAGTAAGTGCGGCCTTCGTTGGCGTTCCAGAGGCGAGTTTCCTGAGCTACGCGGCCTCCGGATTCGACTAACTCGATCTGGCGCTCGATTTCGTATTCGAGCGCGGCGCGAATGAAGCGGAAGCTGTTGACGTTCTTGACTTCGGCTTTGGTGCCGAATTTTTCCTGGCCGCGTAGGCGGACGCTGACGTTGGCGTCGCAGCGCAGCGAGCCTTCTTCCATGTTGCAGTCGCTCACGCCGGTGTAAAGCATGATTTCCTTCAGGCGCGTGAGGTACTCGTACGCTTCGTCCGGCGTGCGCATGTCGGGCTCGCTCACAATTTCGATGAGCGGCGTGCCGCAGCGGTTGAGGTCGACGTAGGTGCGGGTGGCCGAATCAGCGAAGCCGTCGTGGAGACTCTTGCCGGCGTCTTCTTCCATGTGCAGGCGCGTGATGCCGATGCGCTTTGGGCCTGCCGGCGTCGGGATCTCGATGTGACCGCGCTCGGCCAGCGGCTTGTCGAACTGCGAGATCTGATAGCCCTTGGGCAGGTCGGGGTAAAAGTAGTTTTTGCGGGCGAAGATGGAGCGTTCGCGGACCTCGCAGTTAAGGGCCAGCGACGCGAGGGTGGCGAATTCGACGGCTCGTTTGTTGAGAACGGGCAGCGCTCCCGGCAAGCC
>JBEKIN010000124.1:0-11771 GCA_050011735.1 Acidobacteriaceae bacterium | reverse complement strand
TCGTAGTCGGGTATGCGCTTAGCCTGGACCGCGATTTGCGACGTGGTCATTTTGGCCGCCGCACGCCGAAAGCTGACCGGTTCGAACTTGCCGGACTGGCTGCGAACCTCGCCGTCCACCAGCACCAGGTCGTCAGACGTGGAGCCGAGGGCCGGGGCAATGTCTGCCAGAAACTTCTGCGCGGCCTGCCACGCTGCGTCGCGTACGGCCGGCGTAAGAGAAAGCGTGGTGACGCTGCCGCCGGAGTTGGGTCCCTCGGCGTAGTTGGTGTCGCCGATTTTGACCGCGATCTGCGAGGGCGGAACGCCGAACTGCTCGGCCAGAATCTGCGCCATGACGGTCTTGATGCCGGAGCCAATGTCCTGAACGCCGGACAACACCTCGAGCGATCCGTCCTTGTGAATGCGCACCTCGGCAGCGGAGTTCATGCTGACGAAGCGGTACCACACGGATTGCGCCAGTCCGACGCCGCGTTTGACAGGACCCTGGTCCGCACCGGCAACAGGGTTCCGCGACTTCCAGAGGTCGCTTGCGCGCACCACCTGGCGCTCGACGCGACGCACCGGATGCTCATCCGTCTTATCGCGCAGGTCGATGGGGTCCATGCCGAGCTTCACCGCCAGCTCGTCCATGGTCTGCTCCAGGGCGAAGGCGCCTTGCGGATGACCCGGAGCGCGCATGGCAGACGCCGGACCGGCGTTGATGAAGACGTCGTTCTCTTCCGTGTGCAGGGAAGCAGATTTGTAGAGGTTCGCCGCTGGCCCGGAGCAGCCAGCGCCCGTGCCGCATCCCGCGGTGCCGTAGGCGATCAGATGGATGGCGGTGATGGTGCCGTCCTTCTTCGCTCCGATGCGCAGCGTCTGGTCGGAACTGGGGCGATTGCCGACGGAGAGATGCTCCTCCTCGCGATCGAGCATCAGCCGCACCGGTGCGCCCGTCTTCTTCGAGAGCGCTGCCGCCACTACACCGGGATTGCCCGCTCCGAACTTGGCGCCGAAACCGCCGCCCATGAATTCCGTGATGACGCGCACTTGTGTCAGCGGAATCTTAAAGAAGCCAGCAAGCTCTTCGCGCACGCTGGCCGTGCCCTGCGTCGAAGCCCAGACCGTCAGTAGCTCGGGCTTCCAGTCGGCGACGACGCCGTGCGTTTCCAGCGCCGAATGCGTCTGCACCTGGGTGACGTAATGTCCTTCGACAATGACGTCAGCGTCCTTGAATCCCTGATCGGTTTCTCCGCGGCGATGGATCGACGGACCGTGGATATTGCCAGTTTGTTGGACGTTACTGGGGCCGCCTCCGCCGCCAGCGCTGGCTTCCTCATCCGCCGCACCGGGGAAAACATTGGGAGAATCGGGGGCGCGCGCTTTGTCCAGATCGACAACGAACGGGCTTGCGTCGTAGCGAACTTTCACCAGCGCTGCCGCTTCCTCCGCGATCGCTGGCGTGGTCGCCGCCACGGCTGCTACAGGCTGGCCGGCATAACGCACCACAGGATATTTCACCGGGTCCAGTGCGGGATCGCGCAAAACGGCATTGCCGAGGACATGCTGGATCACGTGCACGCCACGGACGCCGGGACACTTCTCCGCCGCCGAGGTATCGATGGACACAATCTTTGCGTGGGGCACGGAGGCGTTCACGAATTTTGCGTAGAGCATGCCGGGCAACTGGACATCGGACGTATAGCGCGCGCGCCCGGTGACTTTGGCCTGGCCATCGTAGCGCTCGATCGACTGTCCGACATACTTCAGATCCTTGTTAATCGGCCAGACCGGGGGCTCGGTTACGGGTACGTCGCGGGACTCCTCAGTAAGCGTATAGCCGGGGACGCCAATGGGCATCTGGACGGTCTTTTTCGTGGGCGCGGCAGCTTCGGCGAGAAGCTTGTCTTCAATGGGCGGCTTCGTCATTGTGCTCCTCCCCTATGCGTTGCGCGTGGTTCCGGCCACATCCATTGTGGCGGCGAAGATCTTCGGATAGGTGCCGCAGCGGCACAGATTGCCGGAAACGGCGTGGCGGATGTCGTGCTCCGAGGGATGCGGGTTGCGCTCCAGCAGCGCGGCGCAACTCATCACCATGCCCGGGGTGCAGAACCCGCACTGCATGGCGTCGTGCTTCACGAAAGCCGCCTGCAGGGGATGCATCCTGTCCTCCGAGGAGATGCCCTCGATGGTGGTGACGTGGTGGCCGACAGCGTCGATGGCCAGCGTCATGCAGCTGTTCACCGGCATCTTGTCGAGCCATACCGTGCAGCCGGAACAAACCCCGCGGTCGCAAACAATCTTGGTGCCGGTCATGCCCAAATGAATCCGCAGCGCCTCGGCCAGGGTGGTGCGAGGCTCGATCTCAACGGTGTGCTCGGCGCCGTTGACATGCAGCCGAACCGGGACCGGACCGGGGCCAAATTCCGTCACACCATTCGTCCCGGGGGCCGCGGTTTCGCTGCTGAAGGCCTGAACGCCGTCCAGCAAGGCGGTTCCTGCAGCGGTCAGGCCCGCACCCTTCAAAAAGCCACGGCGGGTAATACCACTTCGCGCGGAATCAGGCAGCGATGACGGCTCCGGATGTTCGTCTGGAGCCTGAGGATGGAACCCTTTGGGATCGGGCATGGGGACTGCTCCTGTGATCGGCGGGAGGCACTCCGGCTCGCGAAGTGCCGATGGGGACACTATAGCTCCGGCGGCGTTACGCCGTAAACCGTCCCGCCCGGCCGAGC
The DNA here is from genome assembly GCA_050011735.1 of Acidobacteriaceae bacterium. Lineage (GTDB taxonomy): Bacteria > Acidobacteriota > Terriglobia > Terriglobales > Acidobacteriaceae > Palsa-343. Next base: position 9,055 of record JBEKIN010000124.1, on the reverse strand, counting down.
GCGCGACAGCAGGCTGCAACTGGCCCCCTGGCGACGGCGTCTGGTCCCTGGTCACACGAAATATGCATGTCGCCCCAGGCAATACCGCGTTTTGTCCCAGGGGGTAGACGAGGCCGCTGATGTGGCGAAGAAAGATCGTTTATGCGCCCGGAGCTTTCGGAATTGTTTTTGCGATTCCGCTTGAACTTGTAACCGTCATACCCCAAAATGGATGACTCATCAGGCCTTTTCCGCAACTCGCCACAAATAAGCGAAATAAAGCGTGCCGACCTACGCGGCACATGCAAGCCCCTTTTGGAGGAAATGTGACCAGACGCTGTGTAGTGGTTATTGTGTTCCTGTCTGCGCTGTTCCTTGCCGGAACCAGCTTCGCCCAGATCGCTACAACATCGCTGCGTGGGGTTGTGAAAGACCCAAGCGGCGCGGTCGTTCCCAACGCGAAAATTACCATTACCAACGCGGCCACGGGCCAGGTTCTGAGCACTACCGCGAATGCGGCAGGCGAATACTCGTTCACCCAGATTCCGCCTGCGCACTACACGATCGACGTGACGGCGACGGGTTTCGGCGACCAGAAGAAAACCGCGGAACTGATCGTGGACCAGCCCGCCGCCATCGATTTCGCGATGACCGTGAAGTCGCTCGCTGAAGTCGTTAACGTCAGCGCCGAAGCGCAGACGCTCAACACCACCGATGCATCGCTCGGCGGCTCGATGGACAACGCCCTGATCCAGGCTCTGCCCAGCGAGACGCGCAATGTACCCGACTTGCTTTCCCTGGAACCCGGCGTACTGTATCTGCCCACCCTCGGCGCCTCCGAGGCCAATCCCAGCGGCGACAGCCGCAGCGGCGCGGTGAACGGCATCCGTTCCGACCAGGGCAACGTCACCATCGACGGTGTCGACGACAACGACCAGGTCTTCGGCTACGCCTTTACCGGCGTGCTGCGCGAAACCCAGGACTCGGTCGAGGAATTCCGCGTTGCCACTTCCAACACCAACTCCGACGAAGGCCGTTCCGCCGGTGCCCAGGTCAGCCTCATCACCAAGTCGGGGACCAACAAATTCCATGGCGCGGCCTACGAGTACAACCGGCCCACGTTCACCGTTTCGAACAACTGGTTCGTGAAGCAGGCGCAGCTGAACAGCAATTTGCCCAACATCCCGCCCAAACTGATTCGCAACATCTTCGGCGGCGCGGTAGGCGGGCCGATTATCAAGGACAAGCTGTTCTTCTTCGGCAACTATGAAGGCAACCGCCAGGCCGAAGATCAGGTGGTTACGCAGACCACGCCGACCGCCGCGTATCAGGCGGGGATCCTGAGCTATCCCGGCGGGACGCTGACCCCGGCCCAGGTGACGCAGCTGGATGCTCCCTGTGTCTCGGCCGGCGGCTGCGAAACAGCGCAGTACGCGCCCGGGCCCGGTCCCAATCCCAACGCTATCGCTTACTTCAAGTCCATGCCCGCCGCCAATGGTTCGACCGAGGGCGACGGCTTGAACGAGGGGTCGTTTACCTTCGCCTCTCCCAATCCGATTACCCTGAACACCAGCATCGGCCGTATTGACTGGACGCCGACAGAAAAGCACCGCGTTTTTGCGCGCGCCGGCCTGCAGAAGGACACAACCGGCTATGCTGAGCAATTTCCAGGCCAGCCTCCTTCACAAAACTTCGAAGACAACACCAAGGGAGTCATCGGAGGCGATACCTGGTCTATTTCTCCCAACATGGTGAACGATATTCGCGCTGGCTATGTCCGGCAGGGCAACAGCCTCCGCGGCCTCGGCACCAGCGACTTCGTGGACTTCCGCTTCCTGTCCACTCCCACTGCGGAAACCCGCACTCTGACCCAGTCGGTTCCCGTCACCAATATCATCGATAACTTCAGCTGGACCAAGGGCAAGCACAGCATTCAAGTGGGCGGTAACTGGCGTCTCGTCCATCAAAACCGCTCTTCCGATAACAACTCGTACAGCGGCGGCAGCACCAACCCTTACTGGCTCGGCGGCAGCCCGCCCGATCCGACGACCATCGGCGCCCCCGCGGTGCCCGGCGGATTTACCAACTCTTACGTGATTGCCTATGCGAACCTCGTGGGCACTGTTCCATACGTGGGCGATCAGTTTAACTACAAGGTCACCAGCGCAACCCAGGCATCGCTGCTGGGCGACGGCGCCCCCATCAGCCGTCACTTCAGCGCCGACGAGTACGAGTACTACCTGCAGGATGCCTGGAGGCCGACAGCCAAACTGATCCTCACCTTCGGCATTCGCCAGAGCCTTCTGCAGACCCCCTGGGAGACCAGCGGCCAGCAGGTGGCTCCCACCATCGACACGCATACCTGGTTCCTGCAGCGCGAAACGGCGGCTTTGCAGGGGCAGGTCTACGAGCCAACTCTGGACTTTGCTCCAACCGGCCCCTTCTACGGCAAGCCCGGCTTCTGGCCCAAGGCCAAGAACAACGTGGCGCCCCGCTTTGCTCTGGCCTACTCCCTCAACGACAAGACATCCATCCGCCTTGGCGCTGGAATCTACTATGACCACTACGGCGAAAGCCTGGTGAACGCCTTCGATCAGCACGGCGCCTATGGCATCAGCAGTTCCATTGGCAATCCGGCCGGAGTCTATAACTCGGAAAGCTCACCGCGCTTCGTCAATCGCACCACGTTGCCTTTCAGCAACGGCACGCCGCCGCAAACCGCTACTTTCCCCTATGCTCCGCCCAGCGGTCTCTCTGGTTTCTCCATTACCTGGGGTCTGGACAGCAAGCTGAAGACTCCTTATACCGAAGCCTTCAACCTCTCAGTGCAGCATCAGTTCCCCAAAGGCTGGACGCTGGAAGCCGACTACGTCGGCAACATGGGACGGCACCTGATCCAGAGCCTGGACCTTGCCGAGCCGCCGGATTATGTCGATCCAGGCGGTGGCGGCGACTACTACTCCGCCGGTACGCAGCTCTCGCGTCTGGTCGACCAGAACGGCGGCGACAACACGGCGTCAGTTCCGGCCATCAAGTACTTCGAAGATGTCTTTCCCTGGATGGCGGGCTTCGACTACGCCGGCGAAAGCGCGACGCAGGCCATCTACATGAACGAGTGGGCTCCGTATCGCTCGAACCTGGGAGCGACAACCGCGCTCTCCGATCTGGATTTCTACGGTCCTCTCATCGGCTTCTATCCGGCGCCCGCCAACTACCAACCGCATTTCTGGCAGGGCCAATTCTCTTCGCTCTACGCCTTGTCGACTATTGGCATGAGCTACTACAACGCCGCCCAGGTGGTTCTGCGTCATCCCAGCGCCCACGGTCTGCAGTTGGACGTCGCCTGGACCCTCTCCAAGTCCCTTGACTACGGGTCGGACGCCGAGCGCAGCACCGAGTTCGGCACCAGCGGCTCCGGTGGCTCCTTCAGCGACATCCTCAACACCTGGCGTCCCTACCTCAACAAAGGCGTGTCCGATTTCGACACTCGCCAGTTGCTGACCGTCGATGCGGTTTATCAGCTTCCCTTCGGCAGAGGCAAACAGATGCTGAGCAGCGCCAACGGCTTCGCGAATGCGCTGGTTGGCGGCTGGTCGCTCTCCGGCATCAACCGCACTACCACCGGGCTGCCCTTCTCGCTCTCTGAGCCGGGCTGGACCACCGATTGGCAGATCGAAAGCTTCGCCGTCACCACCGCTCCGATTAAGCTGAGGCGGCACTTCGACGCGAATGGTGACCCGCAGTTCTTCGACAATCCGGGTGGTGCTGGCTATCCTTCCGGTGGCATCAACGACGGTATCAGCACCGGATCGCCCGTACGCCTGCCTTATCCGGGTGAAGCCGGTGATCGCAACAACTTCCGGGGCGATGGCTTCTTCGACATCGACACCGGTCTCAATAAATCCTGGCAGATTCGCGAATATGGCTCGCTCAAGTTTGCCTGGGAAACTTACAACACCACCAACACCGTTCGCTTCGATCCAGCTTCCATTGGCGGCCAATTGACGTCGGGGAACCTGGGCGTCGCCAACAACCTTCTCGTCGCTCCGCGCCGCATGCAGTTCTCGCTGCGGTACGACTTCTAGCGGTGAGTAACCCAACGAGCGCCGGAGATTCGTCTCCGGCGCTTTTTGCTGCGCCGCGAATTGTGATTACACTACTCGTTCACTGAAGAAGACCAGGCCGGGCGGGTGCGAAAACTGCGCTCGTCCTGAAAGCTAGAAAGGAAACCATGCACGCATCGAGCATGCGCCGGCTACTCCTCACTTCCGCCACGATCCTCATCGCCCTGGCCGCGCGGGCCCAGGCGCCCACGCCGGCCTTGGTGCTGGGGCATACGCCCGGCGACGACTACTATCTGGCGAATTACGAGGATGCGATTCGCTACTTCCACGAACTGGCCGCGCATTCCGACCGCGTAAAGATGTTCACGGTAGGAAAGTCGACCGAGGGGCGGGACATTGAGGTTGCCGTGATCTCGTCGCCCCAGAACCTGGCGAGGCTGGACGAATATAAGGCGACTGCCCGGCAACTCGCAACGGCGCAGGGGTTGGATGACGCGCAGGCCCTGCAACTGGCGCGCAGTGCGAAGGTCATTGTTCATATCGATGGCGGCCTGCACTCCAGCGAAGTCGCCGGAGGTCAGCACTCCATCGCGTTGGCGTACAAGCTGGCGTCCGCGCAGGGCGATCCGGAGATCGACGATATCCTCGACAACGTGATCCTGGTCCTTTGGCCAACGCTGAACCCTGACGGCCAGGACATGGTGGTCTCCTGGTACCGCAAGAACCTCGGAACTCGCTTCGAAGTCAGTCCCATGCCGTGGCTCTTCCAGGATTACGTCGGGCACGACAACAATCGCGACGGCTACATGCTGAACATGAAGGAATCTCAGGTAGTCACCAAGGCGGAGATAGAGTATTCGCCGGTCATCTTTTATTGCCAGCACCAAACAGCGCCGTTTCCAGCTCGCATCTGGATACCACCGTTCTCCGATCCTATCTCATCGAACATCAGCCCCTATGTCCGTAGCTGGTTCAATGTAATCGGGACTAACATGACTGCCTATCTCGATGCGCACCAGATGCCAGGCGCGATCAGCGAGTCGCAGTTCGATAACTGGTATCCCGGGTTTGTCGACTACGCCGGCTCATTCCGCAATGAAATCTCCTTCTTCACGGAAACCGCGCTCTATCGATACGCAACGCCGCGTTTCTACACGGTAGATGAGTTTCCGAAAGACATGCAGGATCTGAAAGCGCTGACCATGTACACCACGCCGTGGCAGGGCGGCTGGTGGCGGCTGAAAGACGCAGTGGATTACATGGTCGCGGGGTCAATGTCGGTGCTGGATACGGCGGCGCGCTATCGCCAGACGCTGCTCTACAACCGCTACCAGGCAGCGCGCGACAACATTAAGCGATTCGAGCAGGGACCGCCGTTTGCCTATGTCATTCCCAGCGTGCAAACCGACGCGCCCGAGGGACAGATGCTGGCCCACATCATGCAGGAGAACGGGATCGAGATTCGTGAATCGCAAGCGGGATTCCACGCCAATGACCGTGATTATCCTGCGGGTTCATGGGTGATCCTGATGAATCAGCCCTATACCTCGCTGGCCAAGGAGCTGTTCGAGGTGCAGCGTTATCCGGCGGCGTTGTTCACGGAAAGCCAAAAGCCGGTGGATTTGCCCTATGACGTTACAGGGTGGACGCTGCCCATGCAGATGGGCGTGCGCGTAGATCCGATCACCGATCCCATCACCGATGAGCAACTCGCCCACCTGAAGGTTGTAACTGACCTGGATGCGCCGGCGGCGGAGGTGCAGGGGAGCGGCGGCACTTTTGTTCTGAGCCATCAGTCCAACTCCAGTTTCCGCGTCATCAACGACGTGCTGGCTGCCGGCGGCTCCGTAGGGTTTGCTCAGGATGAAGTGAAGACATCCGAGGGCATGGAAAGAGGCGCCATCGTAGTTAGCGGGGTGAGTCGCGCCAGCATCGGTGACTTATCGAAGAAGTATGCCATTTCTGTCGTGACCGCCGACAAAGCACCAGAGCATGTGATCGCGGTCCACAAAGCGCGCGTGGGGCTCTATCGTCCCTGGGATGCTTCCATCGACGAAGGTTGGACGCGTTGGATCCTGGAGCAATACGGGTACGCGCCCATCAGCCTGTACAACGCCGACATGCGCTCCGGCGGTCTGCGCGATCGCGTCGACGTAATCATCCTGCCGGATATGCGCCGGCAGCAGCTGCTGGAGGGTTTCCGCGAAGGCATCGTCCCGGGCCAATATGCCGGGGGACTCGGAGACGAGGGGATCGACAATCTGCGTGACTTTGTGCGCCGCGGCGGAACGCTCATTGCTTTCAACCAGGCCGCGGCGACGCTGGTCCCGCTGTTGTCGCTGCCGGTGACGGATGTGCTGGATGGCGTGAAGAGCGATAAGTTTTTCTGCTCCGGGGCACTGCTTCGCGTAGAGCTGGGCGGCGGCGACCGGCCGGTGACATGGGGACTGCCGAGCGAGCCCATCGTGATGTTCGAGCAGGGACCGGCGTTTACAACCCAGGCGGGATTCCACGGTGCGGTGCTGGCGCGGTATCCCAAAGACAGCAATCCGCTGGAGAGTGGGCTGCTGCTGCATCCGGAAGCCATCGAGGACAAGATCGCCGCTCTGGAAGTGCCGTATGGAAGCGGACGGATCTTCCTGTACGGATTCAAGCCGCAATGGCGCGGCCAGTCGCATGGGACCTACAAGTTCTTCCTGAACGCACTCTACAAATATGAGCAGCCGCCGTTTGCGAAACCGGAGCCGGCTGAGCAGAAGGACCAAAAGGACAAGGCAGCGGAATAGCGCGCCTGACTTGCGTTGTGCTTCCGAGACCACTGAGAATGGTCGTGTTCACAAAGGACCTCGATGAATCAGCATGAACCGATTCGCGCGCCGCGCGGCAACACTCGAACCGCGCGGGGCTGGATTCAGGAAGCGGCGAAGCGGATGCTGATGAACAACCTGGATCCCGAAGTGGCCGAGAAGCCCGCGGAGCTGATTGTTTATGGCGGTCGCGGCAAGGCGGCGCGCAACTGGGAGTGTTTCCACAAAATCGTCGAGACGCTGGACCGTCTCGAGAACAATCAAACGCTGCTCATTCAGTCCGGCAAACCCGTTGCGGTGCTGGAGACGCAGCGCCTCGCTCCGCGAGTTCTCATCGCCAACTCGAATCTCGTTCCGCACTGGGCCAACTGGGAGCATTTCGACAAGCTCGATCAGGCTGGCCTGATGATGTACGGCCAAATGACCGCCGGCTCGTGGATCTACATCGGCACCCAGGGCATCCTCCAGGGAACCTACGAGACCTTTCAGGCCGCTGCGCAGCGCCACTTCAACGGCACGCTGGCCGGCACCATCACGGTTACCGCGGGGCTGGGCGGCATGGGCGGGGCGCAGCCGCTCGCGGTGAAACTCGCAGGCGGCGTCAGTATCTGCGTCGAGGTCGACGCAAGCCGCATCCAGCGCAGGCTGGAGACGCGCTATCTCGACAAAGCCACCGGCTCGCTCGACGAGGCGATCGCGATGGCGCGCGAGGCGAAAGCCGCACGGCAGGCGATGTCCATCGGGCTGATGGGCAACGCGGCCGAGGTTCTGCCGAAGATGGTGGAGATCGGATTCACGCCGGAGCTGGTGACCGACCAGACCAGCGCGCACGATCCGATGTGGGGATATCTGCCGATTGCCCGCGCCGACGAAGACCTGAACACGGTGCGCGCGAAGGAGCCGGATCGCTACATGGAGCGTGTGCGGGCTTCGATCGTGACGCACGTTCAGGCGATTCTGACCATGCAGCAGCGCGGCGCGATTGCCTTCGACTACGGGAACAATTTGCGCACGCAGGCGCAGCTTGCCGGGGTGACCGACGCGTTTGCGTATCCCGGATTCGTGCCGGCCTTCATTCGCGACTCGTTCTGCGAGGGTCGCGGGCCGTTCCGATGGGTCGCGCTCTCCGGTGATCCGTCCGATATCGCGAAGACCGATCAGGCGCTGCTCCAGCTTTTTCCCGATGACCAGCGTCTGACGCAGTGGCTCACTTATGCTGCTGACCAAATCGCGTTCCAGGGATTGCCGGCGCGCATCTGCTGGCTCGGATATGGGCAGCGCGATCGCGCCGGTCTGCTGTTCAATCAGATGGTGCGCGACGGTCGGCTGGCAGCTCCCATCGTGATCGGGCGCGACCACCTCGATGCGGGTTCGGTCGCGAGTCCGTTTCGCGAGACGGAGGCGATGCGCGACGGCTCCGATGCTGTGTCCGACTGGCCACTGCTCAATTTCGCGACGGGCATTGCCAGCGGCGCGTCGTGGATGAGCTTCCACCACGGTGGCGGCGTGGGCATGGGTTACAGCCAGCATGCGGGCCTTGTTGCCGTGGCCGACGGCAGCGACGAAGCGGAGGAGCGGCTGCGGCTGTGTCTGCGCAATGATCCGGCTCTGGGCGTGGTGCGCCATGCCGATGCGGGCTACGAGCGGGCGATCAGCGTCGCGCGCGAACGCGGCGTGGACATGCCAAGCCTGCCATGAAAGCCGATCTGCTCATCCGAGGCATCTCGCAGCTGGTGACGGCAGAGGGTCCCGGGCCGAAGCACGGCGCAGCAATGCGCCAGCTCAAGGTGATCGAGCAAGCGGCGCTGGCCATTGCCGACGGCACGATTCTCTGGGTCGGACCCGAAGCGGATTGGAACGGCGAAGCCGCAACCACCGTAGACGCCCAACATCGCGCCGTGGTTCCGGGCCTGGTCGACCCGCACACGCATGCCGTGTGGGCCGGCGACCGTCTGGCGGACTTTGAAGCCCGCATATCCGGTGTGCCCTACGAACGCATACTGGCGTCGGGCGGTGGTATCTGGAGCACCATCCGCGCTACGGCGGCATCCTCGCCGGACGAGTTGCTCGCGCTCGCAAAGCCGCGCATCGATTCTCTGCTGCGATCCGGCGCTACGGTCATCGAGGTGAAATCCGGCTACGGATTCAAACCCGAAGCGGAGATCGCAATGCTGCAGGTAATTCGCAGCCTGGCCACCATTACGC
>JBEKIN010000123.1:0-11892 GCA_050011735.1 Acidobacteriaceae bacterium | reverse complement strand
CGCCAGCACCCCGTACAGCCCCACCGCCGCCAGCAGCGCGGCCAGCGCGGCAAATCCGATCGCCAGCGTCGCCAACGCCCGCTCGTCCGAGGCGCTGATGTCCACCTGCGCTTCCATCGTCCGCAGGCCGTCCACTACCAACGTTGGATCCAGGTCGTGCATCGTCCGCCGGATCGCCGCCTCCACCGTCTCCGGAGCCTGCGCCGTGCGCAGATAAATCTCCATCCCGCCCGGATGGTCCAGCTGCGTGTACGGCCGATACACCGCCGGACCAATATCCGTGCGCAGGTTCTGGTGCTTCACGTCTCCCACCACGCCCACGATCGTCGTATCCGGCTTGTCCTCTTCGCCGATCAGCCGTCCCAGCGCATTCTGCGCCGATCCGTAGAATTGCTTCACAAACGCCAGGTTCACCACCGCCACTTTTGGCGCGTTCTTCCCGTCGGCCTCGGTGAAGTCGCGTCCGGCCAGCAGCGGCTGCTGGATCGTCGCGAAATACCCAGGCGTAATCCAGGGATCTTCGAAGTCCGTGTTCTCTCCCTCCACCGGCTTGTGTCCCTGCACGACAAATCCGCTCTCAGAGCTGTCGCCCATGAGCTCAGGATCGCTCGTCGCCCCGGCCAACCGCACTCCCGGAATCCGCCGCAGCGCATCAAGCGCCGTCTTCATCATCTGTGGCGTCCGATCCTCGCCGTATCCCGAGATGGTCGGATCGAGGTTGAAGGTCGCCAGACGGTGCGTGTCAAATCCCACCGGCTGATCACGGAGATGCTCGAGCGTGCGCACAAACAGCCCCGCGCCGCCCAGCAGCAGCACGCTCAGAGCAATCTGCACGCCCACCGCCGCCTTGCGGAAATACTGCGAGCTCTTCGAGGCGGTCCCCGTGCTCTGCCGCAGCGCGCCGGCCAAATCGGGCCGCAGGAAGTGCAGCGCCGGCGCGATCGAGAACAGCACACTCACCAGTATCGAAAGACCCAGCGCAAACAACAGCACCCGCCCATCTACGCTGGCCGAGTACGGTTCGTGCCCCGGTTCGGGGCTGGTCATCAGACGCACCAGTGTGATAGCCAGCACCGGCGACAACGCCAGTCCGCCCGCCACTCCGGCCGCGCCCAGCATCCCGCCTTCGATCATCAGCTGCCGCAGGATGCGGCCGCTCTTCGCGCCCAGGGCGTAGCGCATCGACATCTCCCGTACCCGCGCCGCCGACCGCAGCAACAGCAGCGTCGCCACGTTCAGCGCGCACATGGCCATCAACAGACCCGCCATGCTCAGCAGGATCACCAGCGGCGTCTGCAGCTCCATGCGGTCCGGCGAGAACCCCATCGAGTCATCGATCACCTTGATCGTCGTCTTATCCAGAAATCCCGCCCTGAATCTCGGCGACGCGGACTTATAGAGCGTCAGCTCCTGCGCCCGCAACGAGTGCCACAGCGGCCCCAGGCTTGCCTCCGCCTGCCTCGCCGTCACTCCCGGCTTCAGCCGCGCCACCAGCGTCAGCCATATCGACAAATGGTTATCGAGGTTGTGCCGTGACGCCATCCATGGCATCGCAATTTCCGACATCGTCACTGGCACAAACAAACCCGGCCGATAGCCCCCGATCGCCGTATGAAAATTCTCCGGCGCAATCCCGACAATCGTGAACGCATGTCCGTTGATCAGCACCGTCTGCCCGATCACGTCCCGCGCCGCGCCAAAATGCGTTCGCCAGTAGTCGTAGCTCAGCACCACCACCGCGTTCGCGTCCTTCGCCGTCTCATCCGCCGCCACGAACAGCCGGCCCGCGAACGGCCGCAGTCCCAGCACCTGGAAGTAGTTGCCGCTCACGATCTCCGCATGTTCGTCCTCGGCCTGGTTGTGCCAGGAGACGCCCACGCTCGTCTTCATGGCCGCCAGCACACCGCTGAATACCTGATTGCGGTCGCGCAGATCCTTGTACATCGGGTACGAGTAGTAATTCCCGATACCCCCGCCAAACGCGCTCATCGATCCGGAGAAGCTTCCGTGCCATTCCATCCGCACCAGCTCCCCCGGCCGCTCTACCGGCAGCACACGCAGCAGCACCTGATCGAACAGCGTGAAGATCGCCGTCGTCGCGCCGATCCCCAGCGCCAGCGTCACCACCGCGGTCACCGCAAATCCCGGCGACTTCCACAGCTGCCGCCACGCATATCTCAGATCACCAAGCATCACTCACTCCTCGCTTGAATTCCGCTAACCGTTGCTCAGCCGACCGCTTCTCCGCTGACCGTTTCTCAGCCGACCACTGTTTTACTCCATTCGCAGCGCCTGCATGGGTTCCACGCTGGCGGCTCGGCGCGCCGGCAGCAGCGCCGCGCCCACTGATACGCCCACCACCCCTAACGCCGCAGCGACAAAGCTCACCGGATCGTGGGCCGGCAGCTTGTAGAGCATCGTCGCCATCACTCTCGATCCGAACCATGCCAGCGGCAGACCCACCACCAGCCCCGCTGCAATCAGAATCAGGCTGTCCTGCAGGATCATCCACAGCACCTGTTGGCGTGCCGCGCCCAGCGCCATGCGCACCCCGATCTCCATCGTCCGCCGGCTCACCCGATACGCCAGCGTCCCGTACAGCCCCACCGCCACCAGCAGAGCCGCCAGCCCTCCGAAGAACGCGCCCAACCGCGCGAACAGCGCCGGCATCAGGTACGATTCCTCGAACTGCGCGGCCAGCACCATCGGACTCTGCACCGGCGAATTCGGATCCAGCTCCCGCACGATCCGCCGAATCTCCGGCAGCAGCGCCAGCGGATTGCCCGCGGCCCGCACCTCCACATCCATGTTTTGAATCGACGTAGCCTGCTGGTAGCTGTACCAGACCATCGCCATCGGCTCTTCATCCGCGGAGTTGTACTTGTTGTCCCGCACCAGGCCCACAATGGTCACGCGGTTCTTCGCGCCGCCCAGCGCATGCCCAATGGGCGATGCGCCATTCAGATATCGCTTCGCCAGCGTCTCGTTCACTACCGCCACGCCCATCGCGCTCTTCGTGTCCGTCTCCGCGATGTCGCGCCCCGCCAGCACCGGAACCCCCAGCGTCTCGAAAAACTTCGGGCCCACCATATTGCTGCGCAACATATTCTTCCCGTTATCCCATGGATACTCGCGCCCATCCACCACCAGGTCGTTGTTGTCGCTCCAGCCGGATCCCGGGCGCAACTCCGCCACCGTCGCCGAGTGAACCCCCGGCAGCGCACCCGCCCGCTGCGTCAGCTGCGTATAGAACTCCAGGCTCTTTGCGTAATCGTTGGTGCCCACCGGATGCGCACCGAACGCCAGCACCCGCTCCGCATGCATGCCCAGGTCAACGTTCTGATAATTCCGCAGCGTCCGGATCAGCAGCCCCGCCCCAAACAGCAACGCCACACAAACCGCCATTTGCGCTGCGATCAGAACCTTCCCCGTGAGCACGCGACTGCGGCTCTCCGACGCCTGCCCGCCGGTCGACTTCAGCACCAGCGCCACCGGAGCATTCGTGGCCGAGCGCAGCGGCGCAAGCCCGAACACCACCGCGGCCAGCACCGAAAGCCCCAGCGTGAACAACAGCACCGGGGTGTCCGGCGTAAGACTCACCTCGATCTCCGACCACACCGCCAGTAGCTTTGTGGCCTCGATCGCAAACAACCATCCCAGCACGGCTCCTGATCCCACCAGCAGCAAACTCTCCGCGAGCAATTGCCGGAACAGCGGCCACCGCCCCGCGCCCAGCGCCAGCCGCATCGAGAATTCCCGCTCCCGCGCAGCATTGCGCGCCGCCAGCAGCATCGCGATGTTCACGCACGCGATCACCAGCACCAGCGCCACCATCCCCATCAAAACGTGCAGCCCATCCTGATAATCCTTGCTCGCCGTTCCCAGCCCGCGCGCCGGAACCATCGTCAGCTCCAGCTTCGGGCCGCTGCGCTTCACCTCTTTGCCCACCGTCTCCCATGCGGCTCGGTCGAACACCGGATTCATCCGCGCCAGCGCCTGCTGCGTGCTCACTCCCGGCCGCAGACGCGCGATCAACATCAAATTCCACCAGTTCGGCTTGCCATACAGCGATTGCCCCGTCATCGGCAGTCCCCACGCATTCAGTTCCGGACGGTTCTGCAGCGGCACCCACAAATCCGTCGCCGACCCGCCGGATTCCACGCCATAAAAATGCGCCGCCGCCACACCCACCACCGTCATCGGCACGCCATTGATGTAAATCGCCTTGCCGATGACCCCCGGATCGCGCTGGAATCTCCGCGTCCAGTAGCCGTAGCTGATCACCGCCAGCGGCGAGTGCTTGTCCTCATCCACTGGCGCGAAAGCCTGCCCTGCCGCCATCTCCACGCCCAGCGCGGAAAAGAAATTCCCGCTCACTTCGTCTGCTTCGATTTCCTCCGGCGCGTCGCCATAGCGCGCCGCCGTTTTGGTGAGCGACAGCGGAACGTAGGCGATCAAACCCGAAAAGACCGACCGATCCTCCCGCATCCGGTTATAGACATTGATCCCGTACGTGTAGCGCGAGTCCCCCGTGTCGCCCACGCCGTCCGGCATGTTCTCATGCGTCAGGTAGAAGAGCTGCCGCGGATCGCGTACCGGCAGCGTGCGCAGCAGCACCGCGTGCATCACGCTGAAGATCGCCGTGTTCGCGCCAATCCCCAGCGCCAGCGTCACCACCGCCGTCACCGCAAACCCCGGCGACTTCCTCAGTTGCCGCCACGCATATTTCAGATCACCGAGCATATCTGTTCTCCTGACGGTTACATTTTCCTGGGGCCCTGTGCTCTGAGCTCTGTGCTCTGTCCTACTCCATCCGCAGCGCCTTCATCGGATCCACGCTCGCAGCCCGCAACGCCGGAATCAATCCCGCCAGAACCCCTACCGCGAGCAGAGCAACGGCTGCCAATCCCAGCGACGGAACAATGCCCCCTCCAAAATCGGTAAAGGTCCGCCGCAGGATCGCGGAGGCCGCCGCCGACAGCACCGCTCCGATGCCCAGTCCAATCCCCACCAGCAGCAGCGCGTGCCCGAGGATGAGCTGCACCACATCGCTCCGCTCGGCGCCGAGCGCCATGCGCACACCGACTTCGTTCGTACGCTGCGCCGTGACATAACTGATGAGCCCGTAAATCCCCACCACCGCCAGCAGCAGAGCCAGCCCTCCAAAAACCGCCAGCATCCGCACGATCAGCCTGCGCCCCGCCAGCGAATCCGAAACCAGCGTCTCCACCGGCACGATGCTCGAAACCGCCTGCGATGAATCGACCAACGCCACCGCGCGCTTCACCACCGGCTCCATCCGATTCGGATCCCCGTCCACGCGCACCAGAAAATCCGCCGAACTGTTGTCCGCCTGCGCGAATGGGTAATACCGCATGCCGTCGCTGGTGTCCTCCTCGAGAGAACTCAGCCGCACCGTCGCCACCACACCCACAATCGCGGCCGGCTTGTTATCGCACCCGAACGAGATATGTTGTCCGATCGGATTCTGGCCGGGCCAGTATTTCCGTGCCAGACGCGCATCGATCACCGCGACCGGCTCGCTGCTGGCGATATCTTCCGCATCGATCCAGCGGCCGGCCAGCAGCGGAATCTGCATTACCCGCAGATAATCGGGCGTCGCCAGCGTGAGCTGGCTGTGCGGGCCCGGATCGTTGGGACCGAGAGCCCGCCCGATAATCGCGAACGAACACGAATTGCCGCCATCCGGATCGAACGGCAGGGGATTCACAGCCGCTGCGGCGCGTACACCCGGCTGCGCGGCAAGGTTCCCCACCACCCCCGACACGAACACTGCCTGGCGCGGCTGGCTCTTCCTCAGGTCCTTCCCCGCATACTGCACCGTTGCTGCCAGCACCCCCCGCGGATTGAATCCCGGATCGACCTTCTGCAGCTGCCGAAGGCTCGCCAGAAACAAACCGGTCCCGGCCAGCAGGAAGAATGCAGCCGCCACCTCGCCGATCACAAACGCGCTGCGCAGGCGCTGCTTGCCGACAGTGGCTGTGCCGCTTCTGCCGCCCTCGTGCAGGGCAAGCCGCCCACGCGACCGCGGCAGCGTCAGTGCCGGCCCCATGCCCGCGAGCAGCGACGCAAGCAGCGCCACGCCGGCCGTGAAAATCAGAACCGCGGGTTCGGTGCGAACCAGGAATCCTGTCGCGAGATCGTGCGGCACCAGATGCAGGAGCATTCTCCCCATCAGTGGCCCCGCCAAAACGCCAACCATCGCCGCAGCCCCTGCCAGCACCAGCGTCTCCACGAACAATTGCCGCACCATGCGGCCCGCGCTCGCCCCCAGCGCCGTCCGAATCGCAAACTCCTTGCTCCGCGCCGAGGAGCGCGCCAGCAAAAGCCCCGCTACGTTCGCTGACGCGATCAGCAGCACCAGCACCACCACGCCGCACAGTACATACAGCGGTGTCCGCAAAGGACCCGCGGCAAACTCCGTCAGCTGCGTCGCGTAAACCGACCACCCCGAGCTGGTGGCATATTTACTCCCGCCACCGCGGCGCAGCTCTCCCCACATCTTCGTCGCCACCGCCGCGCTGAACTGCGCCACAGAAACCCCTGGCCGCAGGCGCGCAACCGCATAGTAGTTCTCGTTGAAAACCTCATCCGGCTGAAACGCGCTTGGCGCAAGCGCGATCGGAACCCAGATCTCAGACCGCCGCGGCCACGCAAAGTCGCTCCGCATCACGCCGATTACCTGGTATGGCTTCTCATCCAGCAGCAACGTCTGTCCCACAACATCGCCCCTGCCTCCAAAAACCCGCTGCCAGATCCCGTAACCCAGCACCACCACCGGACCCGCATTCGGCTGGTCTTCCTCGGCGGTGAACGTCCGGCCCAGAATCGGCCGTGCCCCATACACCTCGAACCACTGCGAGGAAACCCTCGCTGCCGGAATATGCTCCGCCTCCCCGTCGCGGACGATGTTGAAGCTCGCCGGGTGTTCGATCCCCGCCGCTTCCACCTGATCCCGCAGCGAAGCCGCGGTTGCATAGGTGGGCACTGAGTTGAACGGCATGTCCAGCGTGAATTGTGCGTACCGCGTATGCAGCACCGCCACCTGTTCTGGATGATCGACACCGGCCGGGTGCCGCAACACCGCATTCACCACGCTGAAGATCGCCGTGTTCGCGCCGATCCCCAGCGCCAGGGTCACCACCGCCGTCACCGCAAACCCCGGTGCCTTCCGCAACTGCCGCCACGCGTATTTCAGGTCAGCGAACAAAGTTTCCTCCTCGGTTGGCGAGCTGGGACAGAGAGCCTGGGTACCCGAACGGCAGTTGCCGTGCCAAAGCGGTTCGTCTGAAAAAAGAGCGGATAGAGGCGTCCGCAGACGGACATTCTGTCCGCAATCGCAATGGATTGTTCGGAAATGGACAGCCCGATCGCTCTTGGCTCGCAACGTCCTCAATCGTGCCGCAGGGCCCTGTTGGCTACTGGCTACAGGCTCCCGGCTACCCGCTGCTTCTCACTTCTTGCCGCGCCGCAGATCGTCCATCAGGATGATGGCCTCGGCAATCTCCTTGAGCGGCTTGCGCTTTTGCCGGCTCTGTTTCTGCAGCATCAGGTAGGCGGCTTCCTCATCGATGTTCAACTCGCGCTGCAGCAGCCCCTTGGCGCGCTCCATCACTTTGCGCGTCTCCAGCTGATCGGCGAGCTGCGATTTCTCGTACTCCATGCGCGCCAGTTCCACCTCGGCGCCCACCAGGTAGCCGATCATCGTGATCAGCTTGATCTCGCGCTTCGAATGATGATGCGGCTCGCGGTGCTGCATGTTGATCGCACCCACCAGCTTGCCCCGGCACAGGATCGGCACCGCCAGAAATGCCTCGAAACGATCCTCCGGCAGGCTGGGAAACCGCGCGAACCGCGGATCCGCCCACGCTTTCGCGGGCAGCGCCACGGTCTGCTTATGCTCCGCCACCCATCCCGTGACGCCTTGCCCCATATCCACCACCAGCCGGTCCACCACATCTTCGTGCGGATTCTTCGAGGCTCGCATCACCAGCTTTTCTTTCTCCAGGACGTAAATGAAGCACGAGTCGCAGCGCACTGCGGCCGTCACCATTTCGATCACCCGCTGCAGAACCTCGTGAAACGGATCGGCCGCCGCCATCCGGCTGCCAATATCGTGCAGCAGATCGATATCGCTGGTCTCGTCGTGTGTGTGCACTAACTCGTCCAAGGTTCCCCGCTCCCTGAAGGCCCGCTGTGCGCGTCTGCTCTTGTTGTGGACTTCGGCTCGCGCTGTGTGAAATACGGAGTGACAACCTTATCCTGGCACAAGATCAGCCCCAGCGCCGCTCATTCGCCGCCAGGGCGCCCCACGCCGCGATCGGGAGCGCAGCGCAGAAACTTCAACCGGGTCAAATCCAGCTGCGCGCGCCGTCTTATTTCGGATGGATCTTCTGCCACAGCCGCGAAACTGGATTGCCCGCGGCTGGCTTAGCCGCCAGCGGATTGCCCGCCGACGGCTTCGGCGCTGGCGTCGTTTTTGGCGCGCTTTGCCCCGCCCCATTCTGCCCCGGACCAGTTTGCGCCGGGTCACTCCGCGCTCCGCTCGGCTGTGACCCGCTCGGTGGCGCCGGGCTCCCACCACTCTTTGCATCGCCGCCCTTCGCGTCGCCGTCCTTTGCGGCCCCGCTCGGCGCCGCTCCAGGTTTCCGCGCCGCACTTCCCGGCGCTGGAATCTCGAGCGACGGCCCGCCATTGCCCGCCTTGGCCGCTCCCCCGTCCGCACCTGGCGGTCCGGTTCCTGCGTTCTCCGGAACCGGCGGCGCATCCACCGTCAGATACTGCACGATCAGCGAAATCCTCCGGTTCGATGGATCCATCGGGTTGGAGGGCACGCGCAGCTTCTGATCCGCGTAGCCCCGCACCTGCGACACCTGATCCTCCCTTAGCCCCGAGCTCTGCATCAACCGGCGCGCCGCGTTCGCCCGGTCCGCTGAAAGCTCCCAGTTCCCGTACCCATCGGTCGACGCGTAGGGCTGCGCATCCGTGTGTCCCTCAATCGATACGCGATTCGGAACCCCTCCCAGCTGCCCCGCCAGCATCTGCAGCATCTCCCGCCCGTTCTGGTTCAGCGTCGCGCTGCCCGTGTTGAAAAACGTCCCGTCCTTCGTCTCCAGCAGCTCGATCCGCAGCCCCTCCGGCGTAATGGTGATCTGAATCTGGTTCTGCAGCGCCTTCAGGTCGTTCATTTTCCGGATCGCTTCTTCGATCTTCTGCTTCAGCTCCGGAATATTCTTCTCCGTCAGCGCCAGGCTGTCGCTCGTACCCACCTGATCCGATCCCGTCTGCGTCGACTTGCCCCGCGGATCGTTGAAGTACCCCGCGACTGCCTGCCGGACTTTGACGCTTGAGTTCATCAGCCACAGCACGATGAACAGCGACATCATCGCCGTCACGAAATCGGCATACGCCACCTTCCACGCCCCGCCGTGGTGGCCCCCGTGGCCTCCGTTCTTCTTGATGATGATCACCGGCTTGCTCGCCGACATACCGGGCCCCCTTACTCCACCGCGTCTTTGGCCGGCGCGGCCGCTGCCTGGTTACGGCACGCCTCTTCCACCTCGGCGAACGATGGCCGCACGTGCGAAGGAATCGCCCTCCGCCCCACTTCAATCGCCACCACCGGCGGCTGCCCGCGGATAAACGCCAGCATCAGCACCCGCAGTACATATAGATACGCATGCTCCTCCGCGGCGCTCTTCGCCATGTTCTGGCTCACCGGCCCCACCAGCCCGTAGCACAGCAGAATCCCCAGGAACGTCCCCACCAGCGCGGCCGCCACCTTGCGCCCGATCTCCTCGGCCGGTCCGCCCAGCGCGCCCATGGTGATCACCACCCCCAGCACCGCCGCCACAATCCCCAGCCCGGGCAGCGAGTCGGCCATGGTCGACAGCGCCGCCACCGGCTCCTCCGTGCCATGGTGCTGCACCTCCATGTCGAGGTCCATCATCTGGTCCATATCGAACGCATCCACTCCCCCGGTTATCACCATGCGCATCGTGTCGCACACGAAATCCCGCACGTGGTGATCCTTGATGAATTCCGGATACGCGTTCAGCACCGGGCTCTCTTCCGGTTTCTCCACGTCGCCTTCGATGGTCAGCATCCCGCCCCGCCGCGCCTTCTGCAGCAGCTCGTACATCATCCGCAGCGTCGAGAGATACCGCTCTTTCCCAAACTTCGACGCGCCGATCACCCCCATCGCGCCGCTCACAATCTTCTTCAGCGTCCGCAGCGGGTTCGCCACCAGCAGCGTCCCCATGCCCGCTCCACCAATGATCAGCAGCTCCGCCGGCTGCAGCAGCACGGCAATGTGTCCGTGCTCCATCAGATATCCCGTTAACACCGCGCCAAACACCACCAGAATGCCGATGATCGCAAACATGGGGTTCCGAGCACCCTCCCGCACCGATTCCCGCGCGCGCACTTCTCCCGCGCACAGCCATCCGGCGCCGCCCGTGGCACGAGCTTCTGTCCTCCTCATCGGCTAAATTTCCCCCGGCTACAGTGGCGCCGCGAGGTGGAAAACGCGAGCCTCATCTCGCACAACGCGGCGCCCCGAGCCTTGCGCGCAGCGTCCGCCTCAACAATAAGTCCTGTCCCCAAACGGACACCGCTTCCGTTCCCGGACGCTCGCCCCACCCCCCAACCTCCCGTCCGATTGACGGAACAACCACTTCGCCCTCCTCGTATCTGGAACCACGCGTGCTGCTTCACCCTCAACCCCAGCTGTATCCAGGAGCCGACCCTTGCTGCGTGACCTGAAGATTGCCATCCGCCACCTTTCCAAGTCCCCCGGCTTTTCGCTGACCGCGGTGCTCACCCTCGCGCTCGGTATCGGCGCCACCACGGCCATCTTCTCCATCGTCGAAGGCGTACTCCTGCGCCCGCTGCCGTTTCCGCATCCCGAACAGCTCGTGGTGCTTTCTGACACGCTGCAGGGAGTGGAAGTGAACGGCATCACCGAAGCCGGCGTGACCGGACCCGACGTCGTCAACTACACCCGCGACACCCACAGCTTCTCCGCTTTGGGAGGCTACACGCAGCCCGCCTATGAGCTCTC
This sequence comes from Acidobacteriaceae bacterium, assembly GCA_050011735.1. Taxonomy (GTDB): domain Bacteria; phylum Acidobacteriota; class Terriglobia; order Terriglobales; family Acidobacteriaceae; genus Palsa-343. The sequence continues at coordinate 809 of JBEKIN010000123.1, read as the reverse complement.
CGGCATCGGCGATCCAGCCCAGGTGAACGCGGCGCGCATGACCCCCGGCGTCTTCTCCGCCCTCGAAGTCGAGCCGCTCCTCGGCCGCGTCTTCACCCAGCAGGAGGATGATCAGAAGCAGCAGGTCGCGGTCCTCAGCTACGCCACCTGGCAGAGCCGCTTCCACGGCGACGCCGGCATCCTCGGGCAAAAAATCCTTCTCGACCGCAAGCCCTACGTCGTCGTCGGCGTCATGCCCCGCAACTTTGAATTCCCGCTCGTCCCCGGCCATCTGAACCGCAGCGAGCTCTGGATTCCTCTGAGCCTCCGCCCCGAAGAGCTGGCCGGCGGCGCCCAGGCCAGCTGGAACTATGCGATGGTCGGCCGTCTCAAGCCCGGCGTCACGGCAGCGCAGGCGCGTGAAGACGCCGATCGCGTCGCGAAAGAGACGATGCGCAACTACCCAGCCTTCATGGCCAGCCTGCACATCAGCCCCATCGTGCCCGGCCTGCATGAGGACACCATCGCCCAGGCCCGTCCCCTCGTCCGCACTCTTTTCCTCGCCGTGGCCGTCGTGCTGCTCATCGCCTGCGCCAATCTCGCCGGACTTCTGCTGGTCCGCGCCATCCGCCGGCGCCGCGAAATCGCCGTCCGCCTCGCGCTCGGCTCGAGCGCCGCGACTTTGCTCCGCCAGGCGCTTCTCGAGAGTCTCGTCCTCAGCGTCAGCGGCGGGGTCATCGGCCTCATCGCGGCCGCGGTCGCTCTGCGCGTCGGCACGAACCTTCTGCCCGAGACCCTCCCCCTCATCGGCAACATCGGCCTTGACTGGG
>JBEKIN010000122.1:0-11915 GCA_050011735.1 Acidobacteriaceae bacterium | reverse complement strand
ATGCCACTGGCTCGCTTATCTTCTCTGCGCCGCATGCTTTGCAGCGCCAGTTGCCGGCTGCATGGGTTGCAGGCGTTCTGGTCACGCTGGCCGCCGGCAGTGGACTCGCCATCCGCCTCCTGCTCGCGCGCGATCTGCATGGTTTCGCGGGATTCCTTGTCGCCGCGTGCTTCATTCCCAGCCTTGCCCTCGCCCTCGGCGTTTGGAGCGGCAGCAGCAAATCCTTTGAGGCGCTCTACACCGTGTGGTGGTACACAGGCGCGGCGCATCACGTCTCCGGCCTCGACTACACAGGCACGGTTGCAGCCAGCAGCCGTCCCGTCATGTACCTCCTGCTGACCCTCGCTCTGCTGGCCGCCTGCTGGATGCGGCGCCGCACCCAGCTCGCTTACGCGTGACGGCGCATCAACAGGTCAGCCGCGACAAACACAAAAAAAATCACCGCGATCACGCCGTTCATCATGAAGAACGCCGCGTTCATCCGCGTCAGGTCGCGCGGCGAAACAATCGTGTGCTCCCACAACAGCAGCGCGGCGACTGCCGCGATCCCAATCCCAGCAACCGGGCCCAGGTGGAACAGAACCACCAGCCACACCAGAAGACCCAGCATAATCAGGTGCATCGCGCGCGCGATCCAGAACGCCGGCCCGAGCCCCAGAGTTGCCGGAATGCTCAGGAGTCCGGCCGACCGGTCATGCGCCTCATCCTGGCAGGCGTAGAGCACATCGAACCCCGCAACCCAGAACAGCACCGCAACTGTGAGCACAACGATGCGCGGATCGAGCGATCCGCGAATCGCGATCCACGCTCCCGACGGCGCAAGCCCCAGCGCGAGCCCCAGAAAAAGATGCGACCAGCGCGTAAACCGCTTGGTGTAGGAGTAGAGAAACAGCACTGCCAGCACCACCGGCGACAGCACCAGTGTTAGCCGGTTCAGTCTCCACGCCCCCAGCAGGAACACCGCCGCCATCACGACCGTGAACCCAGCGGCAAAGCCGCGGGTGAGTAAACCCGCCGGAATGGCACGCATGCGCGTGCGAGGATTCGCGACGTCCAGATCGGCATCCGCCCAACGGTTAAACGCCATCGCCGCCGAACGCGCGCTGATCATGCACACGACGATCCACGCCAGCTTCGCGGCGGGCGGCCAGCCATGAGCAGCCAGCATCGCGCCCGTCAGCGCAAAAGGGAGCGCAAACACAGAATGCTCCCACTTGATCATCTCCAGCGTGACACCGATGCTGCGGAAAAGCGGCATAAGAGTGATGGACCTCATCGCATCCGATGAGATCCATCTCAGTGTAACGGTTGTGTGAGGCCTCCTGCGCCGGCAGGCTCTCCTTGACAGGCTTACTTCGACGGCTTCTCCGGCGTTGCGTTCGCAACCTGCAGATCGTTGGTCACGCTGAAAACGCCCGGTACCGTGTTGGCCTGGATTCCGGCCGCATCCCTCTCAGGCCGCGTGTCGACCGTGCCGTAGAGTGTCACGTGCCCGTTCGCCACTTGAATCCGGATCGGCTTCGCCGGGTCGATCAGGAACTGGTTCAGCAGCGGATAGCTGTAGACCGCACGAAACACCTGCCGCCGAATTCGGTCGTCATTCGAAGAAACCGGATCGACCTGAATGTTATCCATCACGTCGCGTACGCCTTTGGTGTTGGCAACAATGGCTACCGCGTCGGAAGCATCGACGGGCCCATAGGCATGGCCACCCAGCGTGGCTACTCCGTTCTGCACCTGAACCGTGATGGCATCGAACGCTGTGGTGCCATAACCCACCATGTCGTACGTGATGGCCTTCTGCAGCTTCTCCTGCAGCTGCGCATCGGGCATTTCGCTGCCAGCGACCTCAATATCGTTGCGAACAGCCATGACTCCGTGCGCGTGATGCGCCTTTTGATCCGCGTTGATCTTCGTCGCAACCAGATCCACCGTTCCCGTCAGCGTTACCACGCCGCCCTGAACCGACGCCTGAATGCCCTTGAAGCGCGACGCACTGAGAGACTTCTGGACGGCTGCCTGTGTCTCCGAGTCGTTCTGCGCAAACACCGCAGGCACAGCAAGAGCCGCGGCAACAATCAAAAGAAATGCTTTTTTCATAGTTTTCTCCCGGGCTGTCCCCCGGAATTTTCTTCCGATTTCCGGCCAGCGGTTGCGCCTGCCGGGGAGACAGCCTCACCATCTATCAGACACGCAAATGCCATGTTTGGATGCGCGTTCAGATCGAAATTTCCGGTAAATCAGCGCCTCCTGGTGTGCGCGGCGAACCGGTGATTCCGAAACGATTATGCGTGGACAGAGACACTGCTCCGTCCGTCAGTGATATCGCCGCTTGAGCCGGAAAACCAGGCTGAAAACACCCGATTCGTCGCGCACCGCGACCACCGAAAAGTCCTGCGTGACGCGCCACTCACCCTGGATCAACTGCTCTGCTGTTGAATTGACGTTCGTCGCGTACGTTAGGGTAGCCGTCTTCGAAATCGGCTCCTCGACCGTGATGCGAGCCGTCGCGTTCCCGACCCCGCTGACGAAGGTCGGATCGATCCGCACGCTCCCGCCGCCGAAAAGTTTTTGAATCCGATTGCTGATCGTTGCATTCAGCGCCCCGCCCAGCAGCGAATCAGCCGTGGAGTTCACCCCGGCCTGCTGCTGCTGCGTGCTGTAGATTTGCTGTTCCTCCTGCGTGCGGCCCATGGCCAGCAGTGAGAAGATGTCCGGCTCGGAAAGTGGCGGCTCAGACCGGAACGTCGGGTTCAGTTTCGTGGTCGCGCCCTGCAATGCAATCGTAATCGTGTAGTCCTCGACCGTAGTCGTGGCAGTCACGTCGATGACCGGCTGAATGCGTACGGGATTGCTGAAGTAAATCTCGCCGTGCTGGAGTTCGAATTTCTCGCCGTTGAAAGTCGCTGTGCCTTCGGTGATAGTAACTCGCCCCAGCACCGTCGGCTGCGCCAGCGTGCCGCGAATCGCCAGCTCCACATTGCCCGCCAGACGCGCAAACGAGTTCTGGAAATTGAGCGACGGCGCTGACGTGATGCGGATGTCGAGGCGAACCCGGTTCGACGGCGCACTCGGATCCGGAGGCAACGACACTCCCCCCGATGACGCGGCCACCGCCGCGAAATCGACATCCGGGCTGATGGCAAAGCCGGTCAGCGTCACCTTTCCGCTCAGCAGCATGTTGGACTGGCTTGCCTGGAAGCGCAGGCTCGCACTGGCCGTCGACGTGACCCCCTCCGGATAGCGGATGCGCACGTCCTTTGCGTCCGCGGTCAGGTCGGCGTAGAGCCCGCGATGATAGGTGACGAACCCGCCCACCTGAATCAGGCCGCCGCCGCTGTATGCGGTTACGTTCTGAAAATCCAGCCGGTCCTGGTCGAAAGCCAGTGTTCCGTTCATGCGGCTCAGGCCATTCACGTAGCCTTCCAGAGCGGCGTTCACATTCGTGAACTTCACCTGGCCCTTCAGGTCCGGGTTCTGCACCGTGCCTTCCGCAGTCACCGTAAAGTCCACGTGTCCTGACGAAATGATGTCCGTATCCAGCGTCTGCGCCAGCGCCATATTGATCGATCCACTGGCCCTGCCGTGAATCGGCCGCGGATCGCTGAACACGCCGATCGATCCCTCAGTGCGCAGATCGGTATCGGTACCGACAATGTGCACCGGGTCCATCTGGAATGTCCCGTCGCGCAGCGTGGCATGCAGTTCGCCGTCGCTGTGGATAGGAACGTCTTCAAGAGTGACAGCGAGTTCGCTCAGCCGCACATCACCGCTCAGTTGCTTCGGATGGCGCAGCGGACCCGAGACCGTAACTGCCCCGGCAATCGAGGAGCTCCCGCGGATTCCTGTCACGCTGAAGGTTCGCAGCAGCGGATCGATGTTGAATTTTGAAATGTTCAGGCTGGCGCGCGTCTGGTAGTCGCCGGTGAGTTGCGTTTCGCTGTTCAGTTCCAGTTCCGACGTATTCAGGTGTGACGCCATATGCAACTCGAGCGCCCGCCCCTGCGTATGTGCGTCGGCATCCAACAATCCCGTGAACTCCCGCGCCAGGCGCAGATCGCGCACGTGCATGCTGGCCTCGATCGACGGCGATTCCAGTGTGCCGCTGCCCTGCGCTTTGAAGTCAACCGTGCCGCTGACTGGATATTGCTCGTTTTCGAGGCGCCGGATATGCGCCAGCTCGAAGCCATCGCCCTGCACATCGAAGTGCATTGTCTTCGCGGTGAAGTTGTAGCCGCCGTCGCCCGTGATTCGACCGCCATCCATCGCGAACATCAGATGATTCGCGCTTACGTCCCTTCCCCGAAACTGCACATCGCTGGTCAGCGACCGGTACGATTCGCCATACGCAACTCCTCCGGTCAGGCTCAGCTGACCTGTACCGTTCAAATCGCCGATCGTCCCGTCCGTTTGCGCGTGGAAGTTCAGAGTCCCCGTGACGGGATAGCTCTTCCCGGTGAGCCCCATCCATTGTTCGAGGTCCGCGTTGCGCACCTGCACGCTGGCGTGAATCGCGGAGGAGTCCGCGAAGAGGTCGCTCGGCTCGTCAGCGCGTCCCCGCACATCGCCGGAAAACTGGATCGTCGTTTTTCCCTGCAAAAGCGTGGCTGCGCTCACTGAAAGTGCACCGGCGCTGTATTTCGCGTCGGCAACCAGGCTGTCGAAGTGGAGGTTGCTGGCCACCTGCGTAGTCAGAGGCGCGCCCGCTGGAACAATGTTGAAGTCCATTGCCTGGAGGTGCCCCTGGAAATCCGGCGAGTTCAGATTTCCCGTCACCGATCCGTGAAACTGCGCTTCCCCATGCAGAGCCGCTGGGATCGGCGTCGGCTGTCCTGGCGCGGAAATGCCAAACGCTGCGAGTACAGAATTGAATTCCGCAACGTTGCGGGTCACCAGGCTCGCCTGGATCTGCGATGGGCGCGTCATCGGATAGACGCCCAGGCTTCCGCTGACCTGGATCTCCGATGCCGGCGTGTGGATATCGCAAGTCCGCACCACAACGGTACCGGTACGGTTCACGTAATCGGCGTCGACCGTTCCCGTCACTGGAACTTCATTTGGACTGGCGTTGGGCGGCGGCGCGAGGGTGACGTTCACAGAACCTGTAAGACGGTCGAGACTGCCCGACCAGTCGACGTTGGCCGTGCCCGTGGCCGACGTATCGAATCCCAGCCGCCGGAAGCGCCGCGGAGCAACGCTGTCGAGCAGAGTGTCGAGCGTGAACCCCTCCACGCGCGTGCGGATCGCTCCCTGCTGCACTCCACTCTTCGCCGTCTGCGCCGACTCGGGCGTTTCCCAGTTCACGATGCGCATTTCGCCCTTGACCAACCCGCCCGTCGCAAACCGCGCGCGAATCCCGTTAACCTCGATCAGGTCCTGCGTCACGTGCGCGACCGCGTCGACTGTGATGCCGCTGGCATCCACCGTGCCGATGCGATACGCCCCGCCATCGATGCGTGCGGTCCCGTCGATGGTGAACTGCGAGCCGCCGCCGTGCCCGTTCGCGTCCAGATGCGCAGTGCCGCCGGCAAGCCCCGGCGTGCCCGTCAGGGCGCGAACTTCGAGGGTGTCGATCGCCCCCTTCATCGTGAATTGCCAGTGCGGATCGGCGAAGTTGTTGAGCCTCCCGCTGGCCTGCAGCACCGTCTTTTGGCCCTTGCCCTGGGCTCCACTCAGCAACGTGAGCGAAAGAAGATTGGCGCCGTTGCGGCCCACTTCGGCTGAGGCGTCCAGCTGCGAGTGCACCGGCGTGTCCCCGCCGCGCTGCGCATCGACGTCCTCGGCGTGCAGCGTCGCGGCGTAAACATCGCGTACCGGAACGTAGCTGACCTGAGCCGCCAGACGATCGACGGCAAGGCTGAATGGGATCTCGCGCTCGTTGAGGATCGCCACACCGTTGTTGACAACCGCGCGGCCAGCGGCAAGATTGAAAATTTCGTTCGTCGTATTCCCCGCTGAAGGATGTTTCGGCCGCGGCTGATTCGTCGACCCATCGGGATAGACGATCAGGTGAATCACCGGATGATCGCCCTCGAGATAACTCAGGCCGATCTTCCGCCGGAAGAACGAGAGGATCTGCAGCCGAACGTAGAGCCGGTCGACATGCGCGTAGGGAACCTCTCCCGCCGCCTCGAGGCCGTGAATCGTCAGATCGTCAGCCTCGAATTCAAGATGCGTCGGACGCCAGCTGAACTTCTTCAGCTCCACGCGGCCGCCCGTCGACTTCGCCAGTTCGGCAATCACCACGCGGCGCATCTGGTTCTCGAACCACGGTGTATCCACATACCACGCGGCCACGCCAACCAGGACAAGAACCACCACAAAAGTCCACAGCAACGTGAACAGGGTCAGATTCCGCGCACGGTGACTGCGCCGCTGCGACCCTTCGCGAAACGGATCTTCTTCCGGCGTTGACTGTGGCATCGCGTTCATTGCGTTGCTGCCGCTGGTTTGGGCTCAAGATCGGCACTATAGGCCGGGTCGACGATCTGCACGTTTCCCTGGTCGCGGAGGCTCGATACCCAGTCCTGAAACAATCCGCTCACTTGTTGCTGTAGCAGGATCTCCTGGATCCGCGCCGACACCTCCGCCAACGGCGGTGCTTTTTCATTGTCTTTGGCAAGAGCAGGCTCCAGGGTCTTCTGATAATACGTCGCGATCTGGTCCTGGGAGATGCGAATCCCGCTCCGGAACCGCAGATCGATGAAGCGCAGCATCGCCATGCGCTGGCTCCAGCGCTGTTCCACCATCTCCTCGTTCAGTTCGTTGGATCGCAGAAACGCCGCCCACCCCTCCCCCGTCTCGCAATGGAATTGCGTGCAGGCGGGGATTTGTTTTAGCAACTCAGCGAGAGACTTGTCGACCTGTGCCGCCGGAATGGTCGTGGGTTGCTGCTGCTGCTCCATCTGCTGCAGGATGAGCGTGCGATCGATCAGGCGGCGCAGCGCCGAGTCGGGCGTGTTCTGGCCCGGCAGCACCAGCAGCGGCTCCAGTGCGGAGAAATGCATCTCCTGTTCGACGTCGCTCTGCAGAATGACGTTTGACCCGATCATGGTGACGACGTGATCCAGCTCGACCGGCTTGTCAGCAGGCGGGGACGCGGGTGCCGCAGGAGATGCGGTTTGTGCTCGTGCCAGGCACCCGGCCATCGCAAGGGCGGCGAGCAGAGTCGTAATGCGTGCGTTCGTCGTCATCAGAAGGCCTGCCCAATGCTGAAGAAAAAGTTAAAGTGCGCCGCCTGCCCATAGCACTGGGTCGCGTTCGGGTTGGGGTAACAGGTCAGGTTGTTCGAGTTGGTGGCATTGCTGTTGCCGTACGTCACCAGAACCGGAAAAACCGGCGGATTCAGGTCATAGCCAATATCGAAGCGGATGGGCCCGATCGGCGTGTGATACCGCAATCCAATGCCGACTGTGTGCGAGAAATCGTTGAAGTCGCACTGGCCTGTCGGATTGGTGCTGGACGATCGAGTCACTTGTTCCTGCTGTGCCACGGTGAGGTAGGCCTGTGCCGTGCACGTGTAGCTGTGCGGCTGCTTGATCCGAAGGGCGCTCGGCCAAATATCAGACGAGTTATTAAAGACGTTCCCCATGTCATGAAAGAGCACGAATCCCAGTGAGTTGCCGAAATAGGGCAGCTGCGGATTGGGCAACCGCAGTTCTGTCTGATTCACGAACACCCCGGCGCCGCCGATGGGGAAGCCGGTCAGCGAGTCGCGCGGCCCCGACGAATTGATGGGGAATCCCCGCAGCGATTCCGGACCGCCGCCGTACAGCCGCTCCGGCAGCGGGATCTCCTCATACCTCGCTTCTCCAAAGACGCGTTCCATGCCGAAGCGGGTATTGCGGGCGAGAACGTACTTCTTCTCTTTGCCGAGCCCGTAGTAGGTGGCGTTGGACCAGTCGAAATGCGCGTAATTCGCCTCCGACGTCAGAAAGACGTTGTCGGTCGCGAAGACCTGGATGCTGTTGTACATGCCCGTCTGCGCATCCAGAGGCTCCGGCCTGCGCGTATCGCGAATCCAGGTCAGTTCCGGACCGCCCACGCGTACCGGCTCGGAAAGCAGCGGGATCAGGTTGGGCGCGACCTGAATCGTGTTGGGATCGACTTTCACGCGGCGGTAGGAAATCTGATAAATCAGCGTGTCGATCAGGTTCGGGTGCTGCGTCATGCGCAAATCGCCTTCCGCCGTCGACGACGCAAACGTGACCACGTTCTGCGCGTTGATATAGCCGCCGCCAAACGAAAAGTCGAAAGTCTTGTGATTCAGGAATCGCGGCCAGTTGTAGTTGGCCGTGAACTGCTGCTCCAGCGACCCATATTCAGAGCGGAACGTGATCGACTGGTTTCTGCCCCACAGATTGATCCGCGAAACGTCGAGTTCCACCAGCGCGCTCACCCCGAATTTGCCGTTCGGGCTGCACGAAAACGTCGACGGATTGATGCCGAGCTGGATCAGGCTCAGAGGATTGGGGCAATTCGTGCTCGGCGTGCCCGTCTGCGCCTGAAATCCCCCGCCGTACGTCACATCCCAGCGCCGCGCTTCGTCGAATTGCACCAGCACATTCTTGCTCGGCTCGTCGCCTCCCGGATTCTCGACCGCGGTCGTCACCTGATTGAACAGCGTTAGGTTGTAAAGCTCACGCTGCGTCTGAAATAGCTTGGCCTGGTCGAGAGGCTCACCGTCCTTCACCAGTATCTGGTGCTTCACCGTGCCCGGATGGGTATAGCGTAATCCGCTGATCAGCACCTTGCGAACGAAGATCTGATCCCCGGGAACGACATGAAGGTTCACGTCGATCATGGCCGGGTCCATCGCCGAAGGATTCTGTTGCAGATTCACCTGCGCATGGTCGTACCCATGGTCGAGGAAGTAACTGACGATCGCGTCCCGATCGGCGGCGAGATTATTCCCGGAGTACGGCTGGCCGGGCTGCAGGCTCAGCCTCGGCTCGATCTCCGCAAGCTGCGCCGGGCTCACTCCGTCGATTTGGTAGATCCCTACTTTCTGCTGCGCGCCTTCGACAATGTCGTAGGTGACCCTCAGACTGTGCTCGCCCTTTTTCGACTGCGTGGACGACTCGCGAACTGCCGGCGTGACCTTCACGCTCGTGAAGCCGTTGCTCTGGTAGAGCGCTGTAATGGTCTTTACGTCGGCCTCCTGGAGGGCCTGGCTGTAAATGCCGTGGGGCACAAAAGTCGACGCAGACTGCACGCTCAGGCGCTGTTTCAGCAGCCACGCTCCGAAATAGCCGTTCCCGTGGATGCCGACCGACTCGATTCGCTGTCGTGGCCCGAGGTTGACGTCGTATGTGACGTGCGTAACGCCATCTTTCGCGTCCGAAGTGTGCGTCACCTTTGCGTTGAAATAGCCCTGGCGCTGGTAATAATCCCGGATGCGCTTGCTGCCCTCGTTGAGCAGGTCTTCGTCCAGCGTGCCTTCCGAATAGACCGGAACCAGGCTGTGCACCTTGCCCGTGCTGAGTTTCGCGCCCTCCACGATGATTCTGACGATGGGCCCACGGTCGGCCTCGAAGCTGTAGTTCAGGTGATTGGTCGGCCGCTGATACTGGCTGGCCGCCAGGCTCACGTTGGCTTCCAGACGCTGCTGCTTCTCGTACTGTTTCCGCAGGCTGCTCAGAGCGCGGCTCACGGTGTCTGAGTTCACCTTCGACCCCACCTTCAGCTTTGCCTTTTTGCGGAACGTCGACAGGTCCATCCCGCTGTCACCCTGCACAGCTACATCCCCCACCCGCGCAGGCTTCCCCGTCCTCACATCGAACTGGACATTCACTTCCGCGTTGGCCTTATCCGTTGCCGTGTGCCGCGTGATCGATCCCTGATAGTAGCCATTCTGCTGAAGCGTCTGCTGCAGCAGATCGCCGGCGTGGCTCAGCTTCTGATCCGTATAGGGTGTTCCGGGATTGAGGCGCGTCGAGTAGTTGAGCTGGTTGCTGAGATGGCTGTTCGTAACCCCCTTCACCGCAATGCGGCCCAGAAACAGCGTTGGCGTCCCCTTGAAAACCAGGACAACTCCGTTGCCCTGCCGTTGCCCGTCCACGGCAATCGTCCGATACAGTCCCGTCGCGTACAGGCGGCGCAGGCTGGCGCGCACTTTCACCGGATCGAGGGGAGTATTCGGCTGCTGCTCCATCCGTTCCGGCAGCGGATCCAGAGCAGCGCGGTTGACTCCCTCAAATTGAATATCCACCACCGGAAGTCCCGTCCAGCCGTCGAGGTTCGGCGAAGTCGGCACCGGCTGCACCGTCACCGGCGATTGCTCTTGCGTCGTGTTGGAGGGCAGCACGCTGCCCGGCGGCGCCGGCGGATTCTTTTTCCGCTGCTGCTCGGGTGAGTTGGCGGTCGGTGCCTGGGCCGCGGGATTGATTGGTTCCTGCGCCTGTGCGGGAAAAGCGCTCACGGCCCACGCCAGCCCAAACAAGGACAGAACCCACCCAAACCGGAGCAGGAATACGGTGTCTCGTTCCGCGGTCCCCGCTGGAGCCCGTCGCAGATTGTCGCGCACAGCAAGTACTTTCGAACCCAAACCGCCCTCGTTCTGCATCGGAAAGGTCTTCGGCAAAACCGGAGAATCTCTCTCCTGTCTAACACCACTCGGCCGGGGCAAGTTTTTCTCCGATCGCCTCAGCTCGACGGCCCTTCCTCGGGATTCGCATCCTCGGTTTTGCCCTTGAACCATGAGATGCCAACTCGGAAGGACGGTGGCCATCACCCAGCCAAACCAAGCGCGACTCTGAAGTTTCTATACTACTGAGAGATGGCGGCCTCGTCTCAGACCGTGCAGGAAAGATACTCCCGCCAGGTCCTGTTCCCGGGTGTTGGTCCCGAAGGCCAGGCCCGGATCGAGCGTGCCCATGTGGCCGTGGTGGGCGTGGGCGCCACCGGGGCGTCAGCGGCAGGTCTGCTGGCGCGCGCCGGTGTGGGAACTCTCACCCTCATCGATCGCGACTTCGTCGAGGAGAGCAATCTGCAGCGCCAGGTTCTCTTCGATGAGGCCGACGCCCGCGACTCTCGTCCCAAGGCGGACGCGGCGCGGCGCAAAATCGCGGCCTTCAACAGCGAGATCGAGATCCATGCTCATGTCGCGGACCTCGTTCCCGGCAACATTCATGAGTTGCTCGAGGGAGCCGGCATCGTTCTCGATGCCACCGATAACTTCGAAACCCGTTATCTCCTCAATGACTACGCTGTCGAACAATCCAAACCCTGGATTTACGCTGCCGCCGTGGGCTCGTATGCGGCGACTATGAACGTCATTCCCGGCGAGACAGCCTGCCTGGCCTGCATTTTTCCGCAACCCCCTGGCGGGGTGGTCGAAACCTGTGACACAGCCGGAATCCTGAATACGGCCGTCAACCTGGCCGCATCAATCCAGGTCACCGAAGCGCTCAAATGGATCGTCGGAGCGCGGGACAAAATGCGGCGCACTCTCCTCTCATGCGATGTCTGGACCAACGAGTGGACTGAAATCTCCGCAGCCATCCCCCGTTCTGATTGTGCCGTTTGCGGAGAGCGCAACTTCACCCATCTCCGCGGCGAGGGCAGGCCGCATATCACGCTGTGCGGCCGCAACTCAGTCCAGATTCATGAGCGCTCGCGCCCCATCGACCTGGCCGAGATGGAAGACCGCCTCCGTCCTCACGGCTCTGTGCTGCGCAACGACATGCTCCTTCGTTTCCAGCGCGGCGAGCACACCCTGACCCTATTCCCCGATGGCCGCGCCATCATTCAGGGAACAACCGACATCGGCGTCGCACGCAGTTTGTACGCGCGATTCATAGGCTCATAACAAGACGATGCAGAGCACGGATGGCACACTACACCGGCCATCAGTCTGCGCAGGAAGAACGCGGAAGCCTTGCTATACTCGCCAAACGAGGCGCAACGGTGGGATT
>JBEKIN010000121.1:0-25764 GCA_050011735.1 Acidobacteriaceae bacterium | reverse complement strand
TCGGCTTGTTTGGGATCGACATACGGATCGTCGAAGAGGCCCATCTCAAATTTCCAGAAAAGCATCGGAGCGACGAGCTCATCGAACTGCGATTCTTTGAGAACGCCTTTTTTCACCAATTCGACCAGATACAGATAGCAATCCGGGTCGGGCAGCTCGATGTTGACGCCGGCGTTGACCGCAAGCGCGCAGGATTCCTTCTTGTCCTTCGCGACGAAGTGGCCATGCGTGTCGGGGCGGTAGCCGAGCTCCCAGATGGCGTAGTAGTCGGAGACAACGAAGCCTTTGAAGCCCATCTCCTTGCGAAGCACGTCGCGGAGCAGCCACCTGTTCGCGTGCGACGGGACACCGTCGATTTCGTTGTAAGAAGCCATGATGGTGACCGCGCCGGCTTCCCGCAGAGCTTCCTTAAACGTGTAGAAGAAGGTTTCGCGGAGAACGCGCAGGGAGACGTTCGCAGGGGCGCAGTTCATGCCGGATTCCGGCTGGCCGTGCCCGACGAAATGCTTGAGCGTGGCGAGAATGTGGCGCTTATCGCGGAAATTGCGGTCTCCCTGGAATCCACGGACAGCGGCAATCCCGAGGCGGGAAACCAGGTAAGGGTCCTCGCCGTAGGTTTCTTCAACGCGGCCCCAGCGTGGCTCGCGGGCGACGTCGACGACGGGCGTGAGCGCGTGGTGCGCGCCGCGCAGTCGGGCTTCGAGAGCCGTCATGGTGAAGAGAGACTCGACCAGCTCGGGATTGAAGGTTGCGCCCAAAGCGATGGGCTGCGGGAAGCTGGTGCCTTCGGGGGCTGCGTGGCCGTGGAGACATTCCTCGTGAAACATGACAGGAATGCCGAGGCGCGTGTTTTCGATAAAGAACTTCTGAATGGCGTTGGTCAGCTCCGCCATGCCTCGCGCGGTTTTGCCGCCGCCCGCGTCGCTGGGGCGCCCGACTTGGCCGATACCACGGCGATCGCGGAAGGCTTTTTTCGCTTTGGCCTCATCGAAGTCGCCCTTCTCGTCGACGAGCTTCTGGGCCTTCTCCTGCCAGACGCACATCATCTGCGCAGCCTTCTCTTCAAGCGTCATACGGGAGAGGAGATCTTTTACGCGGCGCGCGGAAGGCAGGCTCGGATTCTTATAGGCAGGGGCAACGGTACGAGCGGGCTTCTTAACGGCGGATTGCTTCTTCATGAAGATCATTCCTGAGGCAGTGCGGGTTGGAAAAGAGGACGTTCAAATGAATTGTTGGTGCGGCGAACTAAATTTAGTCGCCCCTCCAGCAAAGAGCAACCTGAAAATCGATTTTGCTGGCGCTTTTCGTGCCCTGCGTTTGCGCGTGAGTAACGCGATGCGGCCGTCGGGCTCGAAGAGATCGCGAAAGTGGCTCCGATAAAATGAAGGCATGCTGCAGCTCTCCGGCGCGGGCAAGCGTTTCGGCCCCCGACTCCTTTTCGAAAATGCGGACTGGCTCATCACTCCCACGGAGAAGACCGCGCTGGTGGGGGCGAATGGCGCAGGCAAATCGACGCTGATGAAGGTGCTGGGCGGGATGGAATCGCTCGATTACGGCACCATGCAGCGGATGAAGGGGATGAGCTTCGGCTATCTTCCGCAGGATGGCCTGACGCTGTCGGGGAGGACGGTGTTTGAGGAGTGCCTGACGGTCTTCGACGAACTGCGTGCGATGGAGCGCGAATTCGAGACTCTGGCCCATGCGCTCTCGGATCTGCACCCGGCGAGCCCGCAGTATGCGGCGGCGGCGGATCGGTATTCCCATGTCGAGGGGCGGCTGCGACATCACGATGTGTACGCGCTGGATGCGCAGGTGGGCGGCGTTCTCACCGGTTTGGGTTTTGTGAAAGAGGACTGGACGCGGCGGACGGAGGAGTTCTCCGGAGGCTGGCAGATGCGCATCGCGCTGGCGAAGCTGCTGCTGGAAAAGCCAGACCTGCTGCTGCTGGATGAGCCGACCAACCATCTTGATCTGGAGACCCGCAACTGGCTCGAAAACTACCTCAGCACGTGGCCCAACGGGTACATCCTGATTTCGCACGACCGGTACTTTCTCGATGTCACCGTCAACAAGATCATCGAAATCTGGAATAAGGCGCTGCACGTCTACCACGGCAACTACGAAAAATACCTGCAGCAGAAGGCGGAGCGGCGCGCGCAGCTGGAGTCGGCGTACAGGAATCAGCGCGAGCATATCGATCATCTCGAGGCGTTCATCAGCCGCTTCCGGTATCAGGCGACGAAGGCGAAGCAGGTGCAGAGCCGCATCAAGGAACTGGACAAGATCGAGCGCATCGAGATTCCGCTGGAAGAGCCGGCGCCGCACTTCTCATTTCCCCAGCCGCCGCCATCGGGGAGAACCGTGGTCGAAGTTGCCGGGCTCTCCATGCAGTACGGGGAGAAGCGCGTTCTTGAAAACGTGAGCTTCACCATCGAGCGTGGAGACCGGATTGCGCTGGTCGGCGTGAACGGGGCGGGCAAGTCCCGGCCAGGAGATGCCAACGACGGGAACGCTGAAGCTGGGGCACAACGTGGTGGCGGAGTACTTCGCGCAGGATCAGTACAAGGTGCTGGATCCGGCGGCGCGGATGCTGGAGGACATGGGCAGGGTTGCGCCGAAGGTCGCGGAGAAGGATCTGCGGAGTTTGCTGGGATGTTTTCTGTTTTCCGGCGATGACGTTTTTAAGCCGCTGGGCGTGCTTTCGGGCGGGGAGCGCAATCGTTATGCGCTGGCGCGGATTCTGGTGAGTCCTGCTAATTTCCTGCTGCTGGATGAGCCCACGAACCACCTGGACCTGCGTGCGAAAGATGTGCTGCTGGAGGCGATAGCGAAGTTTACCGGGACGGTCATTTTTGTATCGCACGATCGCTACTTCATCGACGGCCTGGGGCAGAAGGTGATTGAGGTGGAGCGGAACCTGGAGGATCCATCGCGCGGCTCGCGGGTCCACGTTTTTCCCGGGAACTACGAAGACTATCTATGGCGCAAGGAGGGAGGAGCGCAGGCGCTGGCTGTTGCGACAACGGCGGCTGCGAAGCTGGTGGTGGAAGCTGTGGCGATCGCTCTGCCTGAGCCCGTAGCTGCTGAGAAGGCGCGGCGGGTGAATCCGATCAAGCTGCGCCAGATGCAGGAGCGCCTGGCGGCCGTGGAGGCGGAGATTCCGCGCGTGGAAGGCTGGGTCGCAGAGACCGAACAGGCCCTGAGCGTGTATGTGAGTACGGAAGAAACGCAGCGGCTGTCGGAGGTGCTGGCGGTCTTGCGGGAGCAGCAGACGTCGCTGACGAGCGAGTGGGAAGAATTGTCGATGCAGCTGGAAGAAAATTGATTAGAGTTTGGGATTCAGAGTTTTGGGGACATGGACGGACTATTCACTCTTCGTTGCCGGCGGAGTCGTGCTTGACGAGGAGCTGCTGCTGTCGGAGGACGTGCTCGCAGGTTTATCCGTCGATTTCTTGTCGGGGGATTTGCCGTCGCCGTCGGCGGAGGCTTTCATCGAGGATGGTTTCGAGGCGTAGTCCGTCGCGTACCATCCTGAGCCTTTGAACTGGAGAGCGGAAGCGGAGACGAGCCGCTCCAGCGGACCGTGACAAACGGGGCATTCTTTCTCGTCCGGAGCGCTGAAGCTCTGGAGTTTCTCGAACTGGTGACCACAATCTTTGCAGCGGTATTCGTAGAGCGGCACGAAGGGCGTTCCTCTGGAGTTTTAGTACTCTTTTCATTTTAACGGGTCTGGAACCGTGACCCCGGGCTCAAAGACCGGACTCGTGGCGTCCGATTCGTCCCACGTCGAAGTCCGAAAACTCACTCGGTATAATCGCCCCAATTTCAACGGGAGTTGCGGCCTTGGGTTTGAAGCGAAGAGGGGTGTCGAAGATCGCACAGGAGCGCTTCGGGTTGTCGGCGCGGGATCTGCGTACGTTGCGCGGGTTGAAGACGCCGGCGAGGATCCAGAAGTTCATCGATGGGCTTACGTATCAGTATGCGAACACGGCGTGGTCTCCGCGCCGGGTGCTGCGGGAGCGCAAAGGACATTGCCTGGAAGGGGCGCTGCTGGCCGCTGCTGCGTTGCGCGTCCAGGGGCATCTGCCGCTGTTGATGGATCTGGAGGGGGTCCGCGACGACGACCACGTAGTGGCCCTCTACCGGGAACGCGGCCTGTGGGGAGGAATCGCCAAGTCCAACTTCGCGGGGCTGCGGTTTCGGGCGCCGGTTTACCGCACGCTGCGCGAGCTGGCGCTCAGCTACTTCGAGCACTACTACAATCTGCGCGGAGAACGGACACTGCGCGCCTGGTCGAGGGCGGTGAACCTCTCTCGGCTGGATAAACAGGGCTGGATGACGTCGGAGGAAAATGTGTGGTGCGTCCCGGAGATGCTGATCGCGGCGCGGCATTATCCGCTCTTCCCGCATCGGGTGGCGCGGGACTTGCCGCGGCTCGACCGGCGGAGCTTTGAGGCGGGCATGCACGGGTGGGTGAAGCACTGAAATAGGCGGAGATCCTTAGCCGTGAACCCCGGGGTTAGCTCATAACGTGACCAGCCGCACCCCGACGATGGCCGGGGCGGCACGCAGCTCCCGCAGCACGGCGTCAGTAACCTCGCCGTCAACCTGGACGACAGCCAGCGCCATGGCGGGCGTGGCGTCGCGGCCATTGGAACGCCCCAGGGCGAAGTTGGCGATGTTGACGTTGTGTTCGCCGAGGATAGTGCCGATGCGCCCGATCACCCCAGGCACGTCTTTGTTGCGAATGGTGAGCAGCGTCCCCTGGAGCGGGGCTTCGATGTCGATGCCGTCGAGGTGCAGAAGGCGGGGCGAGTCGCCGTGCAGGACGGCGCCGCTGGCGGAGATGCTGGCTTCATTCGTATGCAGCGACAACTGCAGAACGCTGCCGGCTCCGCCGAAAGGCGCCTCTTTTTTCTCTTCGTGGAGGCGAATGCCGCGTTCGGCGGCGACGGAGGCGGCGTTGATGCGGTTTACCTGTTCGAGATGACCGAGAACGCCGGCGATGGCGCAGTTGCGGATCAGCTCGGTCTTGGTTTCGGCGAGCCGTCCGTGATAGGCAATCTGGATGCTGTCAATGCTGCCGCGGGGGATCTGCGCGAGGAAAGTGCCGAGGCGTTCCGCCAGGTTCATGTAGGGCGCGAGTTCCTCGTATTCCTCGTGGCTGAGCGAGGGCATGTTGACGGCGTTCTGCGCCACGCCGGATTTGAGATACTCGCGGACCTGGAGCGCGATCTGGACCCCGACTGCCTCCTGTGCTTCGGCGGTGGAACCCGCGATATGTGGCGTCAGGATCACGTTGTCGAGCGCGGCAAAAGGGGAGTTCGTCGGCGGTTCTTCATGGAAGACGTCGAGAGCCGCGCCCGCGACATGGCCGTTTTTGATCGCTTCCGCCAGGTCATTTTCCACGATGAGCTCGCCGCGTGCGCAATTGAGGATGCGGACGCCTTTCTTCATGGTGGCGAGGGTCGCGGCATTGATGATGCCGGCGGTCTGCGGGGTGAGGCCGACATGGAGAGTGAGGTAATCGGAGAGAGAAAAGAGCTCCTCGGCGGAGACGAGGCGAATGGCGTTCTCACGGGCGATGGAGGCGGAAACAAAGGGGTCGTGGCCGAGGAGCTCCATGCCAAAGTTGCGGGCGCGGCGCGCGACTTCGAGGCCGATACGGCCCAGGCCTAGAATGCCCAGCTTTTTGTCGCGGAGTTCCGATCCCTGCAGGGATTTCTTCTCCCATTTGCCGGCGTGCATGGTGGAGTCAGCGCGGGGTAACTGACGGGCGAGAGCGATCATCAGGCCCAGCGCCAGCTCGGCGACGGCGATCGCGTTAGCGCCGGGTGTGTTCATGACAACAATCCCGCGGCGGGTGGCGGCGTCGGCATCGATGTTGTCTACGCCCACGCCGGCGCGACCGATGACGCGAAGCTTGGGCGCGGCGGCCATGAGGGCGTCATCGACCTGCACGGCGGAGCGGACAACGAGAGCATCGGCGTCGGCCACGGCTTCGGGAAGGTTTTTGACCTGATCGTGCGTGAGGATTTGCCATCCGGGCTCGGCCTGAAAAACAGCCAGCGTCGCCGGGGAGACTTTTTCCGCGAGGACGACTTTCATTGGTCCCTTTCGTGTTTTCTCGATGAGTCGCTCAGGCGTGAACCATCTCCGGTTCGCTGCTTTTGGCGGGCGTGGCTTGCCCGCTTCGCTCGGCGTAGACCTGCTGGGCGGCAGCGAGCGCCTTGCCGAAAGCAAAGCCCGGCAAACTGAGCGATGCAGCCGCGACCTGCTCGAGCGCTGCGATGATGGCAATGGTGTCCATGTAGTCGAAAAGGCCGATGTGGGCAATGCGGAAGATTTTGCCTTTCATCTCTCCCTGGCCGTTGGTAACGATGGCGGCGAAGCGCCGCTTCAATTCCTTGACGATGACGCCGGAGTCGACACCGGCGGGTGACAGAACAGCGGTGGCCGCGGCTGAAGGAGCCGAGGGAGCGAAGAGCGGCAGCCCCAGGGCCTTCACTGCGGCACGGGTCATCGCGGCGCAGGTTTCGGCGTTTTCGATGAGGGCGTCGCGGCCGTTGGCGAGATCGCCTCCACCCTGAGCCGCGATGTAATCAAGAGCGGCACCCAGAGCAGCGATAAGAGCCACGGCCGGGGTGTAGGAAGACTCGCCCTTCTGCGCGTTCTTGCGCTCTTTGCGGAGATCGAAATAATAGCGCGGATTCTTGGAGGTTTCGGCGGCCTTCCAGGCGCGGTCGCTGAGGCTGAGATAAGCGAGGCCGGGAGGGATCATGACGGCCTTTTGCGAGCCGCCGATGATAACGTCAACGCCCCAGCCATCGACATCGAGATGGGTGGTGCCGAGGCCGGTGATGGCATCGACGATGAGGAGCGCATTGCTGCCGGCTGTCTTGAGCAGCGCGGCAATCGCCTGGATGTCGTGACGAACGCCGGTCGAGGACTCCGTGGCCTGGACGTAGACGGCGCGGGTGTCAGGACGCAGGGCCTGCCTGATCGCATCGAGGGAGAACGTCTCGCCATAGGGGACGCTGACCAGATCGACCTGGCATCCAAAAGCTTTGGCAAGCGATTCCCAGCGCTCGCCGAATTTGCCGGCGGAGAGGACCAGAACGCGGTCGCCGGGCGAGGTGAGGTTGGAAACGGAGGCTTCCATGGCGCCGGTGCCGGAGGAGGCCAGCACCAGAACGTCGTTCTTCGTGCCAACGAAGGTTTTCAGCTGACTGAGCACACGCTCGTAGAGGGCGCGGAACTCGGGCGTGCGGTGGTGAAGGTCCGCCGCCGCCATGGCGAATTGTGCGGCCGGAAGCAGCGGGGTCGGACCGGGAGTGAACAGGCGAGTCTTACGAATCATGATGACGAGTCCCTCAGGACGATTTTAGCGCCCCAACTGCATCGGGGTTAGTACCTATAATGGGGGATTCAGACGGCGGAGAGGCGCAGAGATGGAACTGGTAAAACAAATCGATCACGATATGGTGGCAGCCATGAAGGCTCGGGACACGGAGCGCACCTCAACGCTGCGCATGGTGAAGGCGGCGCTCAAAAACAAAGAGATCGATAAGCGGGCGCCGCTGACCGATGCAGAGGCGCTGCAGGTGTTCGGCACGATGATCAACCAGCGCAAGGATTCGATTGAGCAATTCCAGAAGGGCAACCGTCCGGAACTGGCGGCCGGGGAAGCGAGGGAGATCGTGATCATCGAGAGCTATCTGCCGAAGGCTATGGGCGAAGAGGAGCTGAAGAAGCTGGTGGAGGAAGTGTTGTTGGCCGGCGGCAACTTTGGACCTCGGGACATGGGTCCCGCGATGAAGGCGGTGCAGGCCCGCCTTCAGCAGGCCGGTCTTCGCGCCGACGGACGGCGGGTCAGCGAACTGGTGAAGGCACGGCTCGGGCAATAGCCCCTCGTGGTGCCTCCCGAAGGAGCAACGATGGATCAGCGATGAGCACTATCAACAGACGGGAATTCCTGAGGATCGCGGCGGTTGCTCCGGCAGCCGCTGAAGTCCTGTGGTCTCGGTCTGGACAGGAAGCCAGGCGTCGCCTGCTTTTCGTGGGGACCCAGACGGAATCCGGGAGCAGCCGAGGTATTTACGCTTATCATTGGGAGCCCCTCAGCGGCGAACTGCAGGCTGCTGGATTAGCTGCGGAGAGCGATAACCCGACGTTTCTCGCCATCGATTCCGATGCGAAATATCTGTACGCGGCGAACGAGATTGCGAGCTTTGAAGCCCGTGCCAGCGGCGCGGTGAGCGCGTTTGAGATCGATCACGCCGCCGCCAGGCTAAAACCAATTAACGAGGTCCTGTCGCTGGGAGCGGGCACTTGTAACGTGGCGGTCGACCATCTGGGACGAGCGGCCTTTTGCGCGAACTATAGCGGAGGCAGCGCGACTTCCTTTGCGCTGGGTTACAACGGCCAGATCAGCGACGCCGTTTCGCATTTCCAGTACCAGGGTCATGGACCCAATCGGGAGCGGCAGGAGACGCCGCACGCGCACCGAGTGACGCCTTCCCCGGACGATCGCTTCCTGCTGGTCAATGATCTGGGGCTGGACTGCATTCACATCTATCATCTGAGCGGCGCGAGCGCGAAGCTCACCCCCAACGACCCGCCGCAATGGAATGCAACACCCGGCTCTGGCCCGCGCGCGCTGCAATTCCATCCCAATGGGCGGTTCGCCTGTTGCGTTCACGAAATCGTTTCCCAGGTCGAGGTGCTGGAGTGGGACCCGCAGAAAGGAACGTTGCACTCGGTGCAGAAGATAAGCCTGATTCCGGAGGACTATCACGGAACCACGCGTGGGGCCGACATCGTCTTTACTCGCGACGGCCGCTTCGCCTACGCGGCCAATCGCGAATACGACTGCCTGGTGAGTTTCGCTGTCAATCCAAAGGACGGCAAGCTGACGCTGCTGGCGCGTAGTTCCTGCGGTGGAAAGATTCCGCGCCACCTCGCGCTCGATCCGACAGAGCGATGGGTGCTGGTCGCGAACGAGCAGTCGGATGCGATCTCAGTCCTGGCAAGAGACGGGAAGACCGGCAAGCTAGCGGAGACGGGAAAGAATTTCCCCATTTCGAAGCCGCAGTGTCTGGTCTTCGCCTAAGTCCCGGGCTCAACCCTCCGGCTTCGAGGCGATCACTGCATCGAGGTCGGCGATGCGCTCGCGGAGCCCGGAAAGATCGTCCGCGGTCAGGGGCTCTGGCGACATGAGCCGGTGTTCCGCTGAAGCTGCGATTTCGCTGCCCTGGGGCAATCCAAAAACGCCCAGAACGCCGGAGAGCTTATGCGCTGCTTCGCGGCCTGTGGCGCGGGCTTCCTCGTCGGCGGGGTTTTGGGCCAGGCTATCGCAGGCGGAGCGCAGCAGGTTCAACCGCTCAAGGACCGTCGGCCGGCTGGTACGCCATAACTCCGAAAGCCGGGCTGCGATCTTCGCGGCAGCGTCTTCGGTCATATTTCCTGCCAGCCGAGGGTTGCTGCAATTTCCTGGGCCAGCACCAGCGGATCGAAGGGCTTGAACATGACCTTGACGACGCCGAGGTCGGAGAAGCGCTTCTGGTCGGCGGCCTGCACTTTGGCGGTGAGCAGAATAACGGGAATGTTGGCGGTCTCGGGCAGGGAGCGCAGCTCGCGGAAGGTCGTGGGTCCGTCCATGCCGGGCATCATGACGTCAAGCAGAATGGCATCGGGGTGGCTTTCGCGCGCCTTGATGATTCCGGCAGCGCCGGAAGCGGCGACAAGAACATCCCAGCCGGCCACGGTTTCGAGGCTGAGAGCGGCAACTTCCCGAATATCCTCCTCGTCGTCGATGATCAGAACGCGTCGTGACATGTGTTAACTCAATTCTCGGCCAGCCAACTACTAATTCGACCTTCTCTGCTTAACATCGTTTGACCAAAATCTCTGCTCAACGTCTTTTACCCCAGTTTTTGCTCAAATTGGCTCTGCGTGGCCTCCTCGGCTAACGAGGAAATGGAAGCGCGCTCGGGCAGGAAGAAACGGAAGATGGCGCCTCGGCTTCCGTTTTGCTCAGCCCAGATGCGGCCTCCATGCTGATGGACGATGGTGCGGCAGATCGCCAGACCAAGGCCGGTGCCGCCTTTCTGCCGCGAATCGGATGCGTCGACCTGCTGGAACCGGTCGAAGATGCTCTCCAGCTTGTCGGCGGGAACGCCACGGCCCTCGTCGACGACGCTCACGGTAACGCCGTCCGTGGCGCGCGCCGTGGAGATGCGCACCGTGGAACGGGGCGGAGAAAACTTGATGGCGTTGCTCAGCAGGTTGGTCATCACCTGCAGGAGCCGGTCCGAATCCGCCTCGATGTAAACGGACATGGGGTCGCTCGCGAGGTGGACATCCTCGGCCTCGGCCATGGGCTGCATGGCCTCGATAGCCTGGCGTACGAGTTCTTCCAGGGCGATGCGCCGAAAAGCCAGTGGAGCGCGGCCCGAGGTCATTCTTTCGAGGTCGAGAATGTCGTTGATCAGGCGAACCAGGCGGTCGGAATTAGCGACAGCGATGCGCAGCAGGCTGGTCGCCTTTTCGCTGACCTCACCCAGCAGCCCGGCGGAAAGAAGGCCGAGCGCGCCGCGGATCGACGTCAGCGGTGTACGCAGCTCGTGGCTGACCGTCGAGATGAACTCATCCTTCATGTGGTCGAGCGCGTAGCGCTGGCTGATGTCGCGGAAGCTGAGGACGCTGCCGACCGGTTCGCCCTCTTCGACCATGGGCATCAGCGCGAACTCGACTGGAAAACTCTTGCCATTGCCGCGGAAGTAGACATCCTGGCCGGAAGCGCCTTCGACGGTCTGGAAAGCCCGGCGCGTGAGGCAGCTGGAGTCGCAGCCAGCGGCAGACGGGTGAAGCAGTTCATGGACCCTGCACCCAATCAGTTCGGCCTCGTTACGTTCCATCATGCGGGCTGCCGCGGGATTGGCGAAGGCGATCCGGTTGGTGGAATCGACGCCGATGATGCCGTCGGCGACGGAATTCAGGATGACGGCCTTCTGGCGGTCCAGCTCGCGAACGCGCACCTCCTGACCTGCGCGCGCCATGAATTGCCCCACCGAGCCGCAAACGGTTTCGACGGTGGCCATCAGGTCGGGGTCCTCCCGCATGAACTGACGGGAGAAGCACTCCACCACGGCAATCACCTGATTGCCGACCCGGACAGGAACGGCCCATCCGGAGACGAAGCCATTGAGCCGCGCGGCGGTTCTGCGCAGGAACGCCGGACTCTGACGCACATCGGCGATCCAGCAGGGCTTGCCAAGGGACCAAACCATACCCGGAAGCCCTTGTCCGCGGGAGAGAACCGACGACTGGGTCTCGTGATAAAAGTCCTCGCTGGAACGCCCCTTGGCGGACCAGGCGATGCGCGGGCGGATGGAACGCTGCGTTTCATCGACGTTCCACAGCGCGGCGAACTCGCAGGAGAAGGTTCCGCAGAGAGCTTCCAGCACGCGGGTGAGACCTTCGTCCATCGAGGTGGTTTCGCCGATGATCTGGCTGACGACCAGCTGGATCCGCAGGCGGCGCTCGCGCCGGTTCTGCTGCGTGACGTCCCTGAAAATACAGCGGACCGAAACCGGCTCGGCTTCCTCGCTGCGGCAGCTCAGGCTGGCTTCCACCTCGACGTTTTCGCCGCTGGAGTTTTGCAGGCGCAGAGGATGATGTTCCACGCGCACGCCGTGCAGTGCCTTGTGAAACAGTGCGGCGGTTTCCGCCTGTACCTCGGGCGGAAACGGGGACTCAAATCCGATAAGCGATTCGAACTGCGACGAGTCCATGCCGAAGAGGCCCTGCCACGAAGGATTCACGTAGAGATAACGGCCACGCGGACTGAGCGTGGCGATCATCTCCGCCGAGTTATCGAAGAGGTCGCGATAGCGCTCTTCGCTTTCGCGCAGCGCGTGCTCGGCGCGGCGTGTCGCGCTCAGGTCGACGGCGATCGAAACCAGACCCTCCACGGTTCCGGCCGACGAACGCACGGCGGAAAGGTAGACCATGGCCGGAAAGGTGCTGCCATCTCTGCGCCGGTAGCGCATTTCGAATCCGCGAACGCGGCTGGCGGGAAATGTGGCCACATAGCGGACATAAGGAAGAAGCGGGACAGCCGTATTCTCCGGGACTTCAGGGTGGGTTCTGAAGGCCGGCATGGAGGCAGCCAGCTGTTCACCGACCCTGGCCATTTCGGCCTCGGGAAAGAGGTCCGATGCGGTGAGCTTGCCGACGGCTTCGTTCGTGCGATAACCCAGCATTCGTTCGGCTGCGGGGTTGAAGACGTTAACGTGACCGCTCAGGTCGCAGGCGATCATCATGGGACCGGCGGAGTCGAGGATGCTGCGATGAAGCCTGGCGACGCGCTGCAGCTGGCGCTCTCCCTGGCGTTCACGCAGCGCGGAGCGGAAGCTCGAAAGGGCGATGGCGACCAGAAGCGCCTGAGCCAGAGTCCAGAAAGCGGCGAAGCAGAAAATCCACGGATGACTCTGAGTTGGCGGGCTGCCGTAGCGAGCCAGGATGATTGCGCCGACAAGGGAAAATGCCAGAGCGATCATGAAGGCGCTCGTGACAGTCCGGGTGTGGTTGGATTGGGTCACAACTCGAGTCCGTGGAGCCGGGAAAGGGCTTCCCTTAACGCTACAAAGGGGTTCGGGCTCAAGTATAGGGGAACGCTGAAGGGTTCCGACAGCAAAATCCACAGCGCATCAGCGCGCCAATCCCACTTTAGTGTTAGTCCTCGGAAAGAGTCGAGCGTGGCCCCAAAACGGGGCCTGTGACAGCGAGAATCAGACGGTGACCGGGTCGAGGATGCGGCTCCAGCGGCGCTCGTGACGGCTGGCGTAAGCCTTCTTGTGCCAGGCGTAACCGGCGATGAGCGGCAGCGCGAGGGTTGCTTCACTGTAGACCATCTGCTCGAAAGTGGTATCCACCTTGCCCCAGGAGCTGGCTTCCTTCAGGGTGCTGGAGGAAAGGGCTCCGTCGCGGACATCGGCGACCGTGATCTGGATCGCGTACTTGTGCATGGGAGCTTCGTTGCCGAGAATGTCGGCGGCAACAACGATGTCCTGGGCGAAGTTCTTGGGAACGCCACCGCCGATCATCAGCAGGCCGGTGGTGGGATTGGCGATCTTGAGCTGGGTGAGCTCGTAGAAGTCCTTCACGGAGTCGATGGAGACTTTCGGCTTGTCCTGGCGCTTGTGCTGGTGGGCGACGAGGCCGAAACCGGCGGAGCAGTCGCTGAAAGCCGGGCAGAAAATGGGCACGTCCTTCTGGTACGCGGAGAAAACGATGGAGTCGACCCCGCCCTTTTCAGGGGTTTTGCCGTTCTGCTCGAGCCAGGCGCCCATGGCGCGGATGAATTCGCGGGAGCTGTGCGGACGCGGCGGGAGCGAGTCGGCGACCTTTTCGGTGGTTTCGTCGCAGTGACGGAGCTCTTCCTCGTCGATCAGCGTGTCGTAGATGCGGTCGATCATCAGCTCGCGGAGTTCGCCGTCCTGGGTACCGGATTTATAAAGCTCGTCGGCAATGTAGTGCTTGAATCCGAGGGCTTCGAAGAAGTCCTGATCGACGATGTTGGCGCCAGTCGAGACCACCGCGTCGACCATGTTGTTGCGGATCAGGTCGACGAAAATCTGCTTCAGGCCGGCGGAGATGAGCGAGCCGGCGAGGCAGAGGATGACGCCGCACTCCTGGTCGCGGAGCATACGCTCGTAGATCGAGGCAGCCCGGGCAAGGTCACGGGAGCTATAGGCCATGGAGTGCATGGCGTCAACCAGAGCGACAACATTGTGCTGCTTGATATCGATGTGGCGAATCGGATGCGTAGCTGGTAGCTGGGAGCTGGGAGCCGGGCACAGGGCACCGGGCACCGGACCCCCCTCCCCTGAGGGTCTGGCAAGTGGTTCATTCGGCGGAGTCCTCTGGGTACCGTATTTCGGGTATTACCCCGTGAGCAGCCGGGAGCCGGGAGCCTGGAGCTGGGAGCTCGGAGCCGGGAGCTGGGAGCCGGGAGCCTGGAGCTGGGAGCCTGGAGCTGGGAGGCGAGCTCGGGTACCCTCAGCGATGGATCCCCATCCGGACCTTACTTTCGTTATGGAGACCCCCCCTCCCCCTCCCTATGGGACTGCGGCAAGTGCCTGGTCTGACAGGAGTTCCAAGAGGGCCGTTTTGGACTGTGGCATGTTGATGAAAATGCGCCACTTTACCTGGGCCTTTTGGCGCCTGGTCCGGGGCACGATGGGGACAGGGGGCTGTGTGGCGCGACGGTTGCGCGGGCTGTGGGTGAAGCAGTGGTTCTGGCCGCGCATGGTGGTGGAGCGGCAGCGCTTGCCCTTGCGGTTGAAGAATTCGCACCGGCGGGATTCGGCCGGATTGGGGTGATGGCCATAGCAAAAGAGCTCACCCGGAAGAGCGCGAAACGTACAGGGGTGGTCCTGATAGAGCGCGGTGCAGAAGCGTGGCATGGATTTCCTCCTAAAAGCGGCTGGGAGCCAGCGGCTGGTAGTTAACAGGCAATAGAAAAGCCTCGCGCTGGCGAGGCTTGGGCGTTTTCCGATTTGCGGGACTTACGGGGAAATTTCTTTTTTACCCCCTATTATCAGAATACCAAGTCCAGCACTAAAATCGGCCAACTATCTTTGCGGGTATTGTGGTGTAAGTCGAGATAAGTCAGCGGTCATTACTTTGGTTTTTGGCGTCGCCTCTTGACAAATTTTCCACATTTGGGCGGTTGGGGGATTTTTGAGTGTTGGGGGCGGGTTCGGGCGCGCGAGAGCGCGTGTGGAGCGGGGTCATTCAGGCGATTCGAACCCCAGGGAAGGCGCTGCGGGCGTTTTCTTTGCGGCCCGACTGAACAGCTTGCGGAAAAAGCCGGTGAAAGGAAAGAAAACCATCCCACAGCGGCTGAAGCCGGATTCATTTTGCTGCTGTTACGGCACGGCTGGAAGCCGTGCCCCTTCAAAGAATTGAAGCCGGGCCCTGATAGAGGCGAAAGCGGCGCGCTCGGCGCGATTTCCGGGTCTCAAAGTCGAGAGCCGGGGCACCTGGAAGTGCCGTTTTGGTCCAGAGAAGGTACTTAGGAGCTGAAGTCCGGCATTTAGTTGTGCGGGCAGGACACGGTGTGAGGCCAGGCTGCTTGCTGTGGGGTGAACCTGGCCGGGTGCGGCGGCTGGGGGGATTGCTTTTTTCCGCAGGCTTTGAAGTCGAGCCCTGATACAGGCCTCATCGCGGTGGTTTGTGCGACCATTTCGCGAGAAAACGAAACAGACGGTTGGCGGCGGCGAGCGGAGGCGGAATGCGCTCCATTCTTTTCTCGGCCGGATGCAGGTTCTCGCCTGGGGCCGAGACGAGGCGGTGGCGTACGGCGTGTTACGCGCGAGGCAGGAGGCGATGGGGCGACCGCTGGGGCCGCTCGACTCCGAGATTGCCGCTCATGCGATCGCGGTGGGAGCCGTGCTGGTGAGCAGCGACGCCACATTCCGGCATGCCGTTGGTCTTCCGGGACTCGAAGCGTGGGCTACCGATCTGTGAAGCAGAGGCAACAAGGAATATGGGAGCATGTTCATCATGCGACGTAATTCACTTCTGAGCTTATTGCGGGTAGCAGGTGGTGGGTCGTTGGCGGCGTTGCTGGCGTTGGTCGCGGTGCGTGCGGCATCAGGGCAGGCGGGTGCGTCAACGCAGGCAGCAGCTCAGGCGGGGCAGGGGCAGCCATCCCCGGAACAGACGCCGCTGTTTCGGACGAATGCCGATCTTGTGCTGGTGGATGTGGTGGTGCGGGAGAAGAAAGGCGGGAAGCCGGTTGAGGGGCTGGAGAAATCGGAGTTTCAGGTTTTTGAGGATGGGCAGGCGCAGGCGCTGACCGTATTCGAAGAGCACCGGGCGACGGATACGATGCAGGCGAGCAAGGCTCCGGTGCTGCCGCCGCATGTGTACAGCGATTTTCCGCAGTACGCGATTACCAGCGCGGCCAATGTGCTGCTGCTGGATGCGCTGAACACGCCGATCAACGACCAGAAGTATGCGCGCGCGCAAATGATCAGGTACCTGAAGACGATTCCGCCGGGTGCGCGCATCGCGGTGTTCACGCTGGGGTCGAAGCTGCAGATGATCCGGGGCTTCACGACGGATACGGGCGCGGTGGCGGAAGCGATTGCGGGGAAGCGTGGCGGGGCGGAGATCTCCCCAATCGCGGACCAGAATTTGATCGAGTCGAGTTCGGGGTTGGCGGACTTTGGCGCGGGAGGGCCGGCGCAGACGGCGGTGGCACTGGAGGAATTCAGCAAAGAGATGGAGACCTACACCATCGATGTGCGAGCGCGCATGACGATTGCGGCGATGGAGCAGCTGGGGCGTTTTCTGAGCACGGTGCCGGGCCGGAAGAATCTGATCTGGTCTTCAGGGAGTTTCCCGATCAGTCTGGATCCGGATCTTTCGCACCTGGACGCGGGTGGGAGTCGCGACTATGGAGCGGCGCTCGAGGAAATGGACGAGCTGCTGGCGAGGGCGCGCGTGGCGGTCTATCCGGTGGACGCACGGGCATTGATGACGCTGCCGAATGCGAACCCGGCGAACGATGCAGGGGGTGGCCAGCGTCTGAGCCTGCAGAGTGCGGCGGCCAGTGGATTCGCGAATGACGCGGGGCAACCGCAAAAGTGGTGGGAGTCGCACGTGACGATGCAGCAGGTGGCCGAGGAAACGGGTGGGCAGGCGTACTACAACACGAATGCGGTGGGGCAGGCGGTGGCGTCGGCTATCTCAGATGGGTCGAACTACTACACGCTGGGGTATGTTCCGGCGAACAAGAATTACAACGGAGGGCTGCGGAAGATCGAGGTGCGGCTGGAAGAGAAGGAGTACGAGACGTCGTACCGGCGTGGGTACGACGCGGTGGATCCGGCGCAGGCGGACAAGCTGCATGCGGAGAAGCTGAGCCCGGTGACAGGAGGGATGCTGCACGGGTCACTGCCGCTGTCGCAGGTGATTTTCGAGGTGCGGGTGCTGCCTGCGGGCGATCCGGCGCTGCATGGAGTGCAACCAACGCCGGGTCTGGCGGGCAAGCCGGACAAGCCGCTGAAGGAACCGGTGCGGCGGTATATGGTCGACTACTCGATCGACCCACATCATCTTGTCCTGACGGAGTTGCCTGACGGGCGGCGGCAAGCGGAGCTGGAAGTAGCGCAGGCGGTCTACGACCCTGAGGGGAAACGCGTGAACTACAGCGATGCGGGGCTGGAAGTGGATCTGACCGAGAAGGAGATGGCGCGGGCGATGCGGCTGGGGATTCCGATCCATGAGGAGATCGATTTGCCGGCGAGCGATGTGTATGTGCGGATCGGCGTGCGCGACGCGACCAGCGGGCGCATGGGGACGGTGGAGATACCGGTGGGGGCAAAGCGGTAGGAAGGGCGGGGTGCTCAAGCGCTTTCCCGGGTCTCAAAAGCGAGAGCCGTTCGACTCCCCTTCGACGCGCCTCGCTTGCTCAGGGTCGCTCAGGCCAGGCTCCGGGGCACCCAGCAACACCCCCACCCTGGCGGCACCAACACCGGGCGCGACCAGGATGGGGCACCCGAATTGTTCAGTGATCAAGAGCGGGGGACCCGGATTCCGCGTTCGTTCTTGCCCTATTGGCTGGCTTGCTGGGACGGCGTGGTTCACGGTTTCGACGAAAGCCTGGGCCGGACCCTGGGGCGGCATCTGGACCTGGCCGGCGAGGATGGCGGTGAAGGGCACTTCACTTCCGAGGAGGGCCCTGGTCTTGCCGTGGCCTGGATCGAAGCGCAGGGTCAGAGACAAGACCGTTCCGATGGCCGGTTCCAGGGCGGGGCGTTGGGCGTTTGTGGAATTTCGAACGCAGCGGGGCGCGAGGGGCACTGTAATCTGTCTCTGCATGGGTGTCAGCTTGCAGACTTTTGACAAACGGATTGCGCGGCGAGACACGGAAGTTCGGCTGATGAACCTTCTCCAGGAGCGTCTGGCGCGGCTGCTGGCTCCCGCCAGCCAGGGACATCGCGAAGTGACGCTGGTTCGGACGGTCGAGGAAGCTATTGTCGAGGTCGCGAACAAAGTGAATCGCCAGGGGTGGTGCGCCTACCTGGTGGGGGGCACGCTGCGCGACCTGCTGACGGGATTCGACAGCGGCCGCGGGGGCGTCGAACCCCGCGACGTGGACATCATCGTGGACGGAGCGACGAGTGAGGAGCTGCAGGAACTGGTGCGGCCGACGCTGCAGCTGGAGCGCCTGACGCGGTTCGGCGGGCTGCATCTGAGCCGGCAGCTTCCATCCGGTGCTCGCGTGCTGTTCGACCTCTGGACGCTGCGCGACACGTGGGGTTTTCAGTCGAAGAAGATTCCGCCGCGCATTGAAGATTTTCCGGGAACGACTTTTCTGAATATCGACTCCTGTGCGATTGAGCTGCAGCAGACGGAGGGGAGAGAGCGGAAGGTGTTCGAGGGGGGATTCTTCGCGAGCATCGCGGACCGTGTGCTGGATGTGAACTACGAGCCGAATCCGTATCCGTATGTCTGCGCGGCGCGGTCGCTGGTGCTGGCGGCGCGGCTGGACTTCACGCTGACGCGACGGCTGGCCGGGTACATCCTGGGGCACGCCGCTGTTGGGGGCGTCGAGGGGCTGATCGAGGCGCAGCGGTCGCATTACGGCATGGTGCGGAGCGGCGCCGAGGAGCTGGGGAAGTGGCTGGAGGAAATCCGGGGCCGTTTCGACGCGGGAGCGGAGGCGATCGGAATCCAGGTGCCGGGAGCGCGGCAACGGGAGCTCTGGAACGATTATCCGGCGGCGGGCAGCGAACCGATCCGGGGTTAGCTGGTGTTGGACGAGGTGGACGAGGTGGTCGAGACGATCAGGTTCTTCGCCATATCGATGCCGAAGCCGAGGAGGAAGACGGCAAAGATGGCGCTGGCGGTATCGAGGGAGAGGATCTTTTCTTTGGCGCCGGCAAAGAGGCCGATGACGGCGACGAAAAACCCGGCGAGCCATTGCTGCAGTTCAACGGCGAGGTGACCGCGGGATTTGGAGGAGGAGAGCTGCATGGCGATGGTCTTGCTGACCGGGTGGAGGGCGGGAATCGGCACCTGATCGGTATCGGTGAAGGTGGCGGCGACGATGTACTGAGGGGCGTTGAGGAAATAGTGATGGACTTCCCAGCCTTTATCGGTAAGTTGGTCGCCGAAGTCCCAGTTGCACTCGATGCGGCGGCGGGCGGCGGCGAGATTGAGGAGCTTTTTATTGAAGACCAGTTTCATCATGATGGAGGTGTTGGGGCGCACGGCGTCGCGGTCGGGGACGATGCTGACCCCTGGCGGATCCGCGGTGATCTCGGCTTTCAGTTGCTGGAGGGGGATACCGTCTTTGAGTTCCGCAGTCAGCTGTTCGGCGAGCAGGAGGGAGGCGTAGTTCAGGCGACCGAGGCATTGGAGAATGTCGTTGTGAGGGGAGTGGAGCTGCACGAGGTCGGCGATGACCGCGAGCTTGCGAGTGTTGGCGTCGCGCTCGCTCTGGGAGAAAGTCTGAGGGCCGCCGGCAACGAGAAGGGTGAAGGGAATGGGCACGGCGGGCTGAATCTGGCGGCAGGTTGGATCCTGGAGAAACGCGGCAGTGAATTTGGCGGCCAGAGCCGCGAGTCTGGCGGTGATGATTTTTTCGAGATTGTCATCGGGCGTCCCGGCGCCGTCGAGTAAGTTGGCGGCGTCGCCGAGGAAGGCCTGGATCTTTTGTTTCTCGGCATCGCTGAGGAGGGATTTTTTCAGCAAATCCTGGGCGGCGGAAAGCTTGCCGGCAATTTCGTCGATGATTGTGGGGGCCAGAGCGCCCGCGTCGATCAGGTGGTCCCTTTTGCTGGTGGCGTCTGCGATTTGGGAGGCTAAATCCACACGCACGGTGAGCGCTCCGGTGTCTGTATCGGACTGGTTCAACACGGCAGCGGTCTGAGGCGTGAACAGAATCTTTCTCGGGATCGTCGCCTGGATCCGGTAGCGCTCGAGCCAGAGAGAGACGCGCAGCTGGGAATTCAGTTGCGGCCCGATCTCGCCGATCTGTTTGGACAACTGGCCGAGGCGTTTGCCGATGGAAATCACCTTGAAGCGGTTGACCAGATCGACTTTGATGTAAGAAGAGGCAAAACCGCCCAGGGCAAGAACAAAGAGAACGGCGATGGTGGCCCAGAAATCGCGGGCGGTGGGATTGTAGTCATCCAGATCCGCCGTGATGGGGATGATCTTCGAGGGGTACGCGGCGGAGTCTCCCGTGGGTTGGTAGCCGAGGGTCAGCTCGCCATCGAGGGCCTGGCTCCGGAAAAAGCTGCCCCAGAGGGAGAACCAGTGATCGTCGGGCGTGACGGTGAATCGCGTGATTCCGTTGGGACCGGCCATGGTGGCGCCGGTCACTGTCCGTCCGTTGAGGGAAATCTGCCACTGAAGCGGATAACTCATGGGATCGTCGTTCTTCAGGCGCAGATCGAGGGGAGTTCCTTTGACGAGGTGGATTACCGGCTTCTCGGGAGGGTTTCCGTCGAGCGAGACCCTAAAAGGAAGGCCGCGTTGCTTGACCAGCCTTAAGTCGGCGATCCTGTCGTCATCGGAGCGGAGCTGGGCCGTGGTCTCTCCCGCCTCCACCAGATTGGAGAGATCGACGCGGACGGAGAAGGGCTGTTTGGGTGGGGCGCTGCCCGACAACAAGGGGCCGGCGGGCTTGTTGTCAGAGCCATAGAAGGAGACCAGCCAGTCGGCGGGCTTGCCAGTGTTTTTGGCGACGGCGTCGCGAATGGTCAGGTTGTATCGGAGCGCGGATGGGTTTGGATTGTAGAGCTGCAGCGTGGTGGAGGCGGTGGTCGCGTTGCCGTCCAGATCGAGAGGGGTGTAGAGGATGAGCTTGAGAGGTTGTTGGGCGCTGGCAGCGGGAGTTAGTCCGGTGAGGCATGTGAAGGCGGCGAGACACAGCGGAAGGGCTCCGCGAAGGCGCGCATGCGGCTGGTTCATAGGTGGCCTCACTTAGTCGCGAGTTATGCCTGGGCGGTGGAAGTTATCCGACAATAGTACTCCCGAACCGCGACGGGCTGTGTCAATATCGCGGTTTGCGGGCGACTGTCTCAGACCCTATTGGTTGGCTTGCTGGACGGCGTGGTTCACGGTTTCGACGAAAGCATGCGCTGGACCCTGCGGCGGCATCTGCACTTCGCCGGCGAGGATGGAGGTGAATGGTACTTCACTTCCGTAGAGAGCCCTGGTCTTGCCGTGGTCCTGGTTCAGCTCCGCGCCCTGCAGAGTCGCGCCGATATAGGCACCCTTCGCACTTGAGTAGCTGAGGATGGACGCCTTCCATCCAGCCGAGCCCGAGGCTTCGCGGCCCACCGGGCCGGCTGCCGCGTCGACGCCGGCACCAACTTTGAAGTGGCCCGACTGGAGGGCCTGCATGCCGCTGTCGTCCATGACCATCATGACGTAGCCCTGCTCTTCGCCGCCGATCTGCGCGCCGAAGCTCGCGCCGGAAAGCTGGAAGGGAGCGGGTGGGCTCCAGCGGCCGTCGCTGAGACGGCAGGTGGCCACGCCATCGCCATGCTGCGCGCCGACGACGAATCCACCTTTGATCATCTTCGGGATGACGGCGACGCATTTGGCGGCCTTCAGCACCGCGTCGGGAATGCCGGCGGTGGATTGCGGCCCGGTGAGCTGCTGCATGATCTGGCTCGCCTGGTCAAGCTCCATGTCGGCCTTGCTCTGGGCCAGAGCGGGCACGCTGGTGGCGGCCGCCAGCATCGCGGCGGTCCATACTGCGATGGATTTCCTCATGGTTGTGTCCTTTCTCCTGGAGGGAATTCTCTGCGGGAACCGATGGACTCCATAAAGATACGCGCTTCTCCCGTGGATTGGGGGTGCGCGCGGGGGGCAGGCTTCGGGGCGGGGACACGAGCTGCAGGGAGATGCGGCGGCTCGTAGAATCGACTCCAGGCATGGAACAACGCATCAGCATCGTGACGCTCGGGGTTGCGGACCTCGAGCGCAGCAGGACATTCTACGAGAGACTGGGGTGGCGGGCGTCCGCGGCCAGCTCGGCAGCGGTTGTCTTCTTCCAGGCCGGAGGGATGATCCTGGCGCTCTACCCGCGCGCCGATCTTGCGAAGGATGCCAGCGTTGCCGGGGAGGGCCAGGGCTTTCCCGGATTCAGCATTTCGTACAACGCGCGCGCGCGCGCCGAGGTGGATGCGGTTCTCGCCGAGGCGAAAGTTGCCGGCGCGAAGATCCTGAAGCCTGCGCAGGAGGCTTTCTGGGGCGGATACTCGGGGTACTTCGCCGATCCGGATGGCTTCGCGTGGGAGGTGGCGTGGAATCCTTCGTTCCCGATTGCGGAGGATGGGAGTATTCATCTGCCGGAGTGAGTGAGGCAGCCGGGAGCCGGGAGCCTGGAGCCGGTAGCTGTACCCTGCTGCTATGCACATTGGGATTGTTGCCTGCTCCGCTGAGGGAGCCGCTCTCTGCTACCGGACCGTCGTTCACGAGGGGGAGCAGCGGCTCGGCCTCTACGCGCACCCCCGGGTCACGATGGACTCGATTCCCTTCTCCGAGTACATGGTGTGCGTCGACCGGGACGACTGGGCCGGGGTTGGGGAGCTGATGCTGCAGTCGGCGCATACGCTCGCGGAGGCGGGCGCGGAATTTCTGATCTGCCCGGACAACACCTTCCACCAGGGGCTACCCTTCATCACAGCGCGCTTGCCGCGGCCGTGGCTGGACATCGCGGCGGTGGTGGCGGACGAGGCGGTACGGCGCGGGTTTCATCGGATCGGGATCACCGGGACCAGGTGGCTGGTGGCGAGCGAGGTCTACCCGGAGCAGCTGACGGCGCGCGGGATCGAATATGCGCGGCCCAGCGACGCCGAGCGCGAGGAGATCAGCCGCATCATCATGGAGGAGCTGGTGTGCGGGGTTTTCAAGCCGGAGGCTGTGGCGTATTTCCAGAAGACGATGGAACGGATGAAAGCCGAGGGCTGCGACGGGGTGGTGCTGGGGTGCACGGAGATTCCGCTGATCATGAACGACGGTAACTCGCCGCTGCCGACGCTGGATTCGACTCGGCTGCTGGCGCGCGCGGCGGTAAGTCAGGCAATAAGAAATAGGGAATAGGTGTGAAGTTGCAACAGGTTGTCCATTCGATCCGGATCAGAGAAGCTGATGGTGACCAAACCGCAGTTTCCGAGAAGAGGACCGAATGGACTACCACCAGAATGCCCGACTGACGATCTATCGTCGAGAGCAGTTAGCCAGAAAAGTGATGGAAGAAGGGAGCACGCTGAAGCCTGGCCGCGGCCAGTTTCAGCGTGAGCGCGAAAACCGCCGCCAAATGGGTGCGGCGCTATCGCGAGGGTGGCCGGGGCGGACTGGCTGATCATAGCTCGCGCCCGCGTCGGATGCCGCGCCAGACGTGTTTTTCCTTAGAGCGCGTAACAAAACCTACCGAACCTGATCTTCGTCGGCGAAGTAGCGTGAACGGCGTATGGCCGCGGCGTTGCTTCCAGATCGGTTGTGGAATCTTGTCGAACCCTTCTTGCCGATTCTTGCACGGCGGCCACAAGGTGGCCGACCACGTGTTTCGGATCGCGCGTGCCTGACGGGCATCGTCTTCGTCCTTCGCAGCGGAATTCCCTGGCAGATGCTTCCGCAGGAACTCGGGTGCGGGTCGGATGACATGCTGGCGGCGCCTACGCGATTGGCAACGGGCGGGCGTTTGGGATCTGATGCACTTTGCACTGCTGGACTGGCTCGCGCGTTCCGACCAGATTGATTGGTCGCTGGCAGTCGTGGACAGTTGTTCCGTCCGCGCGGTCTGCGGCGGTGACCAGACCGGTCCAAATCCCACTGATCGGCCAAGCGCGGGAGCAAGCGTCATCTGATCTGCGACGGGCGGGGCGTGCCGCTCGCGGTTCGCCTGACCGGCGCCAACCGAAACGACTCGCAGGAGGCACTGGCGCTGGTGGATGCGATTCCGCCACTCCAGGGCGCGCGGGGACGGCCGCGACGTCGCCCAGATTCTGTGGTGGGAGACCGCGGCTACGATGCAGAGGCCATCCGATCCGGGTTGCGAACTCGCGGCATCCTGCCGCTGTTGGCGATGCGCCGTACCAAGCACGGCAGCGGTTTGGGAACTTGGCGCTGGGTCGTCGAGCGGACATTTGCGTGGCTCAATCAGTTTCGACGCCTTCGTGTCCGCTACGACAAGCGGGCCGACATTCACGAAGCGTTCCTCTCGCTAGGCTGTGCGCTAGTTTGTTGGCAGTCGCTGCGCAGGACGTGGAGGACCGCCTGAGCAGATCCGCTCTCTAGCTCCCATCGCCAGGTCGCCGTTGGGGGTAGTGGCGTCCGCCGCTGCTCTGGCTTCCGGAGACGGGACCCGGGAGTCGATCGACCCTGCGGCCCTGCAGAGGATCTATTGCACTTGCGGTCCGAGCTCTAAAGACGCGCGACGGATCGCGCCAGAAAAACGACCCGCTCAAAGAGTTCGAGGAGCGGCGCGTTCTGTGCGCGTTCGCGTCGATGGGGGAGTGCCCGGTCGCTGTGCTGTGGGTTCGTCGCTCAGAGACCAACCGGCCGTCTAAATGCCTGGAGGACACGCGAGGCGAGCTCGCTCGCAAAGGCCTCACTCACCGGCGCATGTCCAATGATTCGCCGAAAATAAAGTGGTCCTGTCAGCGCGTCAATGAGCAGGTCGGCGTCGGTATCCCGAGGCAGTTCTCCGGCCGCGATGGCCTGTTGGACCAGGTCTAAATTCATGGCTCGTCGCGGCAGATAGAAACGTTCGAGGAAGAGTCGCCGAAGCACGGGATCTTCCTGAACATCACTGATCAGGCGGACGGCGACGGGTGAGTCCTTCGAATGAAGCCACTCCGCGCCGCGGACCACACTCTGATGCAGCCGTTCGAGCGCCGATCCCTCAAGCGGTGGCGCCAGCGCCGGCTTCACCCGCGCCAGAAATGCGTCGAGCATGACCGCCTCCTTGCTCTTCCACCAACGATACAGAGTGGCCGTGCTCACGCCTGCCTGCCTGGCCAATTCCTGCGCCGATACTGACGCAATCCCCCGTTTCTTCAGCAGACGGTAAGCCGCCCGGAGAACGGCTTGCTTTGAAGCGTCGCTTCGAGGTCGGCCGCGGGGGCGGGGCTTGGAGTTTCGTGATTTGCGCATCGGCACGGCCTGTTTACAGCGATTCGGTAAATACGACAATAGCAGTTTCGTTTTTAGTTGACGAGACCACTGCGCAGTGACTATAAACGAAAACATTCGTTTCGTTATTAGGGGGATGCCATGGCGCAAGTATGGTTGATCACGGGAAGCGCTCGGGGGCTGGGTCGGGCGATCGCTGAGGGCGTCCTCGCAGCTGACGACAAGCTGATCGCCACCGCCCGCAATCCACAGCAGCTCTCCGATCTGGTTGAGCGTTACGGCGACAACGTGCGCGCCGTCGCGCTGGATGTAACCGATGAGCGTGCAGCGATCGCGGCCGTCCAGTTGGCCGTTGACGTGTTCGGCCGCCTCGATGTGTTGGTCAACAACGCCGGCTATGGGAACCTTGCCGCGATCGAGGACACGACCATTCAGGACTTCCGCGCCCAACTTGAGACCAATCTCTTTGGCGTCGTGAACCTGACCAAGGCGGCCATCCCGGTGATGCGACGCCAAGGAGCGGGCCGGATCCTCCAGTTCTCGTCCGTGGGAGGACGCGTCGGCCCGATCGGGCGCGGCGCGTACGCG
>JBEKIN010000120.1:0-11966 GCA_050011735.1 Acidobacteriaceae bacterium | reverse complement strand
GAGGAAAGCTGGTGATGGGGTTCTGGTCAAACGGAACCAGGTAGCCGGTTACACCGTCGACGACGACTTCGAGGATGCCGCCGGTAGCGCTGGCGACGACAGGAGCGCGGCAAGCCATGGCTTCGAGGTTGATGATGCCGAAGGGCTCATAGACGGATGGACAGCAGAAGACGCTGCAGTTGCTATAGAGCTGGATGGCCTCGGGTTTGGTGAGCATCTTCTCGATCCATATGACGCGCGGGTTAACAGCGCGGAGCCGGTCGATTTTCTCGCGCATCTCGGCTCCGATCTCGGGCGTATCGGGAGCGCCGGCGCAGAGGACAACCTGCGTTTGCGGCGGCAGGTGAGGGATGGCATCGACCAGATGGGTAACGCCCTTTTGGCGGGTGATACGCCCGACGAAGAGGACATAGGGTCTGGAGAGATCGACACCGTACTCGATGAGGGCCGCGGTGCGATTGGTCTTTTGATACTCCTGAAGGTCGATGCCGTTGTAGATCACGTGGATGCGGTTGGCGTTGATCTCAGGGTAGGCACGCAGGATGTCGGCTCGCGTGCCCTGGGAGACGGCGATCACGGCGTCGGCATCGAGAATCGCAGTGCGCTCCATCCAGGAACTCATGACGTAGCCGCTGCCGAGTTGCTCGGCCTTCCATGCGCGCAGCGGTTCGAGACTGTGGGTGGTAAGGACAAAGGGGATGTTGTAGAGCTTCTTTGCGAGGAGTCCGGCCAT
Source organism: Acidobacteriaceae bacterium (assembly GCA_050011735.1). GTDB lineage: Bacteria > Acidobacteriota > Terriglobia > Terriglobales > Acidobacteriaceae > Palsa-343. The sequence continues at coordinate 11,233 of JBEKIN010000120.1, read as the reverse complement.
CGCGACGTACCAGGTGTGGGTGTGGACGACGTCGATGGCGGAGAGCGACGTAATTTGGGCGAGGTTGAGGCTGAAGGTCTCGAGAGCGGCTTTGAATTTTTCCTGGGTGCCATCGGTAATTTTGGACCAGGGCTCGGCACCCCGGACATGGAGGTTGCCTTTGTCGGAGAACTGATCGCCCCAGCAGTGGACTTCGACCTCGATGGACTTTGCGAGCTCGCGGCTGAGGTACTCAACGTGGACGCCTGCGCCACCGTAAACAAGGGGTGGGTACTCTCGGGTCATCAGGCCGACGCGCAAGGAAGCCTCCGGGACGAGTTCCATCTTACGGCGTTTCCAAAAATGCTATACCTCATCGAAGTTACGGGGGTTCGCCGGCTCGCTGAGGCTCGCGGGCGGTGTGTGCTGCGCTGGCGGTGGACCGGCATAGCGCTCGATATCGACCGAGGAAAGTTACCCCACGCGTGTGATTCGGTACGTAAGATGCAGAAACTGGGATTAACTGAATCGTAACGGACCACGGATTGTTGTATTCGATTGAAAGGACAGGGCCTGTTCGGTTGCGGACATGCATGTTCGCTTTTGGACGGAAAGGTCGTTTCGCGGGAGGGACGAGTGTGGCGCAGCTCTATGAAAATGCGTCATCCGTGATTTCCGCGAGAGTGGCATGCAGAGTGCGGGTTGAAATATACCCCTCACGGGAACGGAGGCACTTTGAGCACTCTGTGGCATGATCTACGTTATGCGTTGCGGCAGCTGCGTAAGTCGCCCGGGTTCACCGTGGTGGCTTTGTGCACGCTCGCCCTCGGCATAGGCGCGAACACCGCGATCTACAGCGTCATCCATGGAGCGCTGCGCCTTCCGTATGACAACGCGAGCCGCATGGTTGCGGTGGAGAACGTCTATCCCCAGGGATCGTACTTCGCCAATTCGTGGCCGGATTTTCAGCAGTGGCGCAGCCAGCAGAAAAGCTTCACGCAACTGGCGGCGACCTTCACCGTTCGCTCGACGTGGACCGGGGCAGGCGAGCCGCAACTGCTGAACGTGGGCCTGGCGAGCGATGGGTATTTTGGCGTCTATGGTGTGGAGCCGATTCTGGGACGGGCACTGGTGCCGGGAGACCACCAAAAGGGTGCTGCGCCGGCGTGCCTGCTGGTTGCGGATTTCTGGCGCACGCAGTTTGGGAGCGATCCGCAGGTTCTGGGCAAGGCGCTCAACCTGAATGGCAAGACCTGCACGATCATAGGGGTTATGCCGAAGATGGTCCCAGAGGGTTTTCGTCCTGTGCAGGTGTGGACACCAATGGAACTGCGGCTTCCTTACATCGAGCGCGGGACGAATTATCTGTTCACAGTCGGGCTGCTGCGGCCAGGAGTCAGCCTGTTGCAGGCGCAGGCTGAGCTGCGGGGGATCCAGGCGCAGATCGACAAGCAATTTCCCAACAACTCGCACGGGGTCGATGTCGAGCTGCTTTCGCAGGAAGTGTTCGGAGACCTGCGGTCGATCATGAACATCCTGCTGGCAGCGGTTGCTTTTATTCTGCTGATCGCCTGCGTGAACCTCGCGAACATGCTGCTGGCGCGGGCGGCGGATCGCGAGCGGGAATTCGCGATTCGCCGCGCGCTGGGGGCGTCGCCGCGCCGGATGGTGCGGCAGGCGCTGACGGAAAGCCTGCTGCTCTCGGTTGGCGGCGCGGCAGCGGGTTCAGCGTTGGCTGTGGGACTGATTCACATCCCAGTCGCGGCATGGCCCAAAGGGCTTCAGCCACCTTCGAGCGTTCATCTGGACGGTGTCGTGCTAGCTTTCACCCTGGGCCTTGGCGTCGCGACGGGGCTTTTGTTCGGCATGATCCCGGCGCTGCGGATTCTGCGCCAGCGGGAAAACGCAGCGATGCAGCAGGGCCGCTCGGTCACCGACTCACGGGAGCACCAGTTCACGCGTTCCAGCCTGGTGGTTGCGGAGATCGCGCTCTCGATGCTTCTGGTGGCCGGCTCTTTGAATATGGCGTTCTATTTTCTGCGGTTGCTGCGCGTAGACCCCGGGGTGAATGCGCAGAACGTGCTTACGATGGGCATTACGCTTTCTCCGGCCCGGTATACAGATCCTGCGCAAATGGGGCGCTTCTATGACGGGGTTGTGGAGAAACTCGCGGCGCTGCCTGGGGTGAGCCATGTCGCTGGTTCGGTGGATATGCCGTTCAACGGGGCCAACGCCAACGGAGACTTCAGCTATGAGGGGCAACCTGGTGGAACCGCGGACCGCAATCCATTTGCGGATCAGCACTCGGTGACGCCGGGCTTTTTCGCCACCGTGCAGACGCCGTTTTTGGAGGGGCGCGATTTTAGCCCGCAGGACACGGCCAGCGCGCCGAAGGTGGCCATCATCAACCGTGGAATGGAACAGAAACTGTGGCCGGGTCAGAGCGCCATCGGCAAACATCTTCACTGCTGCTCGAGCAATGGGAATTACGTGATTGTCGGGGTGGTGGGGGACGTGCGTTACGCGGGTCCAGCCGCGGCGGTGGGCTTCGAGATCTACACCAATGTGCAGCAGGGTCCCACGCCCTTTCTGGGTTTTCTCCTGCGCACCTCCGCCGACCCGCTGGTGCTGGCGGAAAGCGCACGTCGGGCAGTGGCTTCGATCGACCCGGGACAGGCGGTTTCGAATATCACGTCGCTGGAGGCGCTGGCGCAGGCGTCGATCGCCGGCCAGCGAACCTCGACCATGGTGACTGGCATTCTCGGCGCATTGGCGCTGTTGCTGGCCAGCGTGGGAGTCTACGGTGTGATTGCGTACTCGGTGAGCCGGCGTGAGCGGGAGTTCGGGATCCGCATGGCGCTGGGCGCCGATCGCGGGGCGATCATGTCGCTTCTGTTCTCGGGCGCGCTGAAGCTGATGATCATCGGGGTGATGCTCGGCACCGGCCTGGTATTCGCGATGCGGGCCTGGATCGATTCGCTCATGGGAGCGACGGGAACCAGTGCCGGGGCGTTGCTGAGCGCGGGGATTCTGTTGTGCGCGGTAGCAACCGTCGCGACGCTGATTCCGGCCCGCCGCGCGACACGGATTCAGCCGATGCAGGCGCTGCGAACTGAGTAGGGCTGCGGCGCACTGGCTTGGGGGCGCCGAGTCAGGCTGCTCGGTCGACTGATTTGGCGCGAAGAGATCAGAAGTCCATGTGCCCGCGGACGGCTTCGACCCAAACGGGGCCGCGGTCGCGGTTATAACCGGGATCGTCGATATGCTGCACGTCGAGGGCGAAGAAGAGCCCCTTCCAGGCGTGCCACGTGTAGTAGCTTTCGACGATATTTTCGCGGCCGTAGTTGAGGCGGCCGTCGCCGAGGATAAAACCGAGGCCGCCATATTTCAGATAATTCTGGTGATCTTTCTTGATGGCATTGCTGACGAAGGCGGTCCCGATTTTGTCGGCAGGGCGATGCCAGCGGGCGCCGGCGTAGTCGCCAGCAATGACCACGGACTGCGCGTCTTCGGTGTAGGCGTAGGATTCCTCCTTGTCGTCGTTCCAGCCGAAGCGCGTGCCGATGCGGAAATTTTCGGTGATGTCCTGCTCGTTGTTCCAGCTGAAGCCGTACTTCACGGTGCCGAAGCGCTCGACGGAGACGATGTCCGGCGTCGGCGTCTTGCCGGTGAAGTAATCCTGCACGGCCTCGCGGTAGTTGCCCATGTGCGCGGTGTTGGCGAAGGCGAGAACGCGCGTTGTGCCCTTGCGGCCGTGGATGAAGGAGTGGCGCAGCTCGTATTCCCAGTTCTGGCCGTGCGCGCGGGAGAAGGCCCAATCAAGCGCGATGCCGTTGGCGACGATGGGCATGGCGAAGAAGCCGTAGCGGGCGCTCCAGTTGCGGTCGTCATATTCGAGCAGGCCGCCGACAGTATAGCCGCGGGTATCGGCCGCGTAGTCCCAGGCGCCGTTGTCGTCGATGGTCCAGTTGAGAAACTGGAGATGGCTGTCGGTGGCGACGTCGTTGACGTCCATGAAGTCGTTTGCACCCATCTTGCCGATGCGGGTTTCGAAGCGGCGGACTGGTACCTCGGTGGCGAGAGAGAACTGGTCGCGATCGGCTTCGGTCATTTCACTGGTGAGGCCGAAGGTCTGGTGGATTCCGCCGCGTGAGAGATAGGGCGCGGTGCCGAGATTGGGATTGCGAACGACGTCGAGGTTGGTGAATCCGGCCAGACCCAGGGCTTCGCCGAGGCCGCGGCCGCCTGCACTCTCGAAGTCGAGGAGGAGGTCGGTGTTGTAGCGGAGGCTGTGGTGGGGCTGATAGCCGAGATAGAGGGTTTCGACGAGGGAGGTCTTGTATTCTCCGGCGTTGTCGAGGCTGTTGGGTCCCTGGTAGGGCGAGTGGAAGCCGGGCTTCGCCTGGAAGATGGTGTTGGTCTGGCCGGAAATCCACCAGCGCGCTGTCTGGCTGTGGGGGAACATGGCGAGGCCGGGATCTTCGCCGGCTGCGGCGGCAGGCTGAGGTGTGGGCGCTTGCGGCGGTTGCTGGGGAGCGCCGAATTGCAGGAGTGCGGGCAGGGCCGGATCTCCGGATGAGGGGATCGCTGCGTCGAGGTGCGGAACGGGGACATCAGGAAGGGTGGCCGAAGGACGGAGCGACTGCGCGCTCGCGAGCAGAGCGCACAGCAGCAGGGGAATGATGAGGCAACGACGCAGCAACGCCCCTCCTTGCAGGGCTTTGAGTCACAGGGATGATCTTCGCCGCAGAAGTTTGCAATTTTGTTACAGAAGAGGAGTCTGGGTTCGCAGCGAAGCACGCGGCGGGAGAATCGGAGTACACTGGCCCTGAGTTTTTATAACATACCTCCCTACCATATAGGAAGAACATGAGCCATACCGAACGGGAAAAGCAAAAGTTGGTGGCGCGGATCCATCGCATTCGCGGGCAGGTGGACGCCATTGAACGGTCATTGACGACGGAAGACGATTGCGCCGCGCTGCTGATGCTGCTGGCCAACGTGCGTGGCGGCATCAACAGCTTGATGGCGGAGGTGCTGGAGGATCACATCCGTCTGCACATGATGTCGCCGGAGAAGGACTCGATGCCGACGACCGAGCTGGCAGAGGATCTGATTGAGCTGGTGCGGGCGTATCTGAAGTAGAAGCGGAAGCCGGAAGGTCGATGGCTGGAGCCGGCACGGCACCGCGGAAGCCCTTCACGGTACTAAAGTTTGCGGAATCCGACGCAGAGGATCGAAATTACAAATCTGCGACAGTGCGAGCTGGGCGGCAGTGAAACCATTGACTCATGCAGCAACATCCGGTGATTATTCAGGGTGGCATGGGCGCGGGAGTGTCCAGCTGGCGGCTGGCGCAGGCGGTTTCGCGGCTGGGGCAGCTGGGCGTGGTTTCGGGGACGGCGCTGGATGAGATCCTGGTGCGGCGACTGCAGGACGGCGACCCCGGCGGGCACATGCGGCGCGGGCTGGATGCTTTTCCCTTTCCTGCCATGGCGGAGCGTATTTGGCGCACGTATCACATTCCCGGCGGGAAAGCCGCCGCGGGTGCGTATCGGACGCTGCCAAACCACGAGCAGGAAGAACCGCGCGAGCTGACCGAACTGTGCATCATGAGCAACTTCGTCGAAGTGTTTCTGGCGCGCGAGGGACACAGGAACCCGGTGGGCATCAATTACCTGGAGAAGGTTCAGATTCCGCATTTGCCTTCGATGTATGGGGCGATGCTGGCGGGGGTTGGGTACGTACTGATGGGGGCTGGGATTCCACTGCACGTCCCGGGTGTGCTGGATCGGCTGGCCGGCCACCGCGATGCGGAATACACGCTGCACGTGATCGGCTCGTGTGAGGGCGACGATGTGACCATGCGCTTCGATCCGCGCGACTTTATGGAGCGCGATCTGGCGCCACTGCGGCGGCCGGCGTTTCTGGCCATCGTGTCGTCGAACACGCTGGCGGCGACGATGCTGCGCAAGGCCAACGGCAGAGTGGATGGGCTGGTGATCGAAACGCGAACCGCGGGTGGGCACAATGCGCCGCCGCGGGGCAAGCCGCAGCTCAACCCCCGGGGTGAGCCGGTTTACGGTGAGCGGGATGCCATCGACATCGAGAAGATTCGGGAACTGGGATCGCCTTTCTGGCTGGCGGGCGGCTATGGTTCGGCGGCAAAACTCCGCGAGGCTCTGGAACTGGGAGCGGCCGGCGTCCAGGTGGGAACGGCGTTCGCCTTCACGCGCGAATCCGGACTACGCGAGGATCTGAAGCAGGCTCTGCTCGAGAAGGCGCAGCGGGGCGAGGCGCAGGTGTTCACCGATCCACTGGCTTCGCCGGCGGGATTTCCGTTCAAAGTGGCGTGCCTCGAAGGGACGTGTTCGGAAGAGGCGGTAGCCGCGGCGAGACCGCGCATCTGCGACCTCGGATTTCTGCGCGAAATGTATCGCGGCGAAGATGGGCGGATCGCGTATCGCTGTCCGGCCGAGCCTCGGTCGGTCTATCTGGCAAAAGGCGGAAAGGCCGAGGATGTGGAGGGCCGCAAGTGCCTGTGCAACGCGCTGATGGCCAACATCGGTCATCAGCAGGTGCGGTGTGGGCATCACGTGGAGCCGCCGCTGGTAACGGCGGGGGACGATCTGACGGAGATTGGGCGTTTTCTTCCCGCAGGCAGCTCGAGCTACGGCGCAGCCGATGTGCTTGACGCGCTGCTGGCGGCGAATAGCAGACTTCTCCCAACCGGAGCGGGTCAAGCGTCCGCCTATTTGGGAGGGCGCGGGGCTCAAAGGCAACGTTCACGCGGAGGCGCTGTGGCCGGAGCATTGGAGGACGCCGAGGAATTTGCTCCAGGGGCCGACCGCGTCGCGGTATTGGTGCGCCATGATCCGCGAGATCTGATGCAGGTGGGTCAGGTCATGCGCGGCCCAGGTGGCGAGTAACTCCGACAGCGTGACCGGGCCCAGGGCCGGATGGCGGCCGCGGAGAGTGAAATCCGCAGGCTGCAGATCGAGCGCCCGGAGCTGAACGAGATTCGCGGCGCGCAGGCGGGCAAATTCATCCAGCAGCTGTGCGAGTGTCTGGCCTTCCGATTCGCGGAACTGAGCGAAGCGGTCGAAGGGATCGAAAGGCCGATTCTCTCCGGATTCGAGGATTCGCTTCACCCGCGGAATCCAGTCGGTGCGTTCGCCGTGATTCAGGTGGCCGACCACGTCGAGTGCCGTCCAAGTATTTTCGCCTTCATTGCGGAGTGTCCAGGAGTCTGGCAGGTCGCGGAGCAGTGCGTCGAGGGCGGCGGGGGTGCGGGCGAGAAGAGCGGTCGTGGTGTCGAGGTTGAAAGGCATGCGTTCTCCGGCTGAAGTCCTTCCGCTGAAGTCAGATGAATGGATTCAGCCTGGGGGATCTGGGATACAGAAGATTGCAGAATCGCGGCTCCTCGCCAGCGAGTCCTCAGAATGGCGGCCACTCCAGAGAGCCGCCTTCGAGTAAGGCAGCGCATTTTTCGACGCGGTAGCCCGCGCCGTCGTGGACCGCGAAGACGCGAGGTCGGCCCGTGGGGCCGGTGCTCCAAAGAGAACAGCCAGCGTAAGCGCCGTCTTTGCGGACGATGTAGTACTCCATGTCGAGAAGGCGGATTTTGGTCATATCGCCGTCGTAGTTGCGCACGATGCGATGGAGGGTTTCCATACCGGCTTGCTGGGGTGTGCGTCCCTGGCGCATGAGCTCGACGATGGTGTGCGCGCCGGCGACTTTGATGTTTTCTTCACCGGAGCCGGTGGCTCCGGCGGAGCCGACGTCCTGATCGGTATAGCTTCCGGCCCCGAGGATGGGCGAGTCGCCGAGGCGGCCGGGGAGCTTCCAGGCGAGGCCGGAGGTGGTGGTGGCGCCGGAGATTTCTCCTTTGGTGTTGACGACGGAGACGTGGATGGTGCCGGTGGTGGGCCAGAGGACTTGTTCGGCGGCATAGAGGCGATCATCGGGAGCGATGCCGAGATCGGCAGCCATCTGGACGAGTTTTTGGGCGCGGAGACGGATGGTCTCTGCCCATTCGGGAGTGGGGTGACGAGGAACAACGCCCGGCAGGAGTTGTGGGACGCTGGGTTGAGCGGCGGTCTGAATGGGCGAGTCCTGGCGCAGGGACGAGAGGCCGTGGAGGTCCATGGTGGGTTTCGGCGCGGGACGGCCGGCGTAGGGGTCCTTCCACGTGGGCTGGGTCATGCTGGGGCCCCACCAGTCCATTTGGGAGTTGTTTTCCTTCCAGAGCATCCAGATTCTGCGAGCGTCGTCGGTGAGGAGGTTTTCTTTGGGGAAGCCGAGGTCGAGGGCGAAGCGCTGGGCGCCCTCGGCGACGAGCATGACGTGGCCGGTGTGCTCATAGACGTTGCGGGCGACGAGGCAGACGTTTTTGATGTCGCGGACGCCGCCTACGGAGCCAGCGGAACGGGAGGGCCCGTGCATGCAGCAGGAGTCGAGCTCGACTACGCCTTCTTCATTAGGCAGGCCGCCGAGGCCGACGCTGTGATCTTTGGGGTCGTTTTCGCGGCCCAGGCAGACGTGGTGGACGGCGTCGAGAGTGTCCTGGCCATCGAGGAGCATCTGCCAGGCCTCCTGGATGGCGTTGTCACCGGTGACGCGGGTGACGATGACCGGTTTCGCGGGGGGCTGGAGCTGTTTTACGGAATCGGCGGTTTGCGAGAAGGCGTCGGGGATGGTGAGGCTCGCGGTGGTGAGCGCGCCGAGCGACAGAAAATGGCGCCGTGTGGTCATGCAGGGCATGTTAACAAAGGATGACGTTCAGGCCACGGGTCTTTCGAGGGCATCAGGAATAAGTGTCGTGGGGCTGGAAGAAGGGTGAAGCAACAGAATCCGACTAGTGCACCTTCTTGACACCGCCGAGATCGCGGAAGGTGACGCGGGGATTGCCGTCGTCCGGACGATCGCCGGCCCTGGTGCCGAGACTCCAGGCAGGATCGTCCTGGCTCAGTTTGGTTGCGACCCGATCGAGAGAGGTCAGAAAGGTGCACATCAGGTGGTAGCTCTTAAAGTAGGCGTCACCGTCGACGGCCGCAGCAATATCCGCAGCCGAGCCCGGCAATCGATCGGATTCCGGCGGAACCGAGTGGATGACGATGGTCGGGATCATGAGGGCGCGGAAGGGATCGGTGGCATCGACGGAGAGCCAGCGATGCGGGCTGGTTTCCAGCGGAGCCTGGGTCAAACCGTCATCGATGGCGGCCCAGATCAGTTCGATTTGCAGATGGGACGAGCCGAGCACAGGATCTTCGAAGGGGCTGAAGGTGGTGAAGTAGCGAGTGACGCCGAGACCGAGAGCATCGAGGTCAATCATGGCCCGTATGCGGCGCTTCTCGTCACGGGAGAGCGATTTGATCCACGCGGCGGCGCCCTCGCTTTTCCAGGTTTCAAGAAAGATATAGGTGTGTCTTCGCGGCTGGCCCTGAATGGCCTTATAGAGGAAGGGCAAAAGAGCTGCGCCGCTCCAGCCGGCGATTGCCCCCTGGCCTTTGCCGCCGTGCTCATAGTGGGCGGCGATGACGACGGTTCCCGTTCCCTCCCCGCCCGGCCAGGTGCAGATGAGGTCGGCGCCAGCAGCCCCGTGCTTGTCAGTGACGGGTTCTTCGCTCATCCGGCTGCCGTCGCAACCGGCCGTGCGGAAGGCGGAACGGAGGCGGTCAAGACGGGCGGCGTCAGTGGAAGGAACAGCGTGCACCTCTTTCTCGACGGTCTCGCGCGCGGCAGGGTAATAGAAGAGGACGCGGGAGAGGGCGGAGGATTCCTTTGCGGGGGCGATGGACGAGTCTGAGCCTGCGGGAGGGGTGTCGACGGGGGCAGCCGGGCCCGCAGCGGGTGTTGCGCTGTGCGGAGAGGAGGCAGCGACCTGGGTGGATGAGACGGGCGCCGATTGACACAGGAGAGCTGGAGACGCGAGGAGAAGGACAACCAGTGGGGTGGCGGCCCGTAGAGGCATTGGAAGCGCTCCAGGACAAACAGCATAGCACTGGTGGTAGTACGTTTGTCTGCCTGAAACCGCGAAGAATCGTGCAACCGGGGGTTCTTTCGTGACCACCGGAGGCCCCGGGTTGCAGTATTGCGCCCACGCAATGCTAATCTTGCTGTTTTGGAGGAATGCCCGTGATGGTTCGGAGAGGCCTTCTGTTGTTGTGTTTCGTGGTGGCGAGCGCTGCATCCGAGGCGCAGTTAACCGTGAATATGCTGCCGCCCGATGTTGCGCAGAAAGTGGATCAGGTGGCGGAGCAGGCGCTCCAGCAGACGGGGGTTCCGAGCGCGTCGTTGGCCATCGTGCGCGATGGAGAAATTGCATACACGAAGGGGTATGGGAAGGCGCGGCTGGATCCTCCCGAGGCGGCTGAGCCGGGCATGCGGTACTCGATTGGATCGATTTCGAAGCAGTTCACGGCGGCGGCGGTTCTGCTGCTGGAGCAGCAGGGGAAATTGTCACTCGACGAGCAGGTGGGGAAGTACCTGCCGGACCTGACGCGGGCAAACGAAGTGACGATCCGGATGCTGCTGTCGCACACGTCGGGCTACCAGGATTACTGGCCGGAAGACTACCTGATGCCGCCGATGCTGGAAGGGACGACCAGCCAGCACATCATGGATGTTTGGGGAAAGAAGGCGCTGGATTTCGATCCGGGAACGAAGTGGCAGTACTCGAACACGAACTACGTGATTGCCGGGCAGATAGTGGAGATGGTCAGCGGGGAGCCGCTGATGCAGTTTCTGGAGGGGCACGTTTTTCATCCGCTGGGGATGAAGGAGGTATGGAACTCCGATGTGAAGAAGCTGGGGGACACCGACGCCCAGGGTTACAGCCGGTATGCGCTGGGGCCGCTGCGGCCTTCTCAGAAAGAGGGAGCGGGGTGGATGTTTGCGGCGGGCGAGTTGGCGATGCCCGCCTACGACCTGGGGCAGTGGGACATCAGCGTGATGAACCGGTCACTGCTGGAGGCGAAGTCGTACGACGAGATGTTTGCTTCGGTGAAGCTCAGGGACGGGAGCGATTCGCATTACGCGCTGGGACTGGCGGTGGGAGAGTTGAGCGGGCACGGGTACCTGGAACATTCAGGCGAAGTGATGGGATTTACGTCGGAGAACATGGTGTTCCCGAAGGAAAAGCTGGCCATCGCGGTGCTGACCAATCAGGATGCGGCGAGGGCGGCGGGGGTGATCGCTCGCGGGGTGGCTCCGCTGTTGCTGGGAGTGACGACGCCAGGCGCGAGCGCGGCGG